>CAZECA010000007.1:0-56955 GCA_964510385.1 uncultured bacterium
CCAACTATAGCAACATCTTTCATTTCGCTGGAATAGGTGTAGATCCAGTATGATTGTGCCGGTAGCAGGCCAACAAGAAAAATAGCGATGAAAATAAAACGTGTTTTTTGCATCTGTGTAGCCTTTAGAATTTGTAATAGAAGGCCAAAAAAGGTCTCTGAAAATGGATACCGATCCTAAATTTTTCGTTATAGGCATAGATAAACCCAAAATCGAAGTCAATATCAGAAATGTTTTCTTCATCCATTATTTCCAACATAGATGCCCAATAGGGATCATAGAAAATTTCAAAAATCAGTTTTAAACTGCGGCGTGCATCAGCGGACACGGCATAATAGGCCCGGGGCATTAGATCATCATAACCAGGGTATGATGTCACGTTGGCTCCTATGGTGTGGTTAACTCGTCCCTGACCTGATTCCTTCAGGTTTGAAATTGTAAATGCAGCAAAAGCTTCCCACCACATGTCTCCGCTTGTTAAATCATTTTCATAATATCGATTATCAATCTCACCATCATTGTCCCAGTCTTCTTCAATAAATTCTGATCCAACTTTTACCCATTCTGTAATAGAAATTGTTGTATCATAATAAACCCAGCTTTGGGTTGTTTCATCCCACATGCTCCTTGTTTCAATATCATCCCAGGTTATTATTTCACGTTTTTCAGGACTACCCCGCATGTGAAAATGGAACCCAACTGACATGGATTTTTCTGATTTAAGGTCCCCCGTTTTAAAAAGCATAAATTTGGGTCGAAGATTTAGGTCTCCAAAAAAATAACCTCCCCACTTCGAGGTAATCTGAATTTTTTCCGTCAAACCATAGCCCCAGGAGAGACCACTAAAATAGAGAACATTTTCCTCAAGAACGTATCCGGTAGGATCAAAGTAAATATCAATCAGACGCTCGTCACCATAGTACCAGCGGCCTTTTTCAACCTGGCCCGGTCGGGCAAACTCTCCACGTGCACGGCCCATACTTCTAAAGTCAATACGCTCAATCTTATCCCTACTTAGAAACACTTCTCCAAACTGTGCTTTTACGGTGACCCCCTCATCGCTTTCCGATAGGATAGTGCCGCGTAGTTTATCACCGCTTTTAAGGTATAAAAATACTTCCTCTGGCTTTACCTCATCTTTCTTGACAGTGATCTCTCCAAAAGTAGTTGAAATTATATATGTGGTATCCGTTTCAGATGAGACTGTACCGGTTACCTGATCCCCAGACTTTAGGTAGAATGTTCTTTCCTGGGCAAAAGCTATGGCCATCACAATGAGCAACACAGTTGTAAATCGATTAATGAAATTCATAATTTTCTCCTATGAAAAATACACTCATTTATTCCAACTTATTAAATCAATTCCGATTGTGATATAGCATATACTTCGCGGTTTCCAGGATCCCCATGGTCATTTCTTCAAAATGCATGACCAGTTCCTCATTATCATACAACACGTCCTTTGCCGGGTCTTCACTATTGAGGTCATGGAATTCAATGCCCGAACCATCCCGAAAGATCCTTATGTAGTTTTTATCATCCAGCACACCGTAACTGCTGGGAGAGATCTTCTTATTAACAACAAAGACCATTGCATCATCATGTTTTAGTATATCCCTGCCCAGAGTCCTGTTTTGATAGTCGATGCCACTTAATCCCGCAATGGTCGGTAGCAGGTCAGACAGTCCGCAGACGGTTCCAATAGTGCGATGTTTTATACCCAAACTCGGACCATAAATAATAAACGGTACATTATAAGATCGGAGGCGAAGAGCATAGTCATCTGCCGGCATGTGTTCGGCCTTGGGATCGGCATTCCCATGATCACCAAATAATACAAAAATAGTGTTCTCAAAATAGTCTTCCGCTTTTGCCAGGTCCATGAACTTTCCAATTGAGTGGTCCAAAAACCTCATGGCATTATATTGCTCCGAAGATTTAAATCCGGCCCCACGTAATGAATCCTCATGTTCCTCATAAATCTCGAAACCTGCGTTATCATCGGGTATAGAATACGGGCGATGATTTCCCGCTGTCTGAATGATGGCGAAAAATGGTTCCCCCGATTCACGCTGAGAGAATTGATCATTGGCCTCGCGAAAAAGATCGAGGTCAGAAATGCCCCACACATCCACGCGGGGTCTATCATAATCTTCCAGTTCCAGTAATTTCATTTCTTTTAGGTTATATGTGATCAGGCTTCGAATATTAGCCCAGCTGGCGCTTCCACCGATCATGTAGTATTGGTCATAATCCACAAATTGAGAAATGATACTGTACTGGTCACGGATAAGTGGATTTCTTGAAGATGTTTTCGTCCGAGCCACATCCGGTATACCTGTTACCATGGTAAAAACAGACCTGGAAGTGCTGACCCAGGGTACGTAGAAATTGGGGAAGAATAATCCATCACTGGCCAGTCTGTCCAGCGTCGGGGTTGGGTCAAAGGGATTACCCACCAGTCCCATACGGTTTAGTCCCACCGATTCCATAAAAATGATCACAACATTTGGAGGTCGTTTTCTTTTCATTTTTGATTTTATTGTCCGATGGAAATTCAGCTCTTCAATGTCCGGGTTATCCACTCCTAGCCATTCAGACATCATAGGATAATATTTACGTACCTTTTCCGGATCAAAATCTGTCTCACTAAAAGTTGTGGTATCATAAAAATAAAGTACAGGGTTCAACGCAAGGGCTGATACAAATGGGTCACGGCTGAAGAATGCGTCACTCCAGAATAAGGCATACTGGGCGAACGTACCCCACAGGCTGAACAGATAAATAACACTGCCGAAGATCACGCCAAGTGTCTTATGTGACGTTTTTCTATATTTAGGGGGCCTTGAGATGGTGACGTTCAGTAATCGATTATGAAGGTGGATCCAAGCCCAACACAGGGCAATAAGAATGATCATTAACCATATCACCGGATAACTTTCGAACACCATTTGACCTGATATGAGGGGATTCTCTAGCAGACTTAGTGCTGTAATATCCGCACGATGCTGTAGATATGCATAGTGACCAAGGTCGGCAGCATAAACCCAGATGATTATCGTTATCAAAATTCCATATATCCATTTACCCAGTTTTCTTGAAATTGATGATCGACCCATGTTTACTACCGGGATCATTGACAAAAACAACAGGGGAAATGTAAGTAAAATGGATAGGCGTAGATCAAAACGTACGCCCATCCAGAATGCTCGTTTCAAATCATGTGAACTGAAATCTGTGGAAGGCTCATTGAACACACAATAAAAAAGAACCCGAAATAATATAAAGAGGATCCATGACAGGATCACCGTTCCGAAAAGATATCTCAGTCGTCTGGAACGTAAAAAAGGCATTTGGTCTCTTAACCTAGGTCATTCAAGATATCTTGTGCGTGTGTTTTGACAGAAACTTTAAGATATGCTTTTTCAATTTTTCCATTCTCATCAATTATATATGTATATCGGAAAATACCTTCATATTCTCTTCCATAAAGTTTCTTCTTTCCCCAAGATCCGTAGGCCTTGATGGTTTCTTTAGATTCATCAGATAAAAGGGAAAATGGAAAATTTAATTTCTCACAAAAGTTCTTTTGTCTTTGGACTGTATCAGCGCTCATTCCAATGATCGCTATATTTTTATCCTGAAATTTTTGGAATTCATCCCGGAATCCCTCGCCTTCGATTGTTCAGCCAGGAGTATTTGCTTTTGGGAAAAACCACAAAACTACCTTCTGTCCAGAAAGACCAGATAGTGTCACTTCGTTTCCATCTTGATCCGGCAAAGCAAAGTCCGGAGCCCTACTGCCTTCGGTTAACATTTCTTACTCCTTTATTTTATGGTTGACCATTTCAATCGATCATCATTTTTCGAAACCATTTCGTTCACGGCCCTTATCCCCTGTTTCTGCTCATTCCATGACAAATGTTTTAATGCTTCATCTAAGGTGACCCATATGTAATCACAGTGTTCATGGGATAGTGTGATGGTATCAGAATCTACTTCAATTCCAAATACTGGGACGAGATTTATCCGATCCCCATGAGTCTCATAGAATCGGCTTACATGGTCGGCTACAAACATCATTTTTGGAACCAGTCCCGTCTCCTCCATTAATTCTCGTTTAGCAGTCTCCGGTGCCGTTTCGCCTTTTTCGATCTTTCCTGCCACACCCTGCCATAAATGTTCATATAATTTCGTTTCTGCACGCTTCAAGATTAAGAACCGTAAACCTTTATCTGTTTTTCTGAAGACATAACTATCTACAACACGTGAAACAATATTGGCCATTACATCCCCTTATTTTCTAACATCATTTTTAAATAATTGTGGGACCATGAATCAAACGAACCATATGAAATTTCATTGCGCATGGTTTCCATTAGGTCCATATAATAGGTTAGGTTGTGAATAGTGGCCAACCGATGTCCTAAGATTTCGTTCACATTCAACAGGTGTCGCAAATACGCCCTTGTATGATTTTTACAGCATTCACAATTGCAATTATCATCCACAGGAATAAATTCATCTCTGTGTTTCTCATTACGGATATTGATAATTCCGTTCGAGGTGAACAGCTGTCCATTTCGAGCATTACGAGTCGGTAGAACGCAGTCGAACATATCCACTCCCCGCTTGACAGATCGAACTAAATCCGTGGGTCGACCCACTCCCATCAGGTATCGTGGCTGTTCTTTTGGTAACAGTTCATCCATTTGTTCAATAGTTTCAAACATATCACTTTTCTTTTCACCCACCGCCAGTCCGCCAATGGAAACACCACACTCTGCATATGATAACAATTCATTGACGCTTTTTTCACGCAGATCCGGGTAGATATTACCCTGGATGATAGGAAAAACAGTCTGCGCCCAATCATGCATTCCTTTGTGTTTACTTAAATGGTCATTGCACCGTGCCATCCATGTGGACGTTCTATTTACAGCGTTTTCTACTGTTTGATAATCTGACTGACCGGGCGGACACTGGTCAAAAGCCATGATAATATCAGCGCCCAAATTCTGCTGGATATCCATGGATACTTCAGGAGTAAAGTAATGTTTGCTGCCATCAATATGAGATTGGAATTCTACACCATCATTATTAATCTTATTCAGCCTTGCTAGGGAAAACACCTGATAGCCACCGCTATCCGTTAGGGTGGAGCCATTCCAGTTCATGAATGAATGTAATCCACCGGCCTGATGAATCAATTCGTGACCCGGCTTCAGGTATAAATGATATGTATTTCCCAATATGATCTTTGCATCCATAACATTTAATTCATTCGTACTCACTCCTTTTACGGAGCCACGTGTTCCTATAGGCATAAAGACAGGTGTCGGGATCACTGACCTGTCTGTAATTATCTCTCCTGATCGAGCAGACGTTCGCTCATCTTGATGGTGAATTTTAAATTTCAAAATTGCTTAAAAGATCGTCTTGAATGCTTCCTGAACAGTTTTTATGCCTATCACTTTTAATCCCTTAATAGAGTACTTATCTTTGAGATTACGTGCAGGAACAATTGCTTTATTAAATCCAAGTGCAGCCGACTCCTGCAATCTCTGTTCTATTTTTGACACCGATCTTACTTCTCCGGCAAGGCCTACTTCACCTACAAGGACAGTTCCTCCTGCAATGGGATCATTTGCATTGCTGGAAGCCAGGGACGCTATGATGGCCAGATCAGCTGCAGGGTCCTGAATCTTCAGTCCTCCTACTAGATTTACAAATACATCATTCATACCCATAACATTTCCCAGTCTCTTTTCCAAAACTGCCAGGAGCATGGATAACCTGCGTGTATCTACTCCATTAGCGTTTCTCTGGGGCGTTCCAAAATTCGCTTTAGAGACAAGAGCCTGAACCTCAACTAAAATAGGACGACTGCCTTCCATGGATGGGAAAATGGCTGTGCCAGCGGTGTTCTTTGTTCTTTCTGCTAAGAATAATTCAGATGGATTCGTAACCTCATCCAAACCGGCTGAAGACATATGAAAAATCCCCACCTCATTTGTTGCGCCAAATCGATTTTTTACTGATCTCAGAATACGATGGTCGTACCGTTCGTCCCCCTCTAAATACAAAACTGTATCTACCATGTGCTCCAGCATTTTAGGTCCCGCAATGTTCCCCTCTTTTGTAACATGCCCAATGACAATGACTGTAAATCCTTTTTGTTTACATGCGTTCAATAATTGCTGACCGCAGTCTCGGATCTGACTAACAGATCCTGGTAATGAATCCAAATCTTCATTATATACTGTCTGAATAGAGTCGATCACGAGCAGGTTTGGCTGTACCACCGATACTTGCTCCAGGACATTTAAAATTTCATTCTCGCCAGAGACATGTAGGCCTTTTGTGTTGATACCCAATCTTTCAGCTCGTAAAGCCAACTGCTCATCACTTTCCTCTGCAGAAACATATAAAGCAGATTGGCCTGAACCAGCGATCACCTGTAACGCCAACGTAGATTTCCCTATGCCTGGCTGTCCTCCCAGAAGGATCATGGATCCTGCGAGCATTCCTCCGCCCAGAACTCGGTCCGCTTCATTTAATCCCGAAGACGACCGTTTATGTTCTGTGTTTTTTGTGAGTGATTGTAATTCTGTTGTCTCTTTCACTGGCGCACCATTTGTTTTTCGTCTGGTCTTTGATGGTTGAAACTCGCTTAAGGTCCCCCACTCATTGCATGCAGGACATTGACCGTGCCACTTGGGAAATTCATTCCCGCAGTTATTACATAAAAAGATAGTTTTTAAAGATGTTTTCGCCATTGAATGGTGAACAAGTTATTGGTAACTCACACCCAATGACAAGGAGAGACAGTTACCAGTCAGCGCCTAATGAAAAATAATATTGTGGTTTGGAATACCCGATTTCATTTATATCCCATGCCGAGTCAACTCGCAAAAGTAGATAGCCAAGGTTAATTTTCATGCCCCAGCCGAATCCTGCAATAATATCTTCGGATAAAGGTTCGCCATCGTTCCAGGCTGTGCCCACATCCAAGAATAAATGGGTCCCAAGATTGCTCAAAACGAATTTGTCCGGAACACCCATTGCCAATAGAAAGGGAAATCGAAATTCAAAATTGGTTAAGGCCACATTATTCCCAACCTGCTCCATGTACCTGCTCCCCCGAACCGGCATGACGAACTCCGAAAAGAACACATCCTCCAGGTCATTTTCCCCGTCCAGGATGTCATTTCTGAATCGACTGTTATCTTTAGAGCCATTGGTCTCACCTGTCCCTGCGATCCAGTTTTGTAAACCGCCTAGATAGAATTTCTGCTTATCAGCCCCCTGACTGGTCCCAAGGGTCAAACGTCCGGCTAAACTTGAATAACGACCGAGCTTATAATATTTTCGTAGGTCAATCTTTACTGTTTGAAAATCTAGTTTTTTGCTACCCCACCCGGGACTGATAACCAGAGTAGTATTTTGTCTGAAACCATCAATTGGCCCTGTATATCCAAAAACGGTATTGTCATAGACCCAACTAGTGATCGGTAGAACAACAGAGAAATCATTCTTATTCGTTTCCTGAAATTCGTAAGGATTTACTTGCTCCCATTCACTATAAGCAAAATAGTGGTAGGATAGACCACCCTCTATCCGTGTGAATCTGCTAAAAGGTCGTGATGCGTATCCAGTCAAACCAAAGTTCCGGATCAAACCCCGATGCTGGTATCCATACATGTCGTAACCCAGAAGGTATTCATTGGCCACGTGAGAAAGTGAGAAATAATAATCTGTCGGACGTGTTAGATATGCATAACTGAAAAAATAATCACTTCGTTTAAGATCGATTACCATTTCCGTGCCAAAATAAATTTGATGATCCCCCAGCATATCGCTGAAAGCAAACATGGTCATTCCCTGGGCGCCAAATACATTACTAAATGATGCATACCCATTAACCATATCCAGTGAAAAACGCGTTTTATATGCCTTTGGCACATAACCATCATCAGTCAAATCCGTAGTATCTTCAGATACATATTTTTCATCATCTCCTTCCCTATTCTGGTTGTAATGGTCATACTCCCTTGCAAAAATATGATCATTAAAATCACTCCCAGAAAAACGGCCAGAATCCCAGTCCCCTCGCTTATGTCTTCGTAGGTCCGCCAAATCCTCTGATACATTTCCACGATTTAAAACGTAAGCTGTTTTAGGAGCTTCTATCTCGTTTTCATTCATAGGGTGGCTCATACTATAAACATCCCAACCCATATCGGCGTAACCTGAAAAAACCAAATAATCATCATCGTCAGTTAATGATAATTGAAATGCACCTGTCAGGATATTGGTAATGGCAATCGGATCACTATCCAAATGGTGTCGGTAAATATTCCAAACACCGGATTCATCAGAAACATACAATAGTGTATTTTCTTCCGTATTAGCCCAGATCGGATAATCCTCGTTATGATCAGTATCAGTCACGCGTGTGATCTTTTTTGAAGACACAACTATCGAATAGAGGTCTTTTTGAGAATAATCATGTTCCAAGATAGACCCCTCCAATATTTCTCCATCAATATTGTCCGCCCGGTCAGATACAAATACTATCTTGGTTCCATCAATATTCCATGAAGGCTCTGAATCAGAAAAAATATCATTGGTTAATGGAACTAATTCTTCTGTTTTGAGATCATAAACAAACACATCACTGGCACCGTTATCTGTTCCAATAAATGCTAACTTCTTTCCGTCTGGACTCCAATCTGCTGTAAAGATCCCATCCAGATCAAAGGTTAGTTTCTTCTTTTTTCGCGACTTAACATCAATCATATATAAAGCGTCAGATTTGCCTGCCTTTGCAGCAATAACAATCTTTTTACTATCAGGGGACCAGGAAATTCCAGGTTGCAAAAGTTTCAACTCTTCAAAGTCTACAGATCTATTTCCTTTTACCAACCGACGAATCTCTTTTCCATCAATAGCATCCAGCAAATAAATATCAAAATAACCTGATCGATCCGACAGGACTGCGATCTTACTTCCATCTGGAGACACAGAGGGAGATATATTATAATAATTCTTGGATTTCTTGTGATCAGTCAATCGTTTAGCAATATCCTCTATCTCATCTCGTCCTGCTACATCCGGCCAATATTCTTTTTTCAAATATTTATGCCATTTGTTAGTCAGATCTTCAAAATTCATCCCCAGAGCTCGTTCAAAACCTTTTTCCGCATTCTGGGTCATTTTCATTGATATGATAATTTCCCCAATTTTTTCGCGACCATACTTTTCCGCGATAAATTTCCACACAGATTGGCCACCTTTATAGGCCATATATGATTCCAGCTGTTTTACAGTGGGCATCTGTTCATTAATAGATAGATCGCGGAGTGTCATATCTGCCTTGGTGTCCCAATTCATGGATAAGTATTCAGAAAGCCCTTCATTCACCCAAAGAGGGATCTGGAGCCTTACTCGACCAGCGATTACACTTTGAATATTTCCGTCATAAATCATATCATTCAATAATGCGTGTACAAGTTCATGGTGTATCACATGCCTGAATTGTTCATAATCACCCTCATAGGGAAGGACCACACGATTCTTGAATAATTCAGTAACGCCTCCGATCCCTTCCTGCATGTACTGCCAGATCACATTAGTCTGTTGGAAATCATTGTGTGAGTGATATACTATAATGGAAACACGTTTCTTCAGCGTCCATCTCAAATGTTTAGATATTTGCTCGTGAGATTTTTCAGCTACTTCAGCAGTGAATTCCGCTAAATGAGCATCATCACCGTAAAAATAGATATCAAAATTTGGGGAAGAAATAATGGACCAATCAAATTCCTTATATTGAACCTTATTCTGTCCAAAGGACTGAGCAAATGTTCCTCCGGCAAATAATAAAAATATAGTAATAAATCGTTTCATTTTATAAAGTTACGTTTATAGTTCAATTGAGTTCCTATAAGTATCTTCTATTTTAAATTACGTTTCTCTTCAATAAAGTCTATAATTTGACATCAAATTATGAAATAAGTTAAAACAGCACAATTCCTTTGAATGAACATCCACAAAAAAGTAAGTTATTGCTTATGCAATTACCAGTCTATTTTATTTCCGATATTCATTTAATGCTCACTTACGATGAAAAAGAAGCGGCTCGACAGGAAAAACTATTCCAGTTTCTCGATTTTGTTAGAGAATCAGGCGGTACTCTATTTATCATCGGTGACCTATATGACTTTTATTTTGAATACAAACGTGTAATACCAAAAGTGTATTTTCCATTCTACACTAAATTATACTCACTAAAAAATGCAGGAGTTGAGATCCATTTTATAACGGGAAATCACGACTACTGGACAATGGACTTTATGAATGATACTCTGACAGATCAGGTCCATTTTGATGATGTCTCCATTGAGATTCATGGGAAAAAATTCTACCTTACTCATGGAGATGGTATTTTATCATGGGATGTTGGTTACCGTTTATTAAAAAAAGTGATCCGAAGTCGTTTATTTATTTGGATGTACCGCTGCCTCCATCCAGCGATTGGTTATGGGATTGCCCATTCTATTTCCAAAAAAGGTCGTCATTATGATCATTCCTCCGAATACAATCAAAATATTTTGAATGAATTAAAAAAGTTTACAGAAAAAAAGATTATTCAAGGTCATGAAATCATAATTACTGGTCACTATCATCAGGCCACTGTTGAAAATTTAGATGGCGGGAAGCTAGTTGTTCTAGGCGATTGGCTTCAGTATTTTTCCTATGCTATTTTTAATGGGAATGATATTGAACTCAAATTTTGGAATAAAGATGCGTAAGCTGATCATATTGATAATCATGGCCGGATTACTTTCTGTTCAAGGATGCTCCAGGATCAAGGGACTCTTTGGAAAGAAAAAGGAAAAGACCGATATGACTTTGGCTGAAGTGGAGAATCTCCGTCGTCAATATCAGGATGGTCAGGTTCAGGCCCTTCAGGAATTGATCAGTATGTATAACGATTCAAACTTGCCATTCGATATCCGGATTTCAGCGGGTGATGTTTTAGCAGATACACAACACCCCACCGCACTAAATGCCATCGCCCAAGTGGTGTCAGAAGCCGAAGCAATGGACCTGACATTTATGGAAGCTTCAATTGAGTTATTAGCAGAATTCAGAGGAAACCCTGCAGCTGGTGATGCCATGGTGCGCGCCATGCACACTATTGATGATAAATCAAATCAACTGCATATGTCACTTGTACGGAGCCTGAACAAGGTTCGGACAAAAGATCAGATACTCGCATTACTTGAACTCTACGAAGTGTCAAAAGCCAACGTTTCAAGAACGGATAAACTTTTAACTGAAACACTGGGCGCTATCGGATCCGATGAAGTAATTCCTATTCTAGTCACTGTCTCAAAAGACCCGGATATCAGTATCAGCGTACGAAACAGAGCATTGGAAATTCTAGGTAAAAAAGATCCCCATGAAGTTGCGCCTGCCTTTGCAGAATTATTGGGTGATCCGAAAACAAATACAGAGATAAGAGAATTCGCTATTAATACCATGGCAGGCGTAAAAGAAGAAAATCTTATATTGGCTTTAATCGAGACTTATAATACCGGGAAAAAAGAATATTTCAGCATGCTAAACACTTTGCTGGATGCGCTGGGTGAGTTTGACGATCCTCAAGTATATAAAGCCACAATAGATATCGCACAGAATGATGAATTTCCAGTTCCCATTCGGACAAAAGCTATTTTAGCATTAGCCCGTTTTGCCGATGATGCTACCGTGGCAAAAGTTCTAACTGTTCTGGAAGATGCAGATAATTATGTTTTATATCCAGCCATCATGGAAATGCTTCAAACCATGGGAAAAACTGATATGTTTGCAGAAGATGTTAGGAAGTTGGCGTTTAAAGCACATCAGGATGCAATATTACAATGAGAATTTTTCTAATACTCTGTTGCTCGCTATTAATGGCTCAAGAAAAAGATACGTCTAACATAGAAATAGATACGCTTATGACTGAAACGGATACCACAGAATATCCAGCTGTTGATGTCATAAAAGAAAAAGCAACAAAACTGCCTAAAGGTGAACCCTTCTTCGATTATAAAGATGATTTGGATGATCTTCAAATACAGATCGACTCACTGAAAAAGGTGATCAAGGTATTGGAGCGGAAAAAGGCCATGCCAATTATAAATGAGGAACTATTGAATCTTATCAAACTACCAGAACTTCAACACCGGGTCGAGCTAACTAACGGGACAGTTGTCATGGGTGAAATCATAGAAGAAACAGCCTCAGAAGTCTTGATCCAAACTTCAATTGGCCAACTCTCTATTGAAAAAGATAAGGTAGTACATATTGCTGAAGAAACACCTCCAGCCCCAAATGTGGAACTGATGAGGGAACCGTTTGTGAGTGTATATCCGGATCGAGAAGAGATCACTGGCATGGTGAAAAACAGCGGAAAAACTAGGGCTGATTATGTACGCATAGTTGCCAGTTTATGGACAGCTGAAACAGAATTAATTAAAGTGGATTCAGCGTTTGCTCATGGCTCCCAACAGGAATATAAAACTGGTGTGAACACTGATACGGCCTTGGAGCCGGGAGCCACAGCTAGCTTTACGATCCAGGTACCACTCTCTGAGGAATCTACAACAGTAGGCTACAGAACATACGATATCCATTGGATCGTAGCAGACTAACCTATTTCATCAATAAGACTTTTTCTGTCCATATTTGATTGGCGTTCACTAACTGTATAAAATATAACCCACTGGGCTGAGCTCTGGCATTCCACTGAATTTCATGAAACCCGTGTTCTAATTTTCCCAACTCCAGTGCTTGAACCAATCTACCATTTATATCATAGATCCTTAAAAGCGAGGTATGACTCGCCTCGGAAGTAAACCGTATCGTGGTGATTGGATTGAACGGATTGGGATAGGCCGGATAAAGCCTATTCTCTGACGGAATATGTATTTCTTCCTCAATCTCTACTTGAGGAATAGTGACCCCTATCATGGAAATAGCTCCATTAGAGATATTCAAAATACCGGGTGGAAATCCTGCCTGAAGAGCTCCAATATCAAAACTGCCGACCAATGAATCAGAATCAATATGGTTAACGATTACATTACCAGTTAAGCCAAAGTAGGCCTCATTTGTAATTACAGTAAAAAGACTCTCGATCAAATCTTCAAAATAGGTGGAGTCAAGATTAGATGAATCTGGAACCAGGTCAAGAAACTGACCGAAGAATGATGTATCCACTTCAGGAAAATAGCCAACCACAATATTTGGATCCGTTAGATCGTCTGGTGGAAGTGACCATGTATCTGGATATAAATCCTCCTGACCTGAAACAAGATAAATTAGTAATAAGGAAACGGTTGCAGAATCGATGGCCTCCAATGCGGAAATGATAATGGTTGAAGTGGAGTCAAACTGTATCACTCCTGCAGTTGCTCCACCCAAACTACTTTCGCTTATTTCTGCATTAAATGATCCGCTCTCTGATCCAGTATAATCAAAACTGATGGATCCTAAATATGTGCTCTGAGAGAACAACCCAGAAAAAGATATGCATAACAAAAATCTCTTCATCGCGATGTCAGTAAAACCATTATAGCATTCTGGGCGTGGAGACGGTTTTCCGCTTGATCAAATACTATAGAATATTCCGCTTCCATTACCTCGTCATTGGTCTCCCGTCCTCGCTCTGCTGGAAGGCAGTGCATGAAAAGAGTTTGTTTTCCAGTTCGGGTCATCATTTCTTCATTTACTTGGAAATCGGCAAATAATGCCTCCCGTGCTTCAGTCTCTTTCTTTTGACCCATGGAGGCCCACACATCAGTGTATATCACATCTGCTCCTTTAACTCCGCCTATTGTATCATGCGTGATGACAATGTCTGAACGACTGTTCTCTTTTGCTAACCTCACGGTTTCTTCATCAGGTGTGAATCCTTCAGGGCATACGCACGTGAACTTCATTGGAAGCCGATGGGCCAGCTGCAGCCAGGAATTAACAATATTGTTCCCATCCCCTACATAACATACATGGAGGTTATCAAGTGAACCTCGATGTTCACTAATGGTAAAGATATCCGCTATAATCTGACAGGGGTGGTTATAGTCCGTCAATCCATTTACCACGGGGGAATCTGAAAATTCTGCTAATTCTAATATATGTTCATGATCGAATAGCCTGGCCATAATCATATCATTGTATCTGCTTACTACCCGTGCAATATCCTTGATGGCCTCCCGCTTTCCAATGCTAATATCATTGGGTCCTAAAAATAGTGCGTGTCCACCCATCCATGTAAATCCCGTCTCAAAGGAAATCCGTGTTCGGGCAGAAGGTTTAGCAAAAATCATCGCCAATGACTGGTTATGGAAATGCTTGAAATCTTCTTTATTATGAAATTTAACTTTCAGATCCTTGGCCAGCGAAATTAGATTCAATATCTCTTCTTTTGAAAGGTCCCTGATATGTAAAAAATGTTTGTCCATTTATGTCTCCTTATAAAAAAGGCTTCCGGGAGGAAGCCTTTTTTTGAAAAACAACTCAATCATCAGTCGTTAATTTAAGAATGTTCATTCCTATTCATTCAATGTTTTGAAGAGCTTTGAGTTTGCAGGAAGTACCAGAGTAGTCTTTCCATCAATGATCTTTTTATAGGCTTCCAGCGTTCTCATGAATTCATAGAAATCGGCATCCTTACTAAATGCATTGGCATATATCTCTAGGGCGCGTGCTTCACCATCTCCTCGAATCATCTCTGATTCCTTGTAAGAATCCGCAAGAATTATTGTCTTGTCCTTATCAGTAGACGCACGAATCTTCTGCGCTTCTTCTTCACCTTCAGAACGGAATTTATTGGCCTGCCGTTTTCGTTCTGCTTCCATCCGGGCATAAATGGATTCCTCATTTTCCCTTGGAAGGTCTACGCGCTTAATACGCACATCCACCACTTCGATCCCATACGGATCCGTTGATGAATCGCTGGCTTTGGTCACCACTTCCATGATCTCTTCTCGTGTTTTGGTAATGATCTCGGACATATTGTGGGTACCCAGTTCCCGACGAAGCTCAGAGTATACAATATCATCCAATCGTGTGACAGCGTTGGGGATAGCCTGTACAGTCTGAAGAAACAGCAGAGGATCCTTAATCTTCCAGCGGACATAATTATCCACAATTAATGTTTTTTTATCTTTACTCAAGATCTCTTCCGGAGCCACATCATATTCTAAAAGTCTGTCATCAAATGTGACCGCATTCTGGAACGGTGCCGGTAACTTAAAATTCAGCCCAGGCTCTGTAATTGTGCGAACCGGTTTACCTAACTGAAGAATGACCACCTGTTGACGCTCATCCACTATAAAGACCGTGGTATATAAAATAATACCTAGTAATACTAATATAATTATCAACGGACGTTTCATTTTTCACCTCCTTCACTGTTGAGATTCAACAGATTCAAGAGATTGCCCCCATCACCATCTGGGACAATATACTTTTTTATGTTTGGCAAAATTTCTTCCATAGTCTCTAGATACATACGTTTACGAGTAACATCCTTTGCCTTCTTATATTCCACGAGCATGGCATTGTATTTTGCTACGTCACCTTCTGCCCGCTTGATCCGGGCTTCCTTGAAACCTTCAGCTTCACGTATCATGGCCTGAGCCTCACCCCGGGCTTTTGGGATTACGTCATTTCGGTAACCTTCCGCCTGGTTGATCATGCGATTCTTGTCTTCTTTAGCGGATGCCACATCCTTAAAAGCTGAAATCACCTGTTTGGGTGGTGAAACATCCTGAAGTTGAACAGCTACGACTAATATGCCTGTATCATATTTATCCAAAATACTTTGAAGTAATTCTTTTGTTTCTTCCTGTATTACAAATTTTCCAGAAGTAAGAGCTTCATCGATACGGTGGCTTCCAATGATAGTCCTAAGAGATGCTTCTGCAGCTTCACGGACGGTCAGTTCCGGTTCAACAAAATTGAATAGATAGCTAACTGCATCCTTTATCTTATACTGGATAATCAGCTCTGCATCCACAATATTTTCATCTCCAGTAAGCATAAGGCTCTCTTTTTCGATAGTTCGAAATTGGTTATTCCCCAATGATCGAAACCCAATCTCCACCCTCTTCACTTCTGTGACCTTGGGTGTGCGTACGGTCTCGATTGGATATGGGAAATGATAATTCAGTCCAGACTGGGCAACACGAGTGTGTTCTCCGAAGGTTCGAATTACTCCAACCTCATCCGGGCCGACTACATATACACCGGTCAATAGCCATAAGACCATTCCGATACCTACTATTGGTAGTACACCAAGAGCTGGCAGACTGATCTCTTTATCGCCGATGATAACTCGTTTAGGCATTTAATTCTCCATTTATTTTAAACTTCTTTTCTTAACCTGGCAGCCGGAATGTGCAATTGCTCTCGATACTTGGTCACCGTCCTCCTGGCCACAGGATATCCCTGATGATTTAATTGTTTTGTTAACTCTTCATCTGTAAACGGATGCTGTTTATTTTCCTCATCAAGAAATTCTTTCAACGCTCTCTTAATTTCCAATGTACTAATCTCATCACCACTGGACGTCAACATACTCTCTGTGAAGAATGATTTTAATTCAAAAATACCATATGGTGTATCTACATATTTTCCCCTTGTGGAACGGCTAATAGTGGAAATATCCACATTTAGTTCTTCGGAAATATCTTTAAGTTTCATTGGGGTCAGAATGTCCACATTCCCTTTAAAAAATTCAGGTTGTCTTTTGATAATGGACGTCATTACGTTGGTTAACGTTTCTCTTCTTCCGGAAATGGCATCCACGAACCATTCTGCGTTGTTAACTTTTTCCTTAATAAATGATCGAGTTTTTTTATCTAGTTCACCGGCCAGCATATCCAAGTATTCATTGCTAACCTGTAATTCCGGAAGCCAACTGTCATTTACAGCAATAATCCATTTATTATCCCGTTCATGGAGGATCAGTTCCGGGATAACCGATTGCATTTCTTCTCCTTCGTGACCAGCTCCCGGTTTTGGATTTAAATGGGCAATCACATCCAGGGCCTGCTTCAATTTATCATCTGATAATCCGGTCTTTGAAGCCAGATATTCGTAGCGATGATTTGCTACATCATCAAAATATTCATTGACTAATGTAAATGCTGTTGCATCTTCCTTTTGATCGATCTGGATCAGCAAACATTCCTGAAGATCGCGCGCAGCGATCCCTTTAGGATCAAAGGACTGTACTTTTTTAAGTACAGATAACACATCCACTAATTCCATTTCAAACCGATCACTGATGAGTTCTAGGTCCACTGCTAAGTAGCCATTATCATCCAGATTATATATTATCTCTTCAGCAACAGATCTTTCAACTTCATTAATATCACATAAGGTTAACTGATCTGCAAGTTTCTCCACAAAATCCTTCCTTTGTGGAATAGGCATTTCTTTAACCTCTTTTTTCTCATAAATATTGGGAGGCTCGAATTCTTCATTCTGATCCCAATCTAGTTCTTCATTATCCGTGGTCTCTTCTTCAGGCTCGCTGGTTCCCTCCACCTGCTCAAGAGCGGGGTTAGACTCCAGCTCATCCAGAATACGTTCTTCCAGATTTACGGTGTTGAGTTGGAGGATTGCTGCCTGTAAAATTTGGCGAGGTAGGAGAACCTGTTTTTGTTGCAGGCGTTGATTGATCTCGGGCATCAGTCCAGTCTAAACTTTTCCCCAAGGTAAAGGCGGCGGGCTTCTTCATCGTTGGCTAAAAATTCAGACGTTCCGGAATTCAATATCCTCCCATCAAATAACAAATACGAGCGGTCAGTGATAGAAAGCGTTTCCCGAACGTTATGATCCGTGATTAATACACCAATATTCCTATCTTTAAGAGATATGACTATTTTTTGAATATCTTCAACAGCAATCGGATCTACACCGGCAAAGGGTTCATCTAATAATATGAAATTGGGATCTAGCGAAAGGGTTCTGCATATTTCCACTCTTCTTCTTTCCCCACCGGACAGTGTATTGCCCCTGTTTTCCCGTAAATGACTAACTCCCATTTCGTCCAACAAAGAATCGATCTTATTCTGTTGCTCTTCTGATGATAGAGAAGTCATTTCCAGCACCAGTTTTAAATTTTCCTCTACGGTCAGTTTGCCAAAAATGGACGGTTCCTGAGCCAGATAGCCAATACCTTTTCTAGATCGCATATACATAGCATCATGAGTAATCTCTTCTTTACCCAGAAATATTTCTCCTTTGGATGGTTTAATCATCCCTGTGATCATATAGAAAGTGGTTGTTTTACCGGCGCCGTTGGGTCCCAGCAATCCAACAATCTCACCGTTGCTCACTTCCAGATCCACACCAGATACCACCCAGCGGGAACCATACTGCTTAGACAAATTATTACCTTTAAGTGTATGTTTATTGCTCATAAATCTATTTTAATATTACTACTATTTGAATTAATCATCTTCAGCAATGGTGGTTACGCCAGACGGTTGCAATATCCGCCAATTCTCCAATCCAATATCAGATTCGAAACCAATACCAAAAAGAGTGTCTCCCTCTTCCGTGGTTAGAATTACATTATCTTCAGTATAAATAAGCTCCTCTTTGGAATCCCAAACCAGCGTGTCCGTATAGAGGACAACACCACTGTCAGATACGACAACCACATTCTCCATGGCCCGCATGAAATCATTCCCCTCTTCCACTTCAGCTAACAGTGACTTCAAGTTAGTGGTATGATTTTCTTTTTCATCAAAGAAATCAGCATCCACATTCTCATCCAGCAGAATAAATTGCCTGTCATCGTATTTTTCCAAGTGTCCTGACCTAATGATGGAACGGGTAACACCGTGATCTGTCAGTGTTATAATGACGTTCCAGCTTTCCTGGTCCGGTAATCCTTCTCGTGATTCTGAATTCTGATCCTCCACACGGCTTGAACAGCTCATGATTATTAAACTTAATATCAGAAAATTATACATTTTTAATTGAACTTTTAAGTTTGTCATGATATCACTGACCCCTTTTATTAAAAAAAAGGATTCAGAGTTGGCAGTTAAATGACATTAATCTAATGAAACGGATCAGTTCCTGGGGGATTTTGCACTTCATACTGTAAATATTTGATCACGTCAGTGAGACGTCCTTGTTCAGTGAGTATCCACTCAACCGCTTCCCGAAATGCGCCACCCCCACCAGATGATTGGGTCACATGAACTGCTTTACTTTTAACAATATCATACGCATTGGCCACAGCAATGGGAACCGCCACCTGTTCCATAATAACAATATCAATCAAGTCATCACCTACATAGGCAATCTCTTTATCAGTTAAACCATGTTTTTCCTTTATCTGATTGTAGGGGCCCCGCTTATCAAGTGTACCATTATAAACCTCTTCGATTTTCATTTCGGCTGCTCGAATGGATGTGGCATCAGAATATCGGCCGGAGATCAATGCAACCTCTAGCCCTGCAGCACGTGCAATTGCAGCCCCGGCTCCGTCAGTTACATTGAATCGTTTAAGCTCTTCTCCATTAGCTCCTTTATAAACAGATCCATCTGTCAAAACACCATCCACATCGGAAATGAGCATTTTCACGTTGGCGCACAGAGCTTTGGTTTCAACCATGGACCGCCTCACGAATATTTTTCAATGTTGTCAAGAGCCCTTTTAGTTTATCCAATGGCCATTGGGTAGCGGCATCTGATCTGGCAGTATCCACATTATCATGAACTTCCATAAACACACCATCAGCTCCTGCAGCAACAGCCGCTTTTGCCAGAGTAGGAATAAATTCCCTGGCACCACCCGTACTTCCACCAGACGTACCGGGAACTTGAACACTATGGGTAGCATCAAAGATCACTGGGTAACCAGTCTCTCTCATGACCGGGATGGAACGCATGTCAGAGATCAAAGTTTCGTATCCAAAGGTTGTCCCCCGGTCAGTAAGTAGAATATTCTGATTTCCGGCATTTTCCAATTTTTCTACAATACTATTCACTTTCCATGGAGATAGAAACTGACCTTTTTTCACATTTACGGTTTTACCTGTATTGGCAGCTGCTTCAATTAGATCTGTCTGGCGGCATAGAAAGGCAGGGATCTGCAATATATCTGCCACGTTCCCTACAACTGCTGCCTGTTCCGGGTGATGGATATCGGTTAATACAGGTACCCCAATAGTCTCTTTTACCTCAGCTAAAATAGATAATCCTTTATCCAAACCCGGACCCCGGAAAGAATCCCTAGACGTGCGATTTGCCTTATCAAATGAACTTTTGAAAACCAATGGAAGCCCGACAGATTCACATATCTCGGCTATGGATTCAGCCATAGACAGAGAATGATCCCTGCTCTCAATGACACACGGACCGGCAATAATTGGAAGGTCAGTGTTACCAAAGAGGACGCCGCCTGCATTTATAGTTTTACTCATGGTCTGATTTTAAATGATATTGGACTGTTGCGCCAACAAAATCCCTAAAGAGAGGATGTGCGGAACTGACCCTACTTTTTAACTCCGGGTGGAACTGACCCGCAACAAACCATGGGTGATCTTGTAGTTCAATCATTTCCACTAAATTCAATTCAGCGTTCACACCAGAAAAAACCAACCCATTATTTTCTAATTTCGTGCGGTAGCGATTGTTCACTTCCCATCGGTGGCGGTGGCGTTCTGAAATGTTCTTTTTTCTGTAGGCCTTAAAGGCCTTGGTCCCGGGCATGAGTTCACAATCATAGGCTCCCAGACGCATGGTGCCCCCTTTTCTCTTGATAGCACGCTGGGATTCCATAAGAGCAATGACGGGATATTTTGTACGGCGGTTAAATTCAGTGCTGTTGGCTCCATCCAATCCACAAACATTCCTAGCAAAATCGATTACTGCACATTGAAGGCCCAGACATATCCCCAAAAATGGAACATTGTTTTCACGGGCGAATTTACTGGTAAGTATCTTTCCTTCCGATCCTCGTGAACCAAAACCGCCAGGAATCAATATACCATCAATATGTTTAAATGCTTTTGCGGCATCCTCATCATTAAATATCTTTTCTGTGTTTACCCACTGTATATTAACGCTCGTCTTATTCTCAACGCCTGCATGGACGAATGCTTCCAGAATACTTTTATAAGCATCGGGGAGTTCGGTATACTTTCCGCACATGGCAATGTTAACATTCTGCTTGGGGTTTTTGAAATTCTGAATAAATTTTTCCAAATAGCTGATATCTTGTTTTTGATTTAACTCTAGTCGGTCCATGATGACCTCCCCCATATTTTGACGATACAGCTCCAGTGGAACTTCGTAAATGCTGGGGACATCCAATCCTTCCACCACGTGCTCTCTAGCTACATTACCGAACAGGGCTAGTTTATCTTTTACACTCTTGGTCAATTTCCTGTCTGTTCTGCAAAAAATGATATCCGGAGTTAACCCAATCTCTCGGAGTTTCATTACGGAATGCTGAGTCGGTTTTGTCTTCAATTCTTCACTTGCCTGGATATAGGGTACAAGAGTTACAT
Organism: uncultured bacterium; assembly: GCA_964510385.1. Classification (GTDB taxonomy): domain Bacteria; phylum Fidelibacterota; class Marinisomatia; order Marinisomatales; family TCS55; genus UBA2126. Next base: position 21,600 of record CAZECA010000007.1, read on the forward strand.
GAATCAGTACATGGTTATGGTATCCCACTTCAAGAGATAATTGACGGATGGCCTCCAAGAAAGGCAGGCTTTCAATGTCGCCCACTGTTCCCCCTACTTCACAGATGACTACGTCAAACTTTTTGGGTTTATTTACTTGTTTTACGCGGTTAATGATCTCATCAGTAATGTGAGGGATGACCTGGATCGTTGCACCTAAATAATCTCCTTTTCTTTCCCGTTCTAATACGGTACTGTAAATTTGTCCTGTAGTGGCATTGTTGGAGTTACTCATGTCCACATCTATAAAACGTTCATAATGTCCTAGATCAAGGTCTGTTTCAGAGCCGTCATCCAATACAAACACTTCACCATGCTGGTAGGGGTTCATGGTTCCAGGATCTACATTCAAATAAGGATCAAGCTTTATAATGGAAACACGCACACCGGCACTTTTCAATAAATATCCTATAGATGCAGCAGCAATCCCTTTTCCAAGACCTGATATTACTCCTCCAAGTACAAATATATATTTTGTCTGTTTACCCATAAAGTTTCACATAATTCTTCAAGTCTTCTTCTGTGTCAATTCCTCGGCCACGATAATTCGTCATCAATACATGGATAGGAAGCCCATTATCCAGTACACGCAATTGCTCTAACTTGTGTTGTTTTTCATTCTCTGTTTGCATCATTTCAGTAAATTTCACCAAAGCCTTCTTTCGAAAAGCATAAATCCCGATATGGCGATAATATCCGCCAATCTCATAAGGCCTCGGCTCCCTGCGAAATGCCATGGCAATATTTTTGCTATCTAAAAGCACTTTTACAATATTTGGATTATACTCATCTTCCAAAGTGATATCTTCAGATGCAGCGGTGGCCATAAAAACATTTGTTGTTTCAAATATTCCAATAAGGTCATTAATCAATTGCGGATCTATTGCAGGTTCGTCTCCCTGGATATTTACAATAATGTCTGCCTCTATGTCTTTCACTACTTCTGCCACTCGGTCAGTCCCTGATTTGTGATCGGAAAATGTCATAACTGTTTCTACGTCAAATTCCTTTAAAGCTATTTCTGTTTCTTCACTATCTATAGCAATTAAAACTTTATCCAATGCATCGGCTTTTATTGCCATTTCATATACATGGACCACCATGGGTTTTTCATTAATGGGGGCAAGTATCTTACGGGGGAATCTGGTAGAATGGAGCCTGGCCGGGATGATGCCGACCTTCATGATGGATTAATCTGTCTGTTCAGGAGACACGTTTCCGCCATAGAAAAGATCCTCAATTTTTGTCTGTACTGATCTAGCATAAACCGGCGAAAAACTATAGAGGAAATTACGGAAATGTGCTGTTGAATAAAGAAAGAAATTTTATTCAAATCGCAATGATTCAATGGGGTCCAGGTTTGCGGCTCTCCAGGCAGGGTAGATACCAAAACCAATTCCGATCAGTGAACACACCACCAGCCCATAGACAACCCAATCCATGGGGATTACAGCAGGGATATTCATAAGTATGGCTACTGCGTTCCCGCCAATCACACCCAGGATAACACCTACTATTCCCCCAATCTCACTTAAAAAAACAGCTTCCGACAGGAACTGTGTGATAATATCCCGCCTGTTAGCTCCTATTGCTTTGCGGATACCAATTTCCTTGATTCGTTCAGTCACAGATACAAGCATAATGTTCATGATGCCGATTCCGGCCACCAATAGGGCAATAATGCTGATCACAAATGCAAATACTTTGACTCCCCCTGTAAAAGATCCAAATGTTTCCAGAAGCTGTGCATTGGATACAACTTCAAAATCATTTTCTTTACCTGGAGGAACTTTTCGAATAGTTCTCATAATGCCTACAGTCTCATCTAGTGTTTTATCATACAATTCTGCAGATGGCGCTTCAATAGTAAATACGAGACTCGTTCGGTGGTGGGCAAAATTGTGGAGATATGTTGAGATGGGAATAATAACATAGTTATCTTGGCTTTCGCCAAAGGATTGTCCTTTTCGTTCGGCAATACCGATCACTAAAAAACTTATACCATTAATGGTGATCTTTTTACCAATTGCATATTCAAATGGAAAAAGCTGATCCTGAGCATCGCCCCCCAATACCACCACATTTCGTCCATAATGGACATCATCATTGGTAATATTTCGTCCATCATCAATAGATGTATTATAGGTACGAGCCGTCCATTCATCTCCAGCATAGACCGTGACATTCTTTTTCGCTTGGTTGTCTCCCCGCTTGATCGTGGCTCCCCACATATCATCACCCACGCTGACAAATGATGGTGTTTTTGCCCTTTCTTTTAATTTCTTGAATTGATCTAGTGTAATGCTCTGTCGTTTGGAAAATTTTTCCCAAGAACCATGGCCGCCCAAGTGAATGGCTGGATATTTTTGGAAAGAAAACGTATTAGCGCCAAAGACATTCAACCCTGACTGTATAGATGATTCCATTGTAGTAATTGCGGTCATAACTCCTATGACAGAAAAAACACCTATGGCTATTCCAAGCAATGTCAGTGAAGAACGCAATTTATTCTGGCGAATAGATTGCAGGGCCATAATGAGACTTTCGCGAAGGGTGTTCTTGAAATGGCTTTTCTTTACTTTATTCATAGCGTAATGCCTCAATGGGATCTAATCTGGCTGCCTTATAAGAGGGAGCGAGTCCTGCAATGAGTCCGACCGCTGAACTCAATATCAATGATAAGATGGCTAAGGAAACCGGTAGCGTGGATGGGAATACATATGCATTGATCAACATGCTCCCACCCAGTGCTAAGACCATTCCAATAAAGCCGCCAAATAAACATATAAGTAACGCTTCCAATAAAAATTGCCTCATAATGCTGCTAGGAGTTGCTCCGACTGCTTTTCGGACACCAATCTCACGTGTGCGCTCCTTTACAGAGACAAACATAATATTCATTATCCCGATGCCGCCTACCACAAGAGATAAAACAGTGATAAACACACCTGTACCACCAATGGCTAATTTCATTGTCATGTACTGCTGTCTGAATGCATCTTGCTGATTCACGGCAAAATCATTTTTTTCTTCCGGGTGCAGCCCTCGGAGTCTGCGCATAATTGCTATTATCTCATCTTTGGCATCTTCAATTTTTGTATCATCTACTTTTATATCTAATCGCGTCCAGCCCCTCCTAGAAAATAATCGCTGATAAGTTCCTAGTGGAATTATAGCCCGGTTATCCATACTAAACATTCCCAAAAACTTTCCCTGCTTTTCGGAGACGCCTATTACCCGGAAAACATAATTGCCGATTCTTACCTTTTCTCCAACAGGGTTTTCATTCTCAAACAGCACATTAGCCACATCGTATCCAATAATAATCACGCGGGTACCGCTTCGATTTTCGCCTTCAGTAAAAAACCGGCCCAATTCAATATTCATAAATGCTGTTTGTGTAAACTCTGGAGTCGTTCCTAGAATATTGATCCCCATTGCCATTTCATCTTTTCGAGTAATATTAGCTGAACGAAAAGTAACGGGGGCAGCCGCTTTAACATATCTACTCTGCTCTTTTATTTTTTCAATATATTCCTCTTTCAGATCTGGACGGTTACGTATTTCCCACCATTCCTGATCTCCGAACCATTCATACTTTGCCACATACAACACATCTCTTCCCAAAAAGGACATACTACTTTCAAATGATCTGTCCAGTCCGGAGATCATGGTACCCATGAGAGTTACGGCAAGAATTCCTATTATGATTCCCAGAGTAGTGAGTGATGTTCGGAGTTTGTTCGCCCAAATCGCATTGACGGCCATTCGAAAAGACTCAATATAAGCGAACATACTAAATGTTTACTTTTGTTCTTGTAGTCTTGGTTCGTTTATTTGACACATCTTTTTCAATTATTCCATCAAGGATTTTTATTGTTCGAAGTGCATGTTTGGCAATGTATTCCTCATGAGTTACCAGAATAATAGTATTCCCATCTGCATGCAATTTGTCAAATATTTTCATGATCTCTTTACCACTTTTTGAATCCAGATTACCGGTAGGTTCATCTGCCAAAATTATAGAAGGATCTGTAACCAGCGCCCTGGCGATAGCTACACGTTGCCGTTGACCGCCGGAAAGTTCATTAGGTTTATGGTGCATACGGTCAGTCAATGAAACTTTTTCCATGGCAACTTTTGCCATATCCAATCGGTCCTCTCTTGGAATATTGGCATATATTAAGGGGAGCTCAACATTGCGCAATGCGCTCAATTTTGGAAGAAGATTGAACGTTTGAAATACAAAGCCAATCTTTCGATTGCGGATAGATGCAAGTTGATTGTCATCCATTTTATGAACGTGCTCACCTTCGAATTCATAAGTTCCGTGTGTTGGAGTGTCCAGGCACCCGATCATATTCATCATGGTAGATTTTCCTGAGCCTGATGGTCCCATGATAGAAATATACTCGTTATTATTTATTAACAAGTCTACGCCATCCAGTGCTTTAACTATCTCTCCCCCAACATCATAATGACGCTTAATCCCGCTTAATTTTATCAGATCAGCCATTGGCGTTTATTCGTTATTCAACTTTATAGAGCTATTGTGTTTGAGATCCCGGCTAATGGCCTTATAGCTTCCAGAAACAATTTTATTTCCTTCTTCTAGTCCGGTAATGATCTCGTAATGTGTCTCACTGCTGATACCTACCTTGACGGGTTTTGCGACAGCGAATGGTCCCTTTTTACCCCTTATCTCTTTTTCTCCAGCTGGTTCATCTTTGACCACAAAAACCAGCTCAATCATTTCCTTTTTCTGTTTATCCATTCTATATTTCTTTTTTTCGTCAAATTCTTTTGATACTTTTTCTTTTTCATCCACCGCCTTATCATATCCTTCCGCTCGAACGGTCAAACTTTGAATAGGAATCGTCAAGATATTCTTACGTACATCTGTAATAATATTAGTATTGGCGCTCATACCGGGTCGGATTTGGCGGTGGACATTCAGCATTCGCACCTTAACCTTGAAGTTCGTTACCTGTTCCTGTGTCCCAAAATTAGATGTTTCGGCCACGTGAGCTATTTCACTTACGACGCCATAGAACATGGTGTCCTGAAAGGCATCAACTTCAATCTCAGTAGTATCCCCAAGTGAAATATGCACTACATCATTCTCATTGACATCTACTTCAACTTCTAGTTTCGTAAGATCTGCAATGGTCATCAGAGTAGTAGCCTGAAACATTCCTCCAACAGCCATTTCACCTATTTCAATGAAAATTTTAGTTACAATACCATCGGAAGGGGCCGTCATTTTCAGTTTTGCCAGTTCATCTTCCCTGGAGGATAATGCAGCTTTTGCCTGTTTTAGTTGGTTCACCGTTAATTCATATTGTGCTGTGATCGATTCCAGTTCTTGTTCCGAACTAAGATTTTCTTTATACAAGGATTCCATTCGCTCTTTTTGAGCGCTGATCTGCTTTAAACTTGCCTTGGCTGAATTCACAGAAGATTTTGCCTGAACTACGGAAGCCAAATGTTGTTTTTCATCCAAGGTAATTAAAAGTTGTCCAGCCTTAACCCTATCTCCTTCCTGTACGGTAATGTCTGTTACCCAGGCGGACGTAGTGGCGCTGATCTTAATCTCTTTGATGGGTTGGATCTTGCCGCTGGCATTCACCTTTCGAATGACAGTTCCTTTTTTAACTTCTTCTACCTCAACTGTTATTGTAGAATCATCATCCTTGAAAACATTGGCCAGGATCGTAATAACCAATAGAAAAATAATTCCGACCGCTATAATTAATTTTTTCTTATTCTTTTTCTTTGACAAAGGAAACTCCTTACTTAATTGTAATATTGATCTAATGTACCCAATAAAGCCCTTAACTGTGCCTCCTGGATTCGTGCATCATATTTCGTGCTAACCAGAGAGCTTCGGGCCTGACTAACGGAAACCTGTGCATCCAACACTTCTAAAATGGTTGCTGAACCTAAACTGTATCTTTGCTGAACCAGTTTTAAATCTTCTTCTGCAGATGCCAAAACCTGTTCACTAATTGGAATGAGTTCTGAATAATTTTTTAATGTTTGGGTCAAATTCTCCAATTGCACCTGGAGATCATGTTTTTGGGTCAAATAATCAAATTGTTGTTTACGCACATTTAATTCAGCTTGCTGCTGGCGTGTGGACAAATTATAACCACTAAAAATGGGGATTGATAATGACAATGACAATGATGATGACCAGTCACCCGCTTTTGTCATTTCTTCAAATTCATCTGTGGATGATCCGTAACTATATGAAGCGCTAACATTTGGCAAACGAGAACCAAAGAGTATCTTTCTATTCAATTCAGCTCCACTAATGTTGGAACGAAATGCTCTAAGTGTTGGATTAAATTCCTCCATCTCGACAATGGATAAATTTATTTCTGGGACGGGGGATAAGGGTCGTCCCAGATCTGTAATATCAACAAATGTATCGCTTCCAATTAGGCCCATACTATTTTTCAAGTTCAGTTCCGCATTATGCAGACTTGTCTCCTTCAATAATATGTCTGACTGAGCACGTCCATATTGAACCTTTGCTTTCAGTAAATCTGATTTCTTTACTGCCCCTAAATTATATTGAGTTTTCACAAGATTGACCTGTTGCTTGGCCAGATCCAATGTTTTCTTTGCCACATCCAACAATTGTTCTGCTTTTAATAATTGGAAAAAAGATTGGTGTACTTTCAGGATAACATTGATCTTTTGATTTCTTTGCAGTTGTTTAGAAAGCAAAAGTGAATTGTTTGCTGATCTTATCTGGTTGGCCCACCTTCCTCCATCATAGATTGGTTGGCTTACCGAGAATGAAATACCATATGTATTGGAGACCCCTCCATAGGGAGATGATAATGTATAAGTAGAATCCAAAAAATCAAATGATGAAGATGTTGAGCTTGAAGGTGTATTCATTTCACTCCATGAATTTGAGTAAGCAATTGATGGTAGAATATTGCTTAATGACCCCCTTTTCCCAGCCTCTGCAGACAAAACATCCAACTCTGCAGATTTCAGTGATTCCTTATTCATAAGTGCTATCTCTACACATTCCTCCAAGGTGTAGATCTGAGCATCAATACGTACAAATACCATCAAAAATAAAAAATAAAATATTTTCTTCATGGGTTTATACAAATAATGATCCTAAAAATGAAAATAAGGTTGTCTGTAAAATCCAATAAATGGTGATAGCTATAGCAAATGGTCTGGTGTTGTGGTTATATAACACACTCATACCCACAGCTAAAACGATCACTCTCCAAACTGCGAACAGATCCATTCCTGCCATAAAGTTGTACAAAAAGCTACCTTTCTCACCAAATCCCAATAACCCCATTCCCGTGTAAATTTCCATCCTCCATTGTGAAATCATTAGTGGAACTTTAATCACGGCTTCCAAATTGGTAACCATATATGTATAAGCCGTCATGGTCATGATACTTCCGTAAGAAGCCTTACCACCAAAAAAGAAATTACCAATCAACATAACTATCATTGCCATAAACAGAATCCGGATCGGAGTGGAAATAGCACTGGTTAAAAATCCAATGGCAATCATTTCAATAGAGGGGTCCTTGATACTGGAAAGGCTTTCCTTAAGTATGTCCTCTTTTTGATCTTCCGGGATCTGGGAACTTTTCATAATTGCCCGTTCTGTTTCACTGATCTGATATTCTGTTAATAGGTCAGCCAAAACCACCATACTGGCTATTCCAATGAAAGCAGAGATCAATAATGGAAGAAGCGCATTTTTCCAGTTATTCTGTTCTTTTAATAAAGAAAAAACCGTCCGAGGTTCCATGAATACATTTAATAAATTTTTCATTATTGTATTTCTCCGAATTCTACAAGAATCTTGTCCTTATTTTTTAGCATGAATTCTCTTGCTTCCGCAATATTGTTTTTGATCTCTCCGTTTAAGATTGCTTCTTCGATTGCATGTTTGATGAAGCCTATTTTCTTACCCTCATTCAGGTCAAATGTTTTCATAATTTCTTGTCCCCGGATAGGAGATTGGAAGGCTCGCATGGAATCGCGTTCTTCCACATTAGACATTTTATCTTCAACTACATTAAAATTATTTAAATATTTTTTAACCTTTTTTGGATTGCGAGTAGTTATATCTGCACGACACAATATCATTAGATCATCCAAATCCTCACCAGCTGCAGCCATCACTCGACGAATAGCTGAGTCTGTCACTTCCTTTTTTACCAATGCGATTGGCCGTAGGTGAAGTAAAGTCATTTTTTTTAAATAATCTCGAAGTTCGTTTGGAAGCTTTAAATTTTTAGAAATTTTATCCAACATTCTTTCTCCGATAGCATCGTGCCCGTGAAATGTATACCCCTTTGATTTATCGATTCGACGAGTGTTTGGTTTTGCAATATCATGGACTAGTGCAGCAAAACGGAGTTCCATTTTATCTGAAAGTTGAGCTGCATTATCCACAACTTGCATTGTATGATAAAAAATATCTTTGTGGTGCCATTCTTTTGATTGATCTAAGCCATACATAGCATCAATCTCTGGAAAGACATATTTCATTAAACCTGTTTTCTGAAGAATCTCTAAACCAGTGGATGGTTTATCGGTTGCCAATATCTTTATCAGTTCGGCAGTAATTCGTTCTTGAGATACTATAGAAATTCTGTGTCCTTCTTTAACCATTGCATCGATACATGCAGGGTCAATTTCAAAATTCAATGCTGATGCAAAATAAGCAGCGCGCATCATCCTCAAAGGATCCTCATTGAATGTTTCATTTGGATTCAGCGGTGTTATCAATAATTTTTTGTTCAAATCCTTCAACCCGTTATGGGGATCGTTCAATTCCCCAAATCTATCCGGATGACAATCCACAGCAAGAGCATTGATTGTAAAATCACGTCGGAGAAGATCGCCGTTTAGATCGGTATAAATAACTTCTTTTGGTTTACGGGATCCTGAATCATACGTCTCGGTTCGAGCGGCAGATACCTCAATTGGCATTTCTTCATTTGGAATCTTCGCAGTAGAGAACTTTGGGAATGGTACAATCTTTTTAATGCCCAATTTAAGTGACAACGCTTGCGCAAAATGAATGCCGTCACCGATTACCATCAGATCGAGCTCTTTTAATTTGCGCCCCAGAAATAAATCTCGAACATATCCGCCCACAACGTAAACATCTTGATCTATTTCTTTTCCCACTTCTCCTGCGATCTTTAAGATATCAGATCCAGTTGAATTTTCATTGATTAAATCTTGTATATTGGCCATAATAGCCTAGAATTTACTGAAGTAAATCTAATCCTTGCATTCATAGATTATTTCATTTGTTAGAGTAAAAAACTTCTTATAGTTTCAGCTATGTTCTCTATCAAACACTTCATCACAACCATACTTCTAACTGGTACGCTGCTTGCTCAGTTTGGAAAAGTAAATGTCATTTTTGATAACCGCCTCTTAAAAGTTCATGAACAGCAAAATTTACTTCCATTAAAAGAGGAGATTTCTCGATTCATCCGAACAACACGATGGGATGAAGACTACTCCGATTTAAAGATTCCTTTGACAATCCAATTCATTTTTGAAGGGGCAGCGCAGAAAGGGTCACAAGAAACATATTTATGTCAGGTATTATTTTCCAATGGAAGTGACCAAAGATATTTTGATAAATCGGTCCAGTTTCCATATGGACAAGGTGGTGGTCTGTATTTTGACTTGGTTCTTTTTGATCCACTATCTAGTTTTTTAGCATATTATGTTAACTTGGTTCTTGCTGGGGAAATGGATACTTATGAACCCAATGGCGGAACCCGGGTCTATGAGCTGTGTCGTGAGATTGCTTTACGTGGGACATCCAGTGAATATTCTCGCGGCTGGTCAGATCGCGTTAAGTTAGCTAATGACATGAGCTCTAATTTTGGTTTACGTAAAGCGAAGTTCTCATACTACTACGCAATGGATCTATTCGAGGATGGAAATATGGATGAATCCATAGTTGAGTTAAAGAAAATGATCAAAGGCTTGGATGAGGTCTATGACCGTTCACCTAGGGAACATTATACCATGCTCTTTTTGAAAGCTCATACGAAAGAATTAGCCAAGTCGCTCCAAATTTTGGGTCAAAAGAATATACTGAAAGATATGATGGAGCTGGACCCGGATAATATAGATATTTATAAAAGAGCTCTGGACTAGAGATCACTAAATTTCTTGACCCTGCGGATATAATGGTCAAAAACAATACTTCCTTTGTAAAAAGAGTCTAACATTTTCCTGTCATTTATTTTTCTTAACTGCCTGATCTGCTTCCGTTTTTGATGAATCTTGATCGGATGGGTAACGATCCAGCCCAGAGACTTGATTACCGCCCCAAAGTGTTTCAAATCCCATTTTACCAAAGCATAGGTCATGGCCACAAATTCCAGTGCCAGTCTTATGGGGAGAAAATATAATGTTAACGGGAGATTATAATTAGTCATAAGCATAAAAAATGAATTTCGGTGATTTAGGTAATATTTTTGAAAACTATGCATGGGAAGTGAAACCGCATTCTTATGATAAACGACAGACTTTGGTTCAAATACCACTCTACAGTTTTTTAAAAGGATCCGCCAACAAAGGTCTATTTCTTCCTGATGTGCAAAGAATAGCTCATCAAAACCTCCTATTTCATTGAAAATATTCTTTTTGACCATGATGGCAGTTCCAGAAGCCCAAAATAAATCTGAAGGATCATCATACTGACCCACATCCTCTTCTTGTTCTAAAAAAATACGACCCTTGGCAAAGGGATAACAAAACAGGTCAAGATGTCCGCCGGCTCCACCTGCATAATCAAACAACTGGCGTTTATAATAATTTTTGATCTTTGGTTGAATTACGGAAATATCAGAATTTCCCAGAGTTCGATCTGCAAGGTGCTCTATCCAGTCAGATTCATGAACAGTATCATTGTTCAGAAACAAGAGCCAATCGCCTTTTGCATTGGGGACGCCTCGGTTGCATCCTCCTGCATAGCCATAATTTTTGTCATTTTCGATTAACGTAACATTGGGATGGTTTTTTTTGACCCATTCCGGACTCCCATCAGTAGAGGCATTATCAACAACAACAATTTCTTTATTTTCATATTTTGAATTTGCTAATGAATCCAAACATTCAGATAGGACATCAATCCCATTCCAGTGGGGAATGATGATTGATATAATTGGGTTTTCCATGGGATGTGATAAGGTTCTGCTAGACCTATTGTCTAACAAATCAGGACTACCCCTCCAGTTCGTTTAAAAGCTTTTTTGCTTCTTTATCTTCAGGGTTACGTTCCAGCCAGGATGTAAGAAGTTCTTTTGCTTCATTATCTCGTTCCAGCTTTCGATATGTAATGACCAGGTGACTGACGATGTCCGGGAAGTTCTTTCTGTATTGATTCCATACTTTTGTATTCAGATTCTTCCGTTCCCTCCCGCCTGAAATGATCTTTGATTCAAGAGCGAGATATGTTTTATGCAATTCATTTAATATTCCCAGACTGATCTCATATTCATCTAGCTCCATATATGATTGAGCATATTCTACACGATGTCGAACCGTATTATCCCGCCGTTCTACAAGCTCATCCAAAACATTCTTGAACTGTTCTTTATTCCCAACACCATGATACAACCGTCCTACTTGATAGTGTAGGTCTCGATTATCCATCCGAATAGTATTTTCAGGAAGATTTTCTGACATTTTGGCCAATACGTCTTCTACTTTTTCTCGCGAGGCCTCTGCAGCATCATTATTCTTCACTGCTTCCAATTTCTGATATTCCATATAATGGTGAACAGCAAGTTGCATATAGGCACTGCGATAGTTTTGTAACAAACGAATCACCTGATTGTTATAATAGACATCTTCACTACCTAAATTGCGGAATAGGTATTTTTCGTGTGGACTCTTAAACCATAAAGATCCTTCGCTGGAAACCCACTCTGAACCAACCATATCTCTTTGCCAGGTTTCTTGTCCCAATTCCGTCATTAAGTGCATTTCCATTCGATTAGCATTAATTCCTTTTGTTTTGTAAGGACGTAATCGATAAGCCAGCCCTTCCATTTCCAAATATTCTTCTAATCCAATCCGATTCCCGGGAGATACGGTAACTGCAAAATAAATGGGAGATGTCCAATTTGCATCATTGATAATCTGCATTATCATCATATCCTGAACTTTTAGGGCTTGCCTGGCGAATGTAGGTTTAACAGTCCATGTAATTTGATCTTCAGTGTTCACAGGAAATGTTACATCCCGTGTTTTCCACCGCGTTAAACCTGAGGTAAGCTTCTTGATATCATTATCACTAATCTTAATAAATCTACGACCTATGATTTCCAGACTCTCACGGTTGGCTACTTCTTTGTCATATTCTGCATCTGCAGGACGAAGATCTCTTAATTGTTTTATATACCAAGGAGTATTCAACAAGCTCAAATTCGCCACAACCACATCCTTCCTTATACCTTCCACTTCCTGTAAATACCATAGAGGAAAGGTGTCATTATCACCATTGGTAAATAGAATGCCGTTGGGTTCACAAGATTGCAGCAAGTTATAACTATAATCCCAGGCGACATAATTTCCCGTTCTGTCGTGTTCCTTATAATTGGCTTTGAGCATGACTCCAGGAATAAGGATGATTTGTAAGGCCAGTGCAGCAATTATCATTTTTCGTGAAGAGGCAACATTCTTCCAAAATTCAGAAATCCATTCACTGATGGCAGCCGAACCGAATCCGATCCAAATGGAAAAGGCCATAAAGCTCCCCACATATGAATAATCTCGTTCCCTTGGCTGAGGGTTATCTTGGTTCAGATAAAAGATCAAGAGCCAACCGGTCACAAAAAAGAGTGTGAATACGGTAAAACCCAAACTCCAGTCTTTTCTAAAGTGGTGTACCATGCCAATAAATCCCAGTATCAACGCAAGGGGTAAACCAAAATGGAACCAATAAACTCCGTCTTCCCTACTGTTTGCACCCATGGTAGTTGTATAGTCACCATTGGATGGGCCTCTCCCGGCAAATTGCCAAAGAAAATATCGATTATACATTTTCCTGAACTGGTAATCCCAGAAAAATTCCCATTGAGTTTTACCATTATTAAACATGTATTTCCGATTTTGACTGGAAGTGTATTTATTCTTTCCGGCAGCAGGAGGACCAACCACTTCATATTTCGATGGCAGGCCTTTATAGCGTCTGGGAAATTGACTGATTTCACCGTATTGCTCACGCTGCAAGTAGGAAATAGCCGCTGCTAAATTTTCTGGATTATTCTCATCTATAGCCGGGTCCTGTCCTGACCGAATAAAAATAAGTGTATAACTCGAGTAACCGACTAGTATCAAGACTGTTGATGACAGTGCCAATGAAAGAATTTGATGCTTGTTTTGTATTGACCAAATGGTGGCGCCCACTACAAAAAGAACCAGTACAATAACACCTGGCAATCCTATGGAACCGGCAATATTTGGTAGACCCAGAATAATACCATTATGTATAATCAAAAATGTTACAAATGTAATGGCAGCAGTGATAAAAAATGTTTTCCATTGAAAAGTCATTTTTCGAAAATAAATGACGAGTGCAATGAATGGCAATGTGAGAAGATTTAGAATATGAACACCTATAGCCAAACCAAACATATAAGCAATGATTAGAATGTACCTTTCATTTCCAGCTTCATCTGCCCGGTCTGACCAATGGAGGATCAGCCAGACTACTATGGCTGTAAAAAATGTACTAATGGCGTAGACTTCTGCTTCCACTGCATTGAACCAGTGACTGTCTGTAAATGCAAATGTCATAGCGCCAACTAATGCGGCACCAAATGAAATTAACGCATCCTGTCTATCTTTGACCTCACCACGCCAATGAGCAATAACCTTCACAATAATTAGGTAAAGCAGCATGACAGCCACCGCACTGGCGATGGGAGACATTAGGTTTACACGAAACGCAATATCAGCATTGGTTGGTAACATGGAAAAGAAGCGCCCCAAAAGTAAATAGAGGGGACTTCCTGGAGGGTGAGGCACACCTAATATGTAGGATGTAGCAATGAATTCTCCGCAGTCCCAATAGGGGACTGTTTTGGCCATAGTACTCAAATACACTATGAACGATACGACCAACGTGATCCCGGCCAAAACCCTGTTCATAAAAATATTGTCACTTGAGATCACTTTTTTTCCTCATTCTCTTCATCTGGACTTTCATCTGTTTTTTCATCTGAATTTTCTTCAGCTTCCCCTTCATTCGCTTTTCCATTTGAACTTGGAGAATCTTCTGGTTTATTTTTTTCCTCAACGTAGTTCATTTTCAATTCACGTACAAGGTGATCGAGATATTGGTCCTCATTATCTGACAAATTTCCTTTCATCCGTTTGTACAGCATATCTAGCATGTCTATCTGTATAGATGCCTGGTCCAAATCGCGCTCTAATTTGTTATTGACTGGATTTTTTATCTTTCCTAAAAATACCCATGCACTATGGACCAAAGAGGAAATAAGCTGGTCAAAAAGCTGCTGTTCCGTATATTTTTGTTCTTTTGACATAAATTAATTTACCTAACGATTTAAATGTGGTCTTGTTTCAGTCTAAAAAAGCCAGCAAATTTAGTCTGAATGATTCAAAAGATGAATCATTCATTCACTTTCATTATATAGATCAATGAACTGCACTTTTCTTTCTTAAACACAGACACGGACCAGGAAATTAAACCATTTAAAATTCCAGTAAGCAATGATGTTCTTTTATGCTTAGCGCTCAAAATAGATACATAGAAAGGATCAAAATTCATGCGAAAATATTTTTTAACATCAAATCCATTATGATTCATCATCTTTTTCATGGATACTGGAGTAAAATGGTATAAATGCCGAGGCGTATCATATGCGGCCCAGTTTGCTCCATATTTTTTCGAGTCTGTAGAATCATAGTTTGGCAACGCTACCAACAAAATTCCATTTTCATTTAACTGCTGTTTGATTTTTTGCAAATAGTCCCAGGGTTCGTGGACATGTTCCAGGCTGTGCCAGCATGTAATCACATCATATTTTTCCTCTGAATTCATCCATTCATCGG
The DNA here is from genome assembly GCA_964510385.1 of uncultured bacterium. Classification (GTDB taxonomy): domain Bacteria; phylum Fidelibacterota; class Marinisomatia; order Marinisomatales; family TCS55; genus UBA2126. Next base: position 36,756 of record CAZECA010000007.1, read on the forward strand.
GTGACTCTATATCAATACCAAATTTGTCTCTTACAATTACCTGGACTTTCGGTGATGCATCAACTCCTTTAACATTCCAGTCGTGATCTTTCATCTTATTTAAAAAATGACCTGTACCACAACCAATATCTAAAAGGTTTCCTGAGCTGGACCCAAATGACCTTTTCACTATTTTTCTTTTTCTGCCCAGCATGTACGTGCGGACCATAATATAAATGAAATTAAACAGTCCCTTTGATTCATCTGAATGTGAAATGTATTCATCTGACTCATAGTATGTACCAATATCTGTTTTTTCAGGAAATGGATTAGTCAATCGTAATTGACAAATAGAACACTCCACAATATCAAAAGATTCACCGCTAACCAAATAATCTTTGGTGGAGAACACTTTCGTTAATTCAATATTGCAATTGGGACAATAGGATTGATTTATCATTAACTTATGGCTATAGTATCTAAATATTGTTTATAGTCTTTATTCAACCGCTCTTTTATAAGAGGATGATCATCTAATTTTGGATCACTTTTAACGATCTTCTGTGCAGATTGCCTGGCCTGCCTGATCAATGCTCCATCCGTGAGCATGTTTGCAATTTTAAATGTGAAAAAACCACTCTGCTCTGTGCTAAAAAATTTTCCTGGTCCCCTCATTTTCAAATCTTCATCGGCGATGACAAAACCATCGTTTGTTTCTTCCATGATAGCTAACCGTTTCATAGATGTTTCAGTAATATTTCGTTTAACCAAAATACAATAACTTTTTGCGCTTCCTCTGCCTACTCGTCCCCGTAATTGATGGAGTTGGGTAAGGCCAAATCGGTCTGCATGTTCAATGAGCATGACAGATGCGTTGGGAATATCGATGCCCACTTCGATCACTGTGGTAGAAACAAGAATATTGATCTCATTCATTACATAGGATTTCATGACGATATCTTTTTCATTCTTTTTCATGCGGCCATGGATCAGGCCGATCTGTATCCCTTTGAATAATTTCTTCAATGATTCAAACCCTTCAGTTGCGGCGGCCAGATCTGACTTTTCTGATTCTTCTACCAGAGGATAGACCACCATGCATTGTCTGCCGGTTTTCACTTCTTCCCGAATGAATTTATATACATTTTGCAACCGTTTTTCATTTACCACTTTTGTAATGACTGGTTTTCTGTCTTTGGGCATTTCATCAATGATTGACAGATCCATATCCCCGTGATAAGTGATGGCCATTGTGCGGGGGATAGGTGTGGCTGTCATAGCTAGTAAATGAGGGTTCAACCCTTTTTGAGCCAACTTTCCTCTTTGTTCAACCCCAAATCGGTGCTGTTCATCCACGATCACCAAACCCAGTTCTCTGAATTCCACATCTTTCTGTATCAATGCATGAGTCCCCACGATAAGTTGAATTTTCCCCTCCTTTATAGTTCCTAGGAGTTTTTTCCGATCTGAGACTTTTTGCTTGCCCACTAGTAACGCACAGCTGATATGTATCTTATCCATTTGTTGTTTGAAAGATTCTAAATGCTGGTGGGCCAATATTTCTGTAGGCGCCATGATTGCCACCTGAACATTTTGGGAGATCGCAGTAATCGCAGCTAAAATTGCTACAATTGTTTTTCCCGACCCAACATCACCCTGAAGAAGCCGGTTCATGGGGACATTTCTGGAGAGGTCATTTTTTATTTCCGCCACTACTCTTTCCTGCGCAGATGTTAATTCATATTCAAGGGTATTGCGGATCGTTTTTTCCAATGGACTTTTGCCAGCCAACGGTTTGGTACCTATTTTTTGATATGATGTTTTTCGCAGCATCATTAGTAGTTGGAGAAAAAAATGTTCATCAAACTTTAATCTCTTAATAGCTCTTTTAAGTTTATCTACCGAATCGGGGAAATGGATTTGATCAAGCGCTGCTTTAAGGGATGCTAAGCCATCTTCCGCTATCATTTTTTCATGGTGATGATCTTCAATTTCTTTAAATGATTCATTTATTCCTTTGATCATTCGCCGAAAACTGCGATGATCTATTTTCATTTTTTTTAATTCTGCTGATAATGGATATAGAGGAATAATGGCGCCTGTATTGATAGGATCTGCATCTGCATCCAGCTTATCATAATCTGGATGAACGATCTGGTAACCATTGTAAAATTCCACTTTTCCATGCACAGCCAATCGATCTCCTTTTTGAATGGCATTTTTAATGTATTTCACGCCATTAAACCAGATCAATGTGATCATTCCGGTTCCGTCGGACAAAACAGCCTGAAAAATCTTCCGTTTTCGTGCCTGTCGCTCACCGCAAACTTCTATAGTCCCGACCAATGTGGTTTCATCATTTTTACTGATTTTTCGAATTGAACTGACTGTGGAGCGGTCCAGATACCGGCGTGGATAATAATGTAGCAGATCATGAACCGTGGATATGCCGATAGATTCCAGTGCCTCGCCACGCTTGGGCCCAACACCAGATATATATTGAACTGGAGAGTTTAGATCAAGACGGGTCGACACAAGGGGCTATTTCCATTCCTTGCGGTATGTATAGGAAACCGTCTTAGAATCACCTGCCTTGAGTGTAATCAGAAAATGAATAGTGGACGCATCCTTCTTTATATAGTCTTCTGATGCATCGCGAATAACCCAATCACCATGGATCTGTTCTTCAAGTCGCACTTTAACATTTTCATCTCGTTTATTCTTAATGGTGATCTCTATTGAAGCCTCTTCGCTCTTGCGTTGGCGGTCAAAATGGAGGACGGTCCGCTTACCGATTACATCAAATGCCCTTCCGGCAGAGATGATAGCTGTTTCACCTTTAGGGACTTGCTTCAGTATATCCTGTCCGGCGTATTCTAATGTCCCATCATTAGTCATGATATATAGATTCACTTTTCCCTGGGGCAGTGGAATATCCAAATTATTTTCTGCGGTATTAGTTAATTTTATCTCTATCTTCAGGGGCTCATCTTTTTTACTTCGTTCAGTATTTTCAAATACATAAGTTTTTGTATAATCCACATTTCGGGGTTCATACAAACGAACAGTCACACTCTGATTTTGATTTAGATCAATTGGTTCCGGTAAACTGTAAATATGAAAATCGCCCAGTGTCTGTTCTGCTGTAATGGGTAAGGCATCCGATCCTGGAGACATTCTCATTTCAGCGCCATACATTGCCTGTGGACGGTCAAACTTTTTCTTGAGAACGCCTTCAACAAGATTCATATAAAATTGTGTAAAATCCAAATTGCTAGAGTTGGTCACTACTGCTTCGGATATAAGTTGTCCTTTATTACCATTCAATATAAATCGATAAACAGCATTCCAGTCAAAACCATCTGATAAATAAACCAGGTTTCCCGAAATCGTCCCAGCTGAAGGATTATTTATATCCCATGCGAGTTCAGGTCGGAGTTGAACATCTTCCTGCTGGCCTTTGGTGGACATATAATCTACTTTTGAACGAGAAATTGTAATTACTTCTCTTTTAGTTTGAAGTGTAATGCTGTTATTACCAGCTTCGATTAGTGTACCTTCATGAACCTTATCATTGTGTACCTTTACTGAAACATATTGTCCTAATTTTTCATTGAAATATCTGTGACCATTAAATATATCATTATTGTATCTCTGGTAAAGGATTGTTGCATCATGGAGGGATAAGAACGGAGACTCAGGTAGAATTCCATTAGGGAGATGATCGTAAGTTATCTCCGTTCTTCCACCTGTCACAGACCAATATATTGGTTCTTTGACAAGTGCAATATTATCCTTGTACACTGTCATTATCTGACCTGTGAGTAATAATGGGATTAAAAATAATAATGTTCTCATTGTAACATCTCCAAATTTGCGTTTACTTTTTTCAGTTCCGCTGTCATATCATTTAATTTTTCTTTTTCTCGATCAACAACCTCTTCCGGCGCTCTACCCACAAATTGTTCATTGGACAATTTTTTAGATATCCCCGCTACATGCCCATTAATCTCATCAGCTCGTTTTTGCAGTCTGGCTTTTTCTACGTCCAGATCTATCAATCCGCCTAGTGGAATATACAGTTCATTATCTCCTATGACCACAGTTGCAGAATGATCTGGCTTTAGAAGATCGCTTCCTGTTTCTATAGATGATAATCGTGCTAATGTCATGATGATTTTTTCATAATCTTTTAAAAAACTAGACAGACGATCATTACACTTTGCCACGAGATCTGATGTTTTAGATGGAGGCACGTTCATTCTGCTGCGTACTGTTCTTATACCAGAAATAACTTCCTGTAAAAGACTCATATCTCTTTCACTTTTATCATCGATCAATGACGTGTCGCATTTGGGCCATGTTGCGATAATCAGGTCTGGATCGCTATCTTTTTTCACATGAGACCATAATTCTTCAGTTATAAATGGAGCGTAAGGATGGAGTATCTTAAATATAGTTCTCAATACATGGACGGATACATTCCCGGCTATATTCGCTTGATCTTTATCATTTCCATTAAATCGAGTTTTGGCTATCTCAATGTACCAGTCACAGAAATCGTTCCAGGTGAAATCATAAAGTATTTTTGCAGCTTCGTTAAAATGAAAACGGTCCAATTGTCTTTTAAAATCACTAATAGCTTGGTTTAGCCGGCTCAAAATCCATTTTTCAGGTAATTCCAAACCCTTATTTTCTAAATCTATATCATTAATATTTTTACCTTCCAAATTCATCATGACAAATCGAGAGGCATTCCAAAGTTTATTCATAAAATTCCGCCCCACTTCCAAACGGGAAGATGAAAAAAGCACATCCAATCCCTGGGGAGCCATAAGCATCGTTCCAAACCTCACCGCATCTGTACCAAATTCATCAAAAAGGTCAAAGGGGTCGGGTGAATTGCCAAGTGATTTACTAAATTTTTGTCCTTTTTCATCTCGCAGGATAGAAGTGAAATACACGTCCTTAAACGGCAAATCATCCATAAATTCATACCCTGTCATGATCATTCTCGCAACCCAAAAAAATATGATATCCGGGCCCGTTACTAATGTGTCAGTCGGATAAAAATAGTTTAATTCATCATTTTTGTTTGGCCAATTATGAACCCCAATTGGCCAAAGCCACGAACTGGCCCACGTATCCAGCACGTCCGGATCTTGCGTCCAGTTCTCAGGGTCGTCTGGACCTTTTACGGAAACATGTATATTTTTCGGGTCTTCATTATGGTACCAAACTGGAATTTGATGTCCCCACCATAGCTGACGGCTGATACACCAATCTTTGATATTCTCCATCCAGTGATCATAGGTTTTAGACCAGTGCTCCGGATGAAAAGTGATTTTGCCATCTGTCACTGACTCTAGTGCTGGTTTGGCCAATTCATCCATTTTCATAAACCATTGTTCAGACATATAAAATTCGATGGGAACATCTCCGCGTTCGGAATAACCCACTTTATTCACATAATCTTCTGTTTTTTCAAGAAACCCTAGTGAATCCAGGTCTTGCACCACTCTTTTTCTGGCAACTTCTCTGGACAATTTTTGGTATGTTTCAGGGGTATTTTCATTCAATGATGCATCGTCATTCATGATATTGATGAATTCAAGGTTATGCTTTTCACCCATAACAAAATCATTAGGATCATGGGCAGGGGTCACTTTCACACAGCCGGTTCCAAATTCGAGATCCACATATTCATCTGCAATAATAGGTATCTCTCGCCCTACAAGAGGTAGAATAATGGATTGACCTATTAAATGTGTATATCGTTCATCTTTTGGATGAATAGCAACAGCTGTATCACCCAACATTGTTTCCGGGCGAGTTGTAGCTACCACTAGGAATTCATCGCTATCCTTTACTGGATATTTAAAATGCCAAAGATGGCCGTTCACTTCCCTGTGAATCACTTCCTCATCACTGATAGCTGATTTTGAAACTGGGCACCAGTTCACAAGGCGATGTCCTTTATAAATCAATCCTTTATCATATAGCTTTACAAATGCGGTTAAGACTCCTTCTATATACCCATCATCCATGGTAAAGCGTTCACGTTCCCAATCACAGGAACAGCCCAGCTTTTTTAACTGCTGAATAATTATACCGCCATATTTTTCTGTCCAATCCCAGCAATAACTCAAAAATTCTTCACGGGAAAGGGAATGCTTGTCTATTCCTTTTTCTTTAAGCATTTTTACCACTTTACTTTCTGTGGCGATAGATGCATGATCCGTTCCGGGAATCCAACATGCTTCTTTTCCTTCCATTCTGGCTTTGCGGATAAGTATGTCTTGGATGGTATTGTTCAGCACATGCCCCATGGTCAGCATGCCCGTTACGTTTGGGGGTGGAATAACGATTGTATATGGAGTCTTTTCCCGGCTGACATTACCGCAGAAATAATTATTTTCCATCCAGTGCTGATACCATTTATCCTCGATGCTTGAAGGAGTATATACTTTTTCCAGCTGTACCATCAATATTAGATAAGGTTATCTTTCGAGGATAAGACTAAAAGCGGTAGTTAATTTCAATACATTCTGATTTGCCTTCACCAGATTACCGCAGAGTGTTCTACAAAGGTTTTGCATCACCTTATATCCTGTTTCAGGATTGTCATCGCAAATTTGGAATAATTCATCTTTTTGGATTTTGGCTAGTGTACAATTTGTTAATGCTTTTACACTGGCGGTCCGTCTGTCTCCATCGTTAAACAATGACATTTCTCCAAAGAGAGGTTTGATTTCACTTGTAAGTTTTATGATTGCCTTTTCCCTGTTATCAGTCTCTCCTTTATTCATCGTCAAGGTCAAGGCTTGATTAATCTCAACCTCACCATCTAATAGCAAAAAGATGGAATCTCCAAGGTCGCCTTCAACGATAAAATTTTCACCCATTGGTGCGTTTACAGATTGGGATTTACTAGCAAAAAGTGCGATTTCATTATCATCCAAACCTTGGAAAATAGAATAATTCTTCAGTGCGTTTACATCCATAGGAACCTCATGGTATAATGATGGCTCGTTCGCCATCATTGATTATGTGTTTATTCTGTGGATTGATCACAGTGTTGATCTTGCTCTCTTCCTGAAGAGAAATACCGCCTTCTTTTAATTTACGCTCTATAAATGCATCTAATGCCGATGAATCAGCGGATAAGACCTCGCCAATTCCCAAGTTTTCTTCTTCAGAAAATAACCCTACTAGAATAGACCCATTCTTTTTACGAAAATATTCAAAAAGATCATTAAAAGATTTTCCAACAAATTCATTGGGAATGTCCACCCGTTTGAAACGATTGGCGGAAACATTATCCAGAAGATTGTTCATAGTCTGAGGAATTCCCGGATCCATGACATGGGAAGCCATCATGTATGCGCCAAAATCATCGCTGATAACTACTTCATCTGCATTGGCACGTTTGATATGTGTCAAATTCCCCCTGCTATGGAGGTAGGCCACCAAACGGATATTGGGTTCAAGTCCTTTAATAGTCAGTGTAGCAAGTATAGTCTTTTCATCAGGATTTTGTACTGTATCATTCAGATCGCTGGGGATAATCATGACCGTTTCTGCTTCATCCAAATTGGCCCGCATCAGTATTTGTTCGCTGGTATAATCACCGGCAACAAAGTGGAGTCGAATACTGCGATATCGTGTTTTAAGCCGAGCAATCTCCTCTTCCTCCAGATCGTTTATCAGCACTAGATCTTTTCGTTTTCCTTCTGATAGATATTGTATCGAATCTATAATCTTATCGGCATTTCGATTCCATCCACAAAGAATAATGTGATCTTTTACATTTACGTTTTCCAAACCTTTTTCCTCCCGTATTCGTTTAGCTACAAATATGGATGATATAGCACCTGTGAACATGGCCGTAAGTGAGATACCAGCAAACATGATCAAAACTGCAAAAATTCGTCCCTGTGGTGTTGACGGTGCAAAATCACCATAACCCACAGTGGTCATGGTAACAATTGCCCACCAGAACGGATTTTCTCCTTCTGTTATTTTTCCTGTTTCCAGGGATTGCAAAATGTATCCACCAAGTAGCATGACCATAAAGATTCCCATGCCTACCTGGAAAAAACTGTTGCGAATCAATAAGCGAAACCAACGACGCATAATGAAAAATTTAAGTCAGTTAATGGTAAGAAATAAGTGTTGAATCAGTTCTTTTCCAGAATGCCTACTGTTTCAATATGAGGAGTGTGTGGAAACATATCTACTATAGTCAGTTTTGTTAGCTGATACCCGCTTTCGCTTAACAAGGCAACATCCCTTGATTGTGTGGTAGGATTACAGGAAACATAGACTAGCCTTTTTGCACCAAATTCTGGTAGTATTTTCACCATATCCTTATGCATTCCTGCGCGTGGCGGATCAATGACGATTAGATCTGGGTCTGGTAGGTCTTTATGAGCTTTTCCCTTTTTAAAGAAAAAATCCAGGTTAGCTTTATGAAAACGAACATTAGTGACTCGATTAGTAATTGCATTTCGAGTGGCATCCTCTATCGCAGAGGTAATCAATTCAAACCCGTGGACCTCTTTTGCTTTTTGTGCCAGAAAAATGGAAATAGATCCCGTTCCACAATAAAGGTCATAGACAGTTTCGTTTCCCGTTAAACCTGCATTATCAAGAACTGTCTGATATAGTTTTTCAGCTTGCAGAGAATTAGTCTGAAAAAATGAATTTGATGAAATTTCAAATGTTAGATCTCCAATTTTTTCTGTGATAGTAGGCGAACCGTGCAGTAGTTTTTCATAATCTCCGTATGCTGTATCACCTTTTTTGGTATTGATATTATTTATAATAGATGTAACCTGTGGAATTTTTTCAATGATTTCATCTGCCAAAGGTTGGATCAGCTCCAGATTATCATAACTGGTAACCAAGTTTACCATTGAGTCACCCGTTTGCTGCCCAAAGCGTATCACTAAATGACGAAGAAAACCAATATGGGTACGAACATCATAAGGTTTTAAACTTAAATCTTTGGCTTTTTTCTTGACCACATCTAGGATCTTATTTCCCAATTCCGGTTGAATGTGACAGTTATTTATGTCCAATATCTTATCAAACCGTTTTGGAACATGAAGGCCTAATGCAAAATCTTTTTTTGCATCTTCCGGTTCACCTGGAGTAACCCACCGGCGGTTGGAAAAAGAAAATTCCATTTTATTCCGGTAATGGAACTGATTTTTAGCAAAGATTATTTCATCAATGGTAAAATCAGAAATTCCTGCCTGGCGCCTGAACAAGTCTTCTACCTGCTGCGCTTTCTGGTTAACCTGTTCTTCATAGACCATATTTTGAAATGAACAGCCACCGCAAAACATAAAATGCTCACATGAAACATCATTAATATAGGGAGATTCTTCCACTACTTCTAACGGCCGCCCCTCTGCATATCCTTTTTTCTTTCGATAAACCAGGGTCTTTACTTTTTGCCCGGGGATAGTATTCTTCACAAAGATAACATACCCATTTACCTTAGCCACCCCCCGTCCACCATAGGCAAGAGATTCAATAGTCAGTTCAATTTCTTGACCTTTTTTTATAGTTGTTTCAGTCATTATGATTCAAGAATTATAGATGAGATGAATGAAATAATAATTAATTAGAGATCAGCTTCAAATACTCTATCAAGAGTTTTTGAAGGTTCTGTATCCCCTTATCCGCATTTGCTATAGTCTGCTCATGGCTCAACTCTTCATTACTCATGCCGGCAGCCATATTAGTGATAACGGATATGGCTCCAACTTTCAGTCCAATATGCCTGGCCAGAATTACTTCCGGAACAGTAGACATGCCCACAGCATTCGCCCCCAAGGTTTTGGCAGCACTGATCTCTGCCGGCGTTTCGAAACTGGGACCGCAGAACCAAATATATACACCCTCGTTTAATTCGATGCCCTGATCTTTGGCAATGGAATGAAATGCGTTTCTAATCTCCGGATCGTATGCATCACCCATATCCACGAAGCGGGATGTATCATTTTCACCAAACAATGGGTTGACGCCAGCAAAATTAATATGATCAGAAATGAGCATAATACTGCCGGGCTGGGCTTCTTTTTGCAAACTGCCAGCCGCGTTGGTCACTATCAATTGTTCACAACCCAATCCTGCGAGAGTCCTAACCGGGACTTTCATTGCATCGACTGCTCCTGATTCATAATAATGGACTCTGCCTTTCAATACAGCTACAGGAATATCTTCAATTGTCCCGCACACCAATTTGCCCTCATGACCACCCACTTTAGCTGATGGAAAGCGATCTAATTCATTATATGAAAAAGTGATTTTATTTTGAATATTGTCCGTAAATGAACCCAACCCTGACCCCAGAATAATTCCAACACGCGGTTTGGCCTCATTGATTCGAGACAAAACAGTTTCTACAGATTTCAGATCGCTCATGGTTTTCATGATAATTGCACTAAACTCCGATAGGGTGCCAGGTTGTCTTTGATTCCAGATTATTGAGAATGTGATAAGGACCTTGGGCTTTTTTATCCATCCAATCATCTTCGGAGTACACTACAGGTCGTTTAACATTCAAAGCTGCGTTTTCCTGAATCATTTTTATTTTATCTTCATCATTTCCACAATACACAATTGAGTCCACATCCATATGAGTTGAAAAATGTTCGATCAATTCATTCTGATGACCAGTTAAAATATTTACTACACCTGGTGGAGCATCTGACGTGTGCAAAATTTCGGCAAAAGAAATAGAACTCAGTGGCTTAGTTTCAGATGCAAGGATAACAATCGTGTTTCCACCAGCCATAATCGGTGCGATCACAGAAACCAGCCCGATAAGCGATGTTTTACCTGATGCAATGACTGAGACGACACCCACGGGTTCTGGGTAGGTAAAATTGAAATAGGGAGATGATACTGGATTCACTCTACTAAATAATTGTTGGTACTTATCTGCCCAACCAGCGTAATAGATCAAGCGATCAATAGATATATCCACTTCTTTTTCAGCCTGTAGCTTTGTTGATCCCTGTAACTTCAGTTCATGTACAAATTGTGATCGTTTTCCTTCTAACATTTCACCAATACGATATAGGATTTGTCCTCGATTGTAGGCAGTTCTTTCTGACCAGCCACTAAATGCGCTCCGGCCGGCCGCAACTGCTTCCCTAAAATCTTTTCTAGACCCTCGACAGAGATTTACTTCAGTTGAACCATTGCTCCATTTGAAATAGCGTCCAGATTCTGTCCGGGGAAATGTTCCATTTATAAACAATTTGTAGGTTTTACGTATATCTTTTCGTTTACTCATTTTTTATTTCAAATTGATGTAGGGTAACAAACCTTCAACTCCACCTTCCCGACCCATACCACTTTCCTTATAACCCCCAAACGGAGAAGATGGATCAAACTTATTAAAGGTATTAGCCCAAACAACACCTGCTCTAATGGCTTTGGAAATCTTAAAGATTTTTGACCCTTTATCGGTCCATACACCTCCAGAGAGACCATAAGGAATATTGTTGGCTTTTGTGATCACTTCATCTACTGTCCTAAATGTCTGGATAGCCAGCACAGGACCAAAAATTTCTTCCTGCATAATACGGTGAGATTGGCTCACATCTGTAAATAATGTTGGGGCGTGCCAGTATCCTTTTTTGGGCAACGAACATGAAGATCGATAAATAATACCACCTTCATCCTGTCCCACTTTTACGTAGGCCTTGATTTTATCCAACTGCATTTTGGAATTGATGGCACCTATATCAGTATTTTTATCCAATGGATCGCCAACAATCAGAGTTTTCATCCTGTCTTTTAACTTGGAGATGATAGTATCAGCAATACTTTCCTGGACAAAAAGCCTTGACCCGGCGCAACATACATGACCTTGGTTAAAAAATATGCTATTCACAATCCCTTCAACTGCCTGATCAATAGGGGCATCTTCAAAAATGATATTCGCAGCTTTTCCACCAAGCTCAAGAGTATACTTCTTTCCAGTACCCGCCACGGCCTTCATAATCATTTTGCCCACTTCAGTAGAACCGGTGAATGCGATCTTATTTATATTCGGATGATCCACAATCGCCTGACCCGTATCTCCCGCACCTGTAATTATATTCACAACACCTGGAGGAAGGTCTGATTCCTGGATGACCTCAGCCAGTTTTAGGGCTGTCAATGGTGTTGTCTCAGCTGGTTTTAATATTACTGTGTTACCCGTTGCCAATGCTGGGGCAATCTTCCAGGCAGCCATCAGTAGAGGAAAGTTCCATGGAATAATCTGGCCTGTTACACCAACAGGAACTGTTTCTTTCCCTGGGAGCGCATATTCAAGTTTATCAGCCCAACCTGCATAATAAAAAAAATGTGACGAGACCAGCGGCATGTCAACATCCCTAGACTCCCGAATGGGTTTGCCGCCATCCATAGACTCGATAACAGCAAATTCTCTGGCTTTTTCCTGAATAAGTCTTGCAATTCGAAAAATATATTTTCCCCGTTCTGCCCCACTCATTTTTGACCATGGTCCATTGAATGCTTTTTTGGCTGCGGTTACAGCTTTGGCTACATCTTTTTCCGAAGCCTGGCCTACCATGGTTAATTTTTTTTCATTTGCCGGGTTGATCGTAGAAAAATAAGAATCATTTTCTGGTTTAATGAATTTTCCACCTATAAACAGTTCATATTGGGAATTGATATCTATGTGATCTGTGCTTTCAGGAGAAGGACTGTATTTCCAATCAGTATCAAAATTCAATGTGGGGGATGCTTTTGGCATATTTGAATCTACAGTTAATCTATTGAAAAATAATTTCCTGATTGATAGTGCCCGGTAGATTGTTTCACTATCTGCATTAGTACATCATTTGCCAATGAACTGGCGCCAAACCTGAAAAGGTCAGGCGTTAGCCAATCGTTGCCCAATGTTTCACGAACCATGACAAGATATTGAATAGCCTGTTTTGCTTTGCCAATGCCGCCTGCTGGCTTTATTCCAACTTTTTTTCCTGTTTTTATGTAATAATCACGAATCGCTTCGAGCATAACCAATACTACTGGCGGTGTGGCCGCAGGAGATACTTTTCCTGTGGAGGTTTTGATAAAATCTGCCCCGGCGTTCATTGCTATATCACTGGCCATGCGAACATTATCTAATGTAACTAATTCTCCTGTTTCCAAGATTACTTTCAAGTGTGCCTTGCCACACGCACTTTTAACCTGAAAGATCTCATCAGCAACATAGTTATGGTCTCCTTCTAAAAATTTCCCCCTGGAAATGACCATATCCACTTCATTGGCTCCATATTCCACTACTTTTTTGACCTCTTCTAACTTTTTTTTCATGGAGGACATTCCGCTTGGAAATGCCGTAGCAACGGAGGCAATATTAATCGAAGTTCCATCTAATGCCTTTTTGGCTATAGGAACCATTGTGGGATATACACATATAGCTGCAACAGATGGTAATTCAGAAAATTGATCATGCAAATGACTAGCTTTATAACATAATTGCTTCACTTTTCCAGGTGAATCCTTGCCCTCTAATGTTGTGAGGTCGATCATGCTTAATATCATCTTTAACGCATGTATTTTTGACTCTTTCTTAATGCTTCTGGAAAAAAGTCTGGCAACCCGTTCAAGCACACCTATCTGGTCTATTGGGTAAATATTAGCTAGCATGTTTTATATAACGATATTTTTCAGCTATTTGGATAGTGTTTTCTCAATTTATTATTGCTTTACTTTTTCAACTAGATTTTGAATTTTTTCCATTTTTAACTTGTTAACTAAATTTTGTGCAATATCTGTATTTACACCTTCAGCATATATTCTCATGATCGGCTCTGTATTTGAAGACCGCAAATGTATCCAGCAATCTTTCCAACTGAATTTCAATCCATCAATATCCGTAACGTCTGCATCAGAAAACACTTTCCGTGCTTGGCTAAAAACAGATTCGATATCAATACTACTAAGGTCCAGACGATCCTTTACGATCTGGAATTGAGGTAGCTGATCATATATTTGAGCAATAGTTTCATCAGTCATGGCCATCCTATGGAGGATCATGGTAGCAGCCACTAAAGAATCGCGTCCAAAATGAGCTTCTTTTAAAATTACACCTCCATTTCCTTCTCCACCTAATTCCGAACCTAGTTCCATCATTTTCTGAACCACATTTATTTCACCGACTGCCGAGCGAGCGACTGTTGAACGATATTTTTCAGTCAATTTGTCCAGTGCTATAGTCGTAGACAAATTTGTGACTAATGTTATCGGACGGTTCACCGTTTGCAAATATCCATCCGCTGCTAATACCAATGTATATTCGTCTCCCGCCGGACGTCCATCATTCAATATGACTGCACATCTGTCACCATCCGGATCAGAAGCAAAACCCACATCTGCTTCATTTTCCAATACCGCGTTTTTCAAATCCTTCAAATTTTCTGGTAATGGTTCAGGAATACGATCAAATTGTCCATTGCCCTTGCAATGGATTTTGACCACATCACATCCTAAAGATTCAAGCATGTATGGCAGGGCCTCCGATGCAGCCCCATTTACTGCATCAACAACTACCTTAAAATTTCGTGATCTTATCTTATTCTGGTTAATGCATGACAAATTGGCTATGTTTATGACATGCTTCTGGATAGCGTTCACATCAGGATAATTCAATCCAGCTTCAACTGATGGAAGTGTGATTGGGCTTTCTGCCATTAAAAATAGTTCTTCACATTCATGGGGAAATAAAAATGTCCCATCCTCGCGCACAAATTTCAGTCCGTTCCATTCTTTAGGGTTGTGGCTGGCAGTAATTATAATGCCTCCCACAGCATCCGTGTTTTCTACCATAAATTGAACTGTGGGTGTGGGGGCCACGTCGACATTGATCACATCTCTACCAACATGTACCAGTGAGCGGGCTATATCTTCTATAAAAAATTCGCCAGATGGGCGTGTATCTCTCCCTAGAATGATTACTCCTTCAGGTTGCATAGAATGAAACGCCAGTATATATGAAGCTATCTTTGCAGAATTTAATTTCGGTTCAGTTCCCCGAACTCCGGATATACTTTCGATTATCATAGCTTGAAATTACTGATTTGGGTTAGAAATGTTTCATATAATAAAAAAGGCTCGAGAATTTTCGAGCCTTTTCTTGTATTTAAGAGTGCTATCAGTACTGGGAAATACGGCGCATTCGAGCCATACGTCTCAGTGCTTTTTTCCGGGAAATCCGCTTGGCATCACTTGGCTTTTCATAAAATGAGTTCTTTTTCAGATCTCTCAATACGCCCGCCCGTTCCCATTTCTTTTTGAAACGGCGTAAGGCTTTTTCCAGCGGTTCACCTTCCCTGACGGTAATTTCAACCATTTGCACTCACCTCCTTCTAATTATCCTAAATAGGTTCTTAATGTTTTACTTCGTGAACGATGGCGTAGACGGCGGATCGCTTTTTCCTTGATCTGTCTGACACGCTCACGTGTTAAATTAAATTCTTCACCGATCTCATTCAATGTCAATGCATAATCACGATCAATTCCAAAATACATTTTGATGACCTGGCGCTCCCGTTCTTTCAATGTATCCAATGATTGACGTATCTCATCTTTTAATGAATCGTTCATCAATGGTTCATCAGGGGACGATTGATTCTCATCCTTAATCACATCAATAAGAGAATTTTTATCTCCATCGCGGAACGGTGCATTTAAAGAATGATGCCGCCGGGAAATCCGCATAGCATCGATCACTTCATCCGGTGTCATTTCTAGCTGACGGCCGATCTCTTCTTCATTCGGTGACCGTTCGATTTCGGCTTCCAGTTTTTCAGCTGTTTTGGTGATCTTGCTAATGGTCCCAACACGGTTCAGCGGAAGACGAACAATTCGTGAATGTTCTGCCAATGCCTGAAGTATAGATTGTCGGATCCACCAAACAGCGTAAGAAATAAATTTAAAACCACGTGTCTCATCAAAACGTCCTGCCGCCTTGATGAGCCCTAAATTCCCCTCGTTGATCAAGTCAGTCAGTGGAAGTCCTTGCCCTTGATAATCTTTTGCAACAGACACGACAAAACGCAAGTTTGCTTTAACCAGTTCCTCCAGCGCGATCTGGTCTCCTTTATGAATGCGTTGCGCTAACTCTACTTCACGAGCTGGCGGAAGCGGTTCATAATTGCCAATCTCTTCCAGATAGCGGCTTAGGCTCCGGTTTGATTCGTTGACTGTTCTTGCTGCTTTTGCCATAGTTTTCCTCTATAAATCAGTTCGAGACAAGTACAGCAATTTACAGCATAATCAACGTTTTCTCAAGATATAGAGTTGAAATTTCTATAGGTCTTTTGATAATGTAGAGAATTCTTCAATTGTAAGTGTTTCAGGCCGTCGTGTAAAGTCTATCTCATCCATGATTTTTTGTGAAAAACCAAATCCAGACAAAGTATTCCGCAACATTTTTCTCCTTCGTGAAAAAGCTGCTTCTACGATCTTTTCAAAACTATTAACGTTTTTATCACTGACCATAGGAAATTCATGTTTTGTCAGTTTTATAATTGCTGATTTTACTTTGGGCCGGGGAATGAATACTTCAGGGGGTATTGTAAAACAATTCTGAACGTTTAAAAATGCACCCACCATGACCGTTAGACGACCATATGATTTTGTACCAACGCTTCCAGTTAATCTGTCTGCCATCTCTTTTTGAACCATAAAAAATGCTTCTTTTATAAATGAACGCTGCTCAATAAGCCAAAATAGAATGGGAGACGTAATATTATACGGAATGTTACCAATCACTTTTATAGGGGAAGAAATCGGCAATTCATCTAGTGACTGCCATAGGATATCTTTATGAATTAAATGGCATCTGGACAGGTCCTCTCTTTCTCGCAAATAATTTATTAATTTGGGATCAATCTCAACCGCTGCCATTTCATTCACTACGGGAAGAACCTTTTCAGTTAGAACTCCTTCACCGGGGCCTATTTCTAAAATAGAATCTGTCTTTCTTAAATCAATGGTTCGAACAATTTTACGAATAAGATTTGGGTCGGCTAAAAAATTTTGTCCCCATCTTTTTCTAAAAGGGTGCTGTTTATTAGCTACCATTTAATCCAAACAATTCTCTGGCATTGGCTGTTGTTTGTTCTGCCACCATTTCAATCGGAACATCAAGAATTTGTCCCAATTTTTCAGCTGCAAACCGTGTTCTTCCAGGCTCATTCCGTTTTCCTCTATAGGGAACGGGACTTAAATACGGAGAATCAGTTTCCACCATAATCTTGTTCAACGGTAATTCTTTAGCCACGCCGGGCAGGTGACTGTTTTTAAACGTGATGTTTCCAGAAAATGAAATATAATATCCACAATCAATGAATGCATTAGCCGTTTCAAGATCGCTGGAAAAACAATGCGCGACACCACGAACATTTGGAAATTCTTTTAAAATAGATAAAACATCACCATCTGCATCACGATTATGAAAAATGACTGGTTTGTTTAATTCTCCTGCTAATTTCATTTGTGATCGGAAAACTTCACGTTGAGTATCCGGTGGAGAAATATTCCTAAAATAGTCCAGTCCCATTTCTCCCACAGCCACCACTTTATCAAATGCCATTAATGTTGCGATCTGATCAATAAAATCTTCAGGGGCATCTTTGGCATCATGGGGATGGACGCCTGCAGAAGCATATATGTTATCTCGACTTTCCGCAATTGTTACGCATTCACTAGAATCTTCTAGGTTTGTTCCTACACAAATGAATGTGTTTACTCCAAGCTCTTCCGCCCTTGAAAGAACGTTATCAAGATCGTTTTTCAGGTCTTCGTAAAATAAGTGGCAATGTGTATCAATAAGATGCATAAAATATTTGAAGGGGAATTTATTCCATTTATTGGATTAATTTGAATGGGGATAATCAATGATTAATTCACTCTATATTTTCATTTGGATATGGCTGGCAATGATCTCTTTATCTTTCGTTGAAGGTTATGTTGAGGGACGCCATCCATGGCATCATCGAAAACTGGGTTGGAAGATAAAACTCCCCGGTGGCTATGTATATCCGGCCTACCATTTTTATCTATTTATAATTATGCTGCCTCTACTTATTACCCTGCCACTGATTATCTATGGCTGGGATACTCGTTTATTCGGTATTTTACTTAGTGCTTATTTCAGCGGCTTGGTGGTGGAGGACTTTTGTTATTTTATTGTAAATCCGGCTGTGAAATTCTCGGAATTTTGGACAGATTTTACAGACTATTATCCATGGGTCAAGGTCAAAGGGAAAAAGATCATTCCTCAAGGATATATCTGGGGAATAGTAGTGTCCATTGCATCCTGGTATTTCTTATGGCGATAAACTAATAAACTTTTTTTCCAGATTCTACTTTGTCCTTATCTACCACTACAATGGTCAGATCTTTCTTTTTTGATGCCGCCAGAAGCATCCCCTCAGATTTTTCATCTCGAATAGAGGTTGGTTTCAAGTTGGACGCGACCACGATCATCTTCCCCACTAGTTCTTCCTCTGAATAATGATCAGCGATACCAGAAACGATCTGACGTTCTTCCTCTCCCAGTTTGATCTGTAGTTTGAATAGTTTATCTGAATTGTCTACTTTTTCTGCAGAAAGTACCTCTGCTGTTTTTAAACCTAATTTTTCAAAATCTTCATATGTTACTAAATTTTCTTTCACCTGAATCTGAGATGGTTTTTCTTTTTTGATATTAATTCGCGGGAAAAGAGGAGTGTGTTTCCGCAATTCAGTCCCCGGGCTTAATCCTCCCCATTTCAAATGGCTATTCTGACACTTAATTGTTTCAAGAACAATATTCGTTCTGTGAGGCATAACCGGATTTAATAATAAGGTCCCGATACGAAGAGCTTCTGCTGCTGTATATAAAACCCTGCCGCCAGATTCTTTATCACTTTTCACCAATTTCCACGGAGCCTGTTCTTCCATGTACCTATTAATCTCACGTATAAACTGAAGAGTCTCTTCGATAGCTTCATTTACTCTCATAGCATTGATGGATGTCTGTACATCTTTTATAGTTTTTACAGCAGCATCTATAATTCCTTTTTCACTATCGCTATCATCACCAGGATCTGGAACAATACCCTCAAAATTACTTTGGATCAACTTAGTAACCCTGCTCAACAGGTTTCCATAATCATTTGCTAAGTCACTGTTATAACGTTTAATGAACGACTCCCTGGTAAAGCTCGCATCTTGTCCCAAAACCATTTCCCGCATAAGATAATACCTGACAGGATCCACACCATACTCCTCTATAAGATCCAATGGATTGACGACATTTCCCAAGGATTTACTCATTTTTGATTCTCCGCTCAACCACCATCCATGGGCAAAGATTCCATTGGGAAGAGGCAACTTGGCCGACATAAGCATCGTTGGCCAATAAACCGCATGGGTGGTTAAAATATCCTTTCCGATCAAATGATACTCACAGGGCCACCATTTCACATAAGAAGATTCATCCACCCCAAATCCTGTGGCCGTTACATAATTGATCAGTGCGTCAAACCAAACATAGGTAACATAGTCCGAGTCGAAGGGGAGGTCGATACCCCAGCTCAAACGAGATTTTGGCCTGGAGATACATAGATCACTTAAAGGCTTGCGGAGGAATCCCAGAATCTCATTTTTACGGTGCTCTGGCTGTATAAATCCAGAGTTCTCATTAATATGATCGATCAAGGCCTCTTGATACTTGGACATTTTGAAAAAATAATTTTTTTCTTTCAGTTTTTTAATATCCCGATATTCGCCGCTATCCGCTTCTTTTTCTGTAATGAACCGCTCTTCAGATACAGAGTATAATCCTTCATATTCATCTTCGTAGATGTCCCCGTTATCAAACACCATCTTCAAAATATTCTGCACCACTTTCACATGTCGATCTTCTGTGGTTCGGATAAAGTCATCATTAGAAATGTGCAGTTTCTCCCAAAGCTCTAAAAACCTTGGCGCCATCTCATCACAATGATCTATGGGTATCACGCCACGATCTTCAGCAGCTTGCTGAACCTTTTGCCCATGCTCATCCAAACCAGTTAAGAAGAAAACATCTTCTCCATTCGCCCTATGGTAACGGGAAAGAACATCTGCGAGAATGGTTGTATACGCATGGCCTATATGAGGCTTATCATTAACATAATAAATGGGAGTA
>CAZECA010000008.1:0-56504 GCA_964510385.1 uncultured bacterium
AAGAAGAAACCCAGAATGAATAAAAATGAAATAGAGGTGAATACAATCGGATGCCAGTGTTTCAAGACATATTTCCAGGCATCACCGGATGAATAAAACTCGTCTCCCTTTAATTGTTTGTAGGTGATTCGAGACACAGCTGTGCATCCAAAATGAATAGACAGAAATAAGCAAATTACTCCAATCCAGTAGACCATGCAGGCGTACCAGGGAGCAGGATTTCCGATCAAGCATGGATAGAGCCCATACTGAGCACAGGTTTCAGATAGAGTGTAGCCGGCCAGGGCAAAGGAGATATAGGTTAAAATCAAATAATTTGCATATCCCACCAGCAGGGCCTGGACAAAGACCAAAATCTTTTTACCACTTAATGCTAGTCTGGGTGCACGGAAAATATCTCTAAAATCAAAATACAATTTCATGGGATCCATGATAGAACTCCTTTAACTATTCTTCATAACGGACAAAATCCACCCATGTGGATGTGCCCCGTGTTTTAGACAAATTATTTGCTACGGTTGTGGCTGTCTCACGGCTGTTATAGCTACCTACACGCACTCTGAACCATACTTCATCAGTCTCCTTAAAATAAGCTTTCTGGATGTATGCATCGTATCCTCCATCGATCAGTTCTGCTGCAATGACCTCAGCCTCTTCCAAAGATTTCTTCGAGACAACCTGGATGGTAAATCGTCCTTCATTTTTTGGAATATCAATGCCCCTGGGAATTGTTTTTGGTTGCGGAGGAGGAGCATCTTCAGTGGCTACTTCTTTAACATTCTCAATTACTGGGGCAACTTCGATCACATCTGGAACATCCACCACTTCTTCCCTTAACCATTGGGAATCTCCTTCATCCTCATACCAATCAGGTACCGATGGTGCTTCAGGAGGAACGGGAACGGTAGCATCCCCCATTTCCACTTGAACATTAAATGATTGCCGGGCTAATTCATCGCCATACTGAAATACGTTTACCATCAATTCATATTCCCCAGGCTTGTCTGGAACGAATGATGCGGTAGAACTATTTTCATTAAATTTGAAATAAGCTGTACTGATAATGGATGCGTCCGGCTGCTCAACTAGGCTCCAGATATAATCAAGATCATCACTGTCCTCATCTATATCTGCAGTGAATGAGACAGGCTCTCCCGTTCGTCCGGTGACCACTTCGTCAGCACATGAAAAAAATATTAATAAACTGAAAAAGGCTAAAATGCCGTATGTTTTTGCGTGAAACAGAGGATATCTCCTATTCATTAATCTAGAATTTCATCGGATGAATAGAAAAAAGCAATTTCTTTTTCTGCATTCTCATCTGAGTCGGAACCATGAACAGCATTGTTCTGAACGCTTTCTGCGAAATCCTTACGAATGGTTCCATCATCTGCCTCTAAAGGGTTGGTTGCGCCGATCAATATGCGAAAGGATTTAACAGCATCCTCTTTTTCCAGTGCTATGGGCATGCACGGACCCGATGTCATAAAATCCACCAGGTCATTATAAAAGGGGCGCTCCCTGTGCACAGCGTAGAACCCCTCTGCCTGTTCGCGGTTTAAGTGCATCAGCCGGGCAGCTTTTATCTTAAAATCACCTTCAATGATCCTGTCAATGATCTTTCCTGCATAGCCGTTACCAATAGCATCGGGCTTAATAATGGCTAAAGTCTTATTGCTCACTTAATTCTCCTTATCTGATTATTTATTCAAAATTTTTGCCATGGCATTGCCGATATCTGCCGGACTATTTACCACAGTGATACCTGCATTTTCCAGGGCATTAACTTTTTCTGCAGCTGTTCCCTTGCCACCTGCAATGATGGCCCCAGCATGACCCATTCTCCTTCCAGGAGGTGCTGTTTGGCCGGCGATGAAGGCCACAATAGGTTTCTCGCACTGATTGTCAATAACCCACTGGGCCGCCTCTTCCTCGGCCGTACCACCGATCTCACCTATCATGACTATCCCTTCGGTATCATCATCTTCTGAGAAAAGAGACAGCATATCAATAAAAGTTGTGCCGATAATTGGATCGCCACCTATGCCCACAGACGTTGACTGGCCCAGGCCGGCTTCCACCAGCTGATGAACAGCCTCATAGGTTAGTGTTCCGGATCGGGATACCACACCAATGGATCCAGGCGTATGAATAAATCCAGGCATAATACCCACTTTTGCCTGTCCGGGAGAAATGACACCAGGACAGTTGGGCCCCACCATGCGGGTTGAATAGTCTTTGATGGCGTGATCTACCCTGACCATATCGGCCGCCGGGATCCCTTCTGTAATGCAGATAACCAATTCCAAACCTGCTTCTGCAGCTTCGATTACCGCCTCGGCAGCAAAGGCTGGGGGAACAAAAATCACAGATGTATTACAGTCTGTTTCTGTTTTTGCTTCGGCCACGGAATTATATACCGGAACCCCCAATGCTTCCTGCCCTCCCTTACCGGGGGTGACGCCGCCAACCAGATTGGTACCATATTCCTGGATCTGTGATCCGTGAAATGATCCTTCTGTGCCCGTTATTCCTTGGATGATCAAGCGTGTATTATTGTCAACGAGTACACTCATGATCCACCTCCCGTAGCAGCCTGAACAGCTTTATCAGCTGCGTCACTCAAGCTGGTGGCCACCAGAAACTCCAGGGATGAATTATTTAATAGTTCTGCAGCCTGATTGGCATTGGTTCCTTCAAGACGGACCACAACCGGTATATTTACTTCCACAGTCTCCATGGCATCAATGACGCCTTGCGCCACCCGGTCACAGCGAACAATACCGCCAAAAATATTTATAAGAATTGATCTAACGTTTGGATCGGATAGAATGATCTTAAACCCGTTGGCCACTGTTTCAGCGTTGGCCACACCGCCTACATCTAGAAAGTTGGCCGGCTCACCACCATAAAGTTTAATGATATCCATGGTTCCCATGGCCAGGCCGGCCCCATTAACCATGCAGCCCACATTTCCATCCAGTTTGATATAGTTCAATTGAAATTGACTGGCCTCCAATTCCGCCGCATCTTCTTCGCTCTCATCCTTCAGCTCCAGCAGTTCTTTATGGCGGAACAAGCCATTGGAATCAAAGTTCATTTTTGCATCCAGAGCCATGACCGTATTCTCTCTGGTTACTACCAGAGGATTGATCTCTACCAGTGAGCAGTCGTGTTCAATAAAGACCTTCCAGATAGAAATAAAAATTTCGATGGCCGAATCAATTTGATTTCCGGTCATCTCAAGGGCAATGGCCAAATTCCGAGCTTGATCTTTCGTCAATCCTTTTTTCGGATCGATCCACTCCTTGATAATCTTTTCCGGTGTCTCTGCGGCCACTTTTTCGATTTCCACACCACCTTCTGTGGACACCATGAATACAAATTTCCGTTCTGCCCTGTCAAGGACAATTCCGGCATAGCATTCACGGGCAATATTGACTCCCGATTCGATTAGAATCCGCTGAACTTCTTTTCCCTGGGGACCTGTCTGGTGCGTAATTAGGTTCATGCCCAGGATCTCTGTGGCTTGTGTTTTTACCTCTTCACGTGAGTGGACCAGCTTAACACCGCCGCCCTTGCCGCGGCCGCCGGCGTGGATCTGCGCTTTGACGACCGCTGTTTCCACGTTCAGTCTGTCGTAGGCGTCCAGGGCCTCTTCCACAGAAAACGCCGGGTATCCTTCCGGTACCCTTACACTGTAACTCCGGAACAGCTCTTTCGCTTGGTATTCGTGTATCTTCATTGATTATGCTTTCACAATGGTTGTGCCCGCGTTGCCGTTCATGGCCTTCCGGACGTTTTGAATATTTGTAATGATGGCCCTTTCACCATGGTGCTTTAAAAAGTAAATGGCCGACCGAATCTTTGGCCACATGCTGCCTTTTTGAAAATGACCTTCTTGCTGATATTGTTTTGCCTCTTCATTGGTCATGCTATGGATCGGTTTCTGATCTTTCTCGCCATAATTTAAATAGACTTGTTCCACATCCGTTATGATATAATATTCCTGTGCCCGAATCACACGTCCTAGTTTAGCAGCTGTCAGGTCCTTATCAATTACCGCATCCAGACCCTCGAGTCTATGATCATCATCATTAATTACTGGGATACCGCCCCCGCCTGCAGCCAGAACAATGGTTCCGGCTTCCACAAGTGTGCGGATGGAAATGCCGTGCATGACAAAATCCGGATCAGGTGAGGGGACCACCCGCCGCCATTGATCTTTTTCCTGTTCCTTGACAGACCACCCAAATTTCTCTGACATGATCTTGGCTTCCGGTTCACTGTACCTCTTACCAACATATTTTGTTGGATTGGCTATGGATGGATCCTCGCTATGTACCATAACCTGTGTGACCAGGGTGACCACTTCACGGTCTACCTTGCCTCTGCGTAGGGCATTCTGAAAAGACTGTTGGATCATGTATCCAATGGTGCCCTGGGTACCTGCCACGCAGACCCCCAGTGGTAGGGGTGGAACCTCGTGATGGGTCAGGTCCATGCGGAGGAGCTCATCTCCAACCTGGGGTCCGTTTCCGTGTGTCAGACAGAGGTTATAATCCTGATGGATAAATTCCATAATCTCATCCAGAGATTGCCGCGTATTAGCAAATTGTTCGTAGATGGTTCCGGCTTGCCCTTTTTGGGACAGGGCATTTCCTCCTAGAGCAATGATTGCAGTTTTAGACATTAGTTTCTATCCAGAGGTAGCGTAAGACAGCGTGGTCCACCTCTACCTCGAGGCAATTCTGCGCTATCAATAGTGATAACCAATTTTCTATCCTGCTCTATGTATTGATTAGGGGATCTGATGAAATCAACTTCCGTTACCACATCATAGTTTGCTTTCTGAAGTTCTCTGATGGTTGCTTGGTTACGGGAATAACTGATTATCTTTCCTGGTTGGAGAGTGAATGCATTTGCTCCATCAGACCACTGCTCTCTTTCCTGAAAAGTCGGTTCATCTCCGCCGCAAAGAATGGGAGTCATTTCGTATCCACAGTTATTCATGCACTCATACAAAGATTCATTTTTTGGTTCCACATCATAAATTGATTGTCCATCTGCTAGGTGAAAGGTTGTAATAGGATATCCTTTCATTTCATTATTATGAAATAGGGGAGGATAGACTAAAATTTCATTTTCGCTGATTCTGCTAAAGATAGTATCCAGGTGCATTACTGTTCTTATCTTTGGCAGATCCACCACGATCACTCGCTCAAATCCTTCACCATAGCACACAGGTAAAATAGCGTTAATAGATTCTTTTGAATTACGCTCGCTCATACCAATAAAAATAGTTTTTGAATCAAAAATAATAATATCACCACCTTCTATTGAAAGGTCAGGATGATTTGCATGAAAATCATAAATTTTTATATCAGAAAATAATGGATGATTCTCAACAATAAATTTGGTCAAGAGCATTTCACGCTTTCGCGCATCCCGCATGGCCCATGTAAGTAGGAGCGTGTTTCCCACCATGGCCGCTATATCACGGGTGAAGATAAGGTTTGGTAAGGGCCACTTAAATACCTGCTGAATTCTCTCTATTGTTAGTCTGCCTGACAATAGAACTTTCACAAAATGCGATGGCTTCATATCTAATATCTGTTCTACGTCTGCTACTTGTTGTGTACCATAAGTCTCTTGATCTAGCTCTAAACATTGATTCAAAATCTTCTGCTGTTGCTCACGTGATTGAACAACATCTACGAGTAGCTCAACAAAGTGGAGCGTATTTTTCTGACCCGTAAAGGCACCTAAAATGTCCGACAACTGATTATGTTCTGCGGACATTTGTTTGGGAGAAATAAGGTCATCAAACAAAAGATAACCTGGGTTATGAATCATTTTTCCTTGATCATCCTCGATCCACTCATAGGTGTTTTCAGGTAAAGTGAAATAATGTTCCACTCCCGGATCGTGGATTACAACTCTTTTTAAAGAGGATATTTCAGATCTAATAGACATGAATTATTTTTCATTCATGAATGGGTAACGATAATCTGTTGGAGGGGCAAAATTTTCTTTGATGGTTCGTTGAGAAACCCAGCGGACAAGGTTGAACATGGATCCGGCCTTGTCGTTGGTCCCCGATGCCCGGCTACCTCCGAAGGGCTGTTGGCCGACCACGGCACCGGTGGGCTTATCGTTTATATAGAAATTTCCTGCAGAGTGAGTCAGAGCATCCTTGGCCTCCTGGACCGCCTCCATATCCTCTCCCATGACACAGCCAGTCAGAGCGTAATCGGATGTGGAATCTACAAGGGCCAGAGTTTTTTTCCAGTCATTGGGGTCATAAAGATAGATGGTAAGCACCGGGCCGAAGATCTCTTCGCACATGGTCCGAAATCTGGGATTATCAGTGAGAATGGTCGTGGGCTCCACAAAATATCCTTTTGAATCATCATAGTTTCCGCCAGTGAGGATCTCGGCATCATCAGCAGTCTTTGCATAGTCGATAAATTCACTAATAGAATCGAAGGCGCTTTTATCAATAACCGCATTCATAAAATTGGTAAAATCTTTTGGGTCCCCCATTCTAATTGTGTCTACTTCTGCCAGGTATTTTTCTTTCACGTCTTCCCAGAGGGTAGTGGGAATATAGGCCCGAGACATGGCTGAACATTTCTGACCCTGATACTCAAAGGCTGCACGAACCATGGCCGTGACAAGGGCATCCTTGTTCACTGACTCGTGGGCCAAGCAAAAGTCCTTACCACCAGTCTCACCCACGATCCGGGGATAGGTTTTGTAATTCTGGATATTCTCGCCGATGTGCTTCCACATACCCTGGAATACAGAAGTGGAACCGGTAAAGTGGACACCGGCCAGCAAGGGGCTATCCATAACAGTGGGGCCCACTCTAGAGCCACGCCCGGGAATAAAATTTATTACTCCATCCGGCAGGCCTGCCTCTTTCAGCAGCCGCATAATGAAATGGGCGGGATAGACAGCACTGGACGCCGGCTTCCATAGTGCCACGTTACCCATAAGGGCTGGGGCAGATGGGAGGTTGCCGCCGATGGATGTAAAGTTAAATGGGGACACGGCAAACACAAAACCTTCCAACGGGCGCAGTTCAACAGAATTTCTAGTTGGCTCAGGGGAGTACATGGGCTGATGGGTGGCCAACTCCTGGGCGTACCAGGGATTGAATCGGAAAAAGTCTATCATCTCACATGCTGAATCGATCTCAGCCTGGTATGCATTCTTGCTCATGTTTAGCATAGTCGCTGCATTTATGGTGTCCCGCCAGGGGCCGGCCAGTAGGTCAGCAGCCTTAATATAAACCACCGCCCGTTCTTCCAGGGGCTTCTTGGACCAGGAGGCCCAGGCATCCTGAGATGCCTCTATGGCCATATGTACTTCCTTCTCACCGGCCTGGTGAAAATTGGCCAGAATTTGTCCGTGATCGTGGGGCATAACGCAGGAAGCAGTATCGCCAGTGCGGACCTCTTCGCCACCGATGACCAGGGGTATATCGATGACCTGGGAGCTCATTTCTTCCAGCTTGGCCTGCAGACTGGCTTTTTCGGGGGAGCCGGGAGCATAATCCTTAATGGGCTCATTCTCAGGAGTTGTTATTGTAAATGTATCTGTCATGGGTATTCTTGTTTGTTCGAATTTTGGGATAAAAATAAGCCCGGTAATATACCGAGCTTATGAAGAGTGAAACAAGGAATGGAGATGATCTTTTGACTAAAAAAAAGATTTAAAAGGGTTTTTAATTTTTCATACTCAATCCGATGAATGAAGATCCCCCGCAGTAGCGTAGTTCTTTTGTTTTTCCTCGAATTTTGTTTTTACATTCCAGCGTGATGAAAAAGTTACTATTGTTATCATTATTTATCTCTGTTGGTTTATCTCAAAGTGATGGATTCACTGTGATTTCTAATAATGGAGGTGGTGAGCAAAATATATTTACCGCGTTAATAACCAATGATTATGATATTCATAATATATGGTATCATCCTTCTCCAGTACATAGTATAGCATATGTTCAACAAGATAGCACTTTAATTGCGCCATTAATTATAGATAATGCAATTATGCCTCTATCAGTGATGGCTTCTGGAGGGAGATTTCAAAAACTAAATTGGGAAGGAGATGTGATTTGGGATTTTTTTTATTTTGATACACTTTATAATCCACATCATGATATAGAGCCTCTACCCAATGGAAACATATTAGCTATTTGCTGGGAAGTGAAAACCCAAGAGGAAGCTGAAAGTATGGGGAGGGTAAATATTAATGGCGAGATATGGCCTACAAAGATAGTCGAACTCCAACCACCTAACGGAATAGTAGTCTGGGAGTGGCATCTTTGGGACCACCTTATTCAGGATGCTGATTCATCTCTTCCAAATTATGGAGTTGTATCTGATCATCCGGAATTACTTGATATTAATAAAGGGGCGCCAGTAAATAATGTAAATGGTGATTGGCTACATGCAAATGCCATTACATATAATAAGGACCTAGATCAGATTATTTTCTCATCACGTCATATGAATGAAATCTATGTGATAGATCATAGTACAACTACTGAAGAAGCTGCTGGACATTCAGGTGGAAACTCTGGAAAAGGTGGGGATTTTCTTTATCGATGGGGAAATCCCATGAACTATGATAGAGGAACTATTAATGATCGGAGGATAGTCGCTCCACATGGTGCCAATTGGGTGGAATCAGGCTTTCCCGGTGGCGGTAATATTATGATTTATAATAATAACCCGTATGACAATGGTAATGGTGGAAATTCTGAAGCTATTGAGATTGATCCTCCTGTTGATAGTAACGGCGACTATTATATAAGTCCGGATAGTGCTTATGGACCAAGCGATCCGGCTTGGACTCATGGAGGTGACACTACATATTTTTCTGGTTGGCAGGGAGGAGCCTACAGGTTACACAATGGGAATACTTTAATAACTGTTTCTCAACAGAGATTTATTTTTGAAGTAAATACTAACAATGAAATAGTATGGCAGTGCCATGTGGGTGCTCACCTAGGATGGTCAGGTAATCCTCTAAGAGCTTACAAATTAAAACCATCATTTTTCTTAAATGAGCCAAATATTGAACTTTCTACAGACAGCATAAACTTTGGTGGCGTTATGGATGGACTGACAGGAACGCAGTTGATGCATGTTTACAATGCAGGTGATACGGATTTGGAACTGGATACACTATACTGCACAGGTAATTTTTCAGTGATACCAAGTTACGGCACCGTTAGCATGGGAGACACCTTGACTTTAGAAGTAACATTCGCACCAGATGGTGATTCATTATTTACGGGTATAATGACCATTGAAAGCAATGACCCTGAAGAGGGAAACTTAATGGTCAACCTATCAGGGGCAGGCACGCCACAGACATCAGTGTTGGAAGTATCTTCTAGCTCACTGAACTTTGGTCCCATTAATCCAGAACAGGCTATCACTAGGCAATTGACAATCTATAATACTGGCATGCTTGATCTAACCATTGAAGAAATCACTATCAGCGGTGATCCCGGTTTCTCAACCACCTTTTCAGATGCCACTGTTGTTCCCAATGATTCAGTAGTCGTGGATTTCCAGTTCTATACAGAGGACAATATTAATGAGGCGTATTCAACTGCATCTATAGTTACTGCCAATTCTGAAAGTATGGATATTTTATTGCAGGCTGGTTTGCTAGAACCTATACTAGAAGATATTGATGACCAGCAGATATCAGAAGATGATTCACTCTCAATTGAAGTCAGTGCTACATCAGATATAAACGCTTCCATGACTTTTATTGCAAACAGTGATACCTCTGACGTATTTGTAACAATGGATAGTACTACACTTATTGCTATTCCAGCACCTGATTGGAATGGGATTTCACTAATAACTGTATTTGTGACAGATGAAAATGAACTTTCTGATACTACAGACTTTACATTAACTATAAATGCAGTAAATGACTCTCCAGAACTATTTTATCTTATATATCCAACAGAGTCAGATACAATTGATATTAGTACAGATACAGATGAATTAATTCAATTCTATTGGAATGCGTGTGAAGATATAGATAATGAAGTTTCTTACAAGTTAATGATTTTATTAGATTATTATGGAGATGTGTACAATAGTCAGATAGAAGATATTCCTGATAGTAGTGTGCTTTTTTCAGGCTATGAATATGCCGTTCTAATGACAGATTTGAATTTACCGATGTGGAAGTTAGAATATGTGGTGGAAGCGACTGATGGAGAATATATTATCCAATCAGATACTGGTGAGTTTGTATTTAACAATACTTCTTTATCAATAGATGAAGAAGTATTTCCAGAAACGTTCGCTTTACACCAAAACTACCCCAACCCATTCAACCCAATCACAACATTTCGTTACGACCTTCCAGAAAAAAGCATTGTGAATATTACTGTGTATGATATGCTGGGCAGAGAAGTAAGTGTACTGGTCAATACAAACCAGGATGCTGGTTATAAATCAGTAATCTGGGATGCGACAAATAATCATGGCAATCCTGTAAGTGCGGGTGTGTACTTTTACCAGATAAAGGCCGGAGAATTTGTCCAGACGAAGAAGATGGTGTTGCTGAAGTAATATTTATTATTTAATTAAGATCTTTATGCCCACGCGTTTATTTATAATACTGCCCCTATTGACTATCCACATCCTTTCTTCAGATATTAGTAAACAAGAGCTGGTCCAAATTGGAGGGATAGAGTTTCAGGTTCTGGAGAATGAAAGCTCACAATTTCATTATATCTGGCTACATGGCGATGAGAGAACGGCCTTGATGCTGATCAACGAGCATATAAAAACTCATCTGGGAAGAGCATTTCTTATCAACAATGAAGAACGGGAGGTACGGGTAGGGGGCCTTCTCCTGGACCCTAACCGCATGTTCTCCAGGAATGGTGCGGAAAAGAACCTCCAAAAAATGAACGCCAATTATTCCAGGGCTGAATTAGAAAAAATACTGGACAATCTAGACCGGGACCGGGAACCATTTTTTGACATGATCAAGCCACCGGACAATGGACTGCTGATCTCCCTGCATAATAACCTTCGGGGCTACTCTATTGAAGATGAGCTGTCACGGAGTGATGACATATCAATAAAGAACGGTGACCACCCTGACCATCATGATTTTTATATCTGCACTGATCCAGATGATTTTAAGAAATTGTCCCAGTCACCCTACAATGTGGTACTTCAGAGTGGCCAATCTGCGAGTGACGATGGTTCTCTGTCCCGGATGGCAGCCAGAAAGAATGTACGATATATTAATATTGAGACCCGCCTGGGCTACTTAAGCGTACAGAGAAAGATGTTGCAGTATGTTGTGGAGCATTTAAAATGAAGATGAAGCAAGGGGAGGTACTTGAGAACTTTCATCTTTGAACTTAGGAACCTGATCGAGTAATAGGACCATCTCTTTCTTGTCCGCTGCAATGACCAGGGACTGACGTAGGGAGGAGGCACCTGGAAAGCCTTTAATATACCAGCCGAATTGTTTGCGCATGAGGTTGGTCCCGGTAACCTCGCCCCGGGATTCGATTAGGAGGTCCATATGGCGGCGGCACATAGCGATCCGTTCCTCTATGTTGGGCTGAATGGGCACCGGTTCTCCCATTAAGACTGCTCTGGCCTGCTTAAAGAACCATGGGTTGCCAAGAGAGGCCCGTGCCACCATGACCGCATCGCAGCCTGTTTCTTCGAACATATTGATCACATCTTCTGGCTCCTTGATGTCCCCGTTTCCGATCACGGGAATGGACACGGCCTGTTTCAGTTCTCTGATTAGTTCCCACTTGGCACTCCCCTTGTAGCTCTGCTTGGTTGTACGAGGATGAAGAGCGATTGCTTTAACGCCAATCTTTTCCAATCGGGGGCCTGCTTCGATAGCCACAATATTGGACATGTCCCACCCGGCCCGCATTTTCACCGTTACAGGTAGTTCCGGGACCGCATCAACAACTGCCGCAGTAATGTCATCCATGAGGCAGAGATCCTTCAGGGCCGCCGATCCGGCTCCTTTTTTTGTGATTTTGGGAACGGGACAGCCATAGTTTATATCAATAATATTTGGGCTGAATTTGTCTGCCACTAATCTGGCCGCCGATGACATTACCTCAGGCGTATCACCAAAGATTTGTATGCCAATAGGTCTCTCCATTTCCGTGAAACGGATCATGTCCAGGGTTTTCTCATTCTCGCGGATGATCCCGTGGGCAGACACAAATTCAGAGTAGACCACTCCGGCACCCATTTCCTTACAGAGAATGCGGAAGGAATAGTCCGTTACCCCAGCCATGGGCGCCAAGAGGATGGGTGTTTCAATATTTATATCACCAATTTTCATATACATAATTTAGTGATTACTATTTTCATTGTTAAAGAGAGCTTATAAATCCTAAATTTGCCGGCAATTTTAAGACCCATAGGAAAGAATTATTATGAGCAGAATCTGTGATGTAACCGGAAAACGACCCATGTATGGGAACAATGTGAGCCACGCCCACAATAAATCACGTCGTCGGTTTAATATTAACTTACAAAAGAAACGATTCTATCTTCCGGATGAGAAGCGCTACGTGACCCTGAATGTATCCACTCAAGGAATGCGCCTTATTGATAAGAAAGGGATCACTAAAGTAGTGAAAGAAATGCGCTCCCGCGGAGTAAAAGTATAAATTAAGACTTCATTACCCTCCCTAATAGAAAAACCCTCTGCCATAAGCATGAGGGTTTTTCTTTTTTTATACCTGGCCCCTTTGTGCTAGGCCAACCCAAAACATTTATACACCTCCTCCAAAAAACCATTATAGTTGATGGAGAAAAGGAGAGGTGTTTTACCAGAGTTTAACTTAATAATCTACTCCTGCTGCCGGCGGATGAAAGCGGGTACCTCCAGCTCATCTCCATAGATGACTGGATTGGTATCATCAAAATGGAAGCGCTGTGCCTCTTCAGCAGATGGCGGAGTATTCTCTGTTTCTTTTTCCTCGATGATTTTCTTTTGGAATGAGGGCACATTCTCTTGATCAGCAAGGATACGAGCTTGTTTTTGTTTTGGTCGGATGATAACCTCTTTCTCCTCTTTCTCAGTTTCCTTGGGTATCTTGTGATTGAAACCGGTGGCTATCACTGTTACCCGTATCTCTTCTGACATTTTAGGATCGATGACGGCTCCAAAAATGATGTTGGCATCATTACCAGCTTCTTCAAAGATTATGGAAGTCGCCTCATCTACTTCCATGAGTGCTAGGTCTGGTCCGCCAGTAATGTTTACCAATACACCCTGCGCACCGCTGATAGTAGCATTGTCCAAGAGGGGACTGGAAATAGCCTGCTGGGCAGCGACAACAGCTCTTTCCTCCCCACCAGCTATACCGGTGCCCATGATGGCTTCACCCATATTCTTCATGATGGTCTCTACATCGGCAAAATCAAGGTTGATCAAACCATGAACGTTGATCAGGTCAGAGATCCCTTTTGCTGCCTGATGCAGAATAGAATCTGCAAGCTTGAAGGCTTCCACCACTGTGGTATTATTGTCAACAATAGACATGAGTTTTTGGTTCGGAATGGATATGACTGTATCGCATGCTTTCCTGAGGTCCGTTAGACCGGACATACCGCGATTCATTCGTTTCGGTCCCTCAAAATTAAACGGGAGAGTCACGATCCCAACGGTGAGTATCTCCATCTCTCGGGCCATCTGGGCCACACTAGCAGCCGCGCCTGTGCCAGTACCTCCACCCATACCGCCGGTAATGAACACCATATCGGCTCCTTCCAGCTCTCCGGTAATCGCTTCCCGATCAGATTCAACAGCCTCTCGGCCCACATCTGCTTTGGCACCAGCACCAAGTCCCTTTGTCAGGTTCTTCCCGATCTGAATCTTTTGTTTGGCTGCATTATTCTCTAGGTCCTGTGCATCCGTGTTGATAGCAATAAAATCAACCCCCTGCATTCCGGACTGGATCATTCGGTTGACGGCATTCCCTCCGGCTCCGCCGACACCGATCACTTTTAGCTTCGCTTTCTGTTCCGCGATACTGTCGAATTCAAATAACATAGGACTTCTCCTCTGGTTTGGGTTTGTGGTATGTTTTACTCATTTATTAATAGAATCCTTGGATCCATTCTTTCAGCCACTTAACTGCTCTGGAAAAGGTCAGTGTTGCGGCAATTGGTGCTGGAGCGAGTTCTTGTTTTACGTCATTCCAGTGCAGTAACCCTGTAACTGTGGTATGTTCCGGGTTAGATGCGACATCTACAGCACCGCTTAAATTTTTTGGTATTCCCAGACGTACATTCATTTTTAATACTTCCTGCGCCAGGGGAACTATATTTCTCAATTGGGCGCCCCCTCCAGTCAGGACGACTCCATAGGTGAGTTGCTCCCGGATATCTGCCCTGTGTATTTCTCGTGCAGTGAGTTGCAAAATTTCTTGGGCTCGGGCTTCCACATAGCGGGACAATTCATGTTCAGATACTTTACGGGCCAGTCCTCCGTTTTTTACCGGAAGATCAAATTCTAATTCTGTGGAGGACATGGAGGCTTTCGCTGATGCATATTTCTGTTTTATCTCTTCAGCTTCAACGATTCCAATCTGTAGCATAACGGCAATGTCATTGGTGATACTATTTGAGCCAATGCCTAGCACAGCAGAGTGGCGTATGCCATCATTGTGATAGACAACCACTTCCGTGGTATCTCCGCCAATATTTACTAGGGCTACTCCCAGGTCCCGTTCATCCATATCCAGAGCCGTTAGAGAAGATGCCAGTCCCTGAAAAACAAGACCATCAACCTCGATTCCGATCTCCTCTGTACAGCTTACCAAATTTTTTGCCACGGTGCTTGGAACCGTGATCAAATGGACCTTTGCTTCCAAACGCTTTCCTGACATTCCAACTGGGTCCTTGATCTTGTCCATTGTATCGATGACATATTCCTGGGGCAGGACGTGCATGATATCCCGATCGGGAGGCAGAGATAGGGCTCTGGCCATTTCCATAACCCGAAAAACATCATTCTCTGTGATCTCATTCTCCACTGGTAGTGAGGATGAGTTTCCTTTCTGAATCGCGATTGCACCCTGAGTATTAATGCTGCGAAGGTTTTCTCCAGATATACTCAATACTGCCTTGTCCACTTTAGAGCTGGCCATGGTCTGGGCATCATACACTGCAGATTCTATGGCATCCATTAGTTTATCCCGATGGACCACAGAACCATTACGCATTCCGGCTGATTGGGATCTGCCGATCCCCATGAGTTTAATAACATCTGTTTCCAGATGTTTTTCAGCTATTGCGCATGTGATAAATGAGGAACCAATATCGATTCCCACTCGCTGGACAGTTCCTGTATTTATGTTGATACCCTTCATATCCTGGTCCTGGCGATCACCTGCCGGTTATAACGCAAGTCTAATAATGTAAAATGGTCCAGCCCTTGCGTTTGAGGTAGTGATTTTTCGAATGAATTCAAGATATTTATCTTATTCTTAAAATCTGAATTTCCCAGAATCACTTTTGTAGGATATTCTGATAGAATCAGTACAAATTCATCATTGCTGTTCAGAGTAACCTCTGAAAGATTATTGTATAGCTTGGGAAAGTATTCAATGATATAATCAATGAGCCTGACAGATTCCAACACCTTTTGGGAGACTGATGAATGGCCAATGGGGTAGAGTTCTCGGGCAGAATTAAAACCAGACATGATGGGAATGATCCGGTCATTCACATTCCCTATGTTGGGCAGGATCACTCCATCTTCATCGATAAAGAGAGGCGGATCCATATTCAGTAAGGCCACAGGATACCTCTCGATAATCTCAACTTGTATTCTATTAGGAAATATGGTGCTGACTCTCGCTGCATTGACGAAGGGATGACTCTCCAAAAGTAAGCTCATTTCACGGGTATTAATTTCATTAATTGATGTCCCGAGCAATTGCACCAGAGAACTTTTGTAATCTTCATCTGGTATAATATGTGCTCCATGGATCTCTATATCTTCTAAAAGGTTCATTTGTGTAAAAGAGGACCACTTTAAAGATGCTATTATGAGGATTAGCATAAGCCCTGACAATGAGGAACTTATGAGCAAACGAATACTCATTTTCTTCTTCTTACTCATGGTGAAAAAATATCCTCTTTAAATCCAAGGGTTTTGATTTCCAGCTGAAGTGTAATGTCAAACTTTTCTTTTACTTCTTTTCGTGCGATCCGGATCAGCTCTGCAATGTCACTTGCTCTGGCCTGACCATGGTTGATAAAAAAATTGGCATGCTTTTGTGAAATTTCAGCATCCCCACTGCGAGTGCCTTTGAGGCCAACCTGATCTATCAAATAACCCGCTGCTAGATTTGGCTTTGGATTCTTAAATACGCTACCTGCAGAACGGAACCGCAATGGCTGATTGGCCTTTCGTCCCTGACTGGCCATACTACGCTTTTCCTGAATTTCCTCAGTAGAGATTTCATTCAATTTGAAATAGGCACCGATAAGGATCTCATCTTCCTTGAAAGTTGAGTGGCGATAACTAAACTGGATATCATTAGCAAAATAAAATTTTGTTTCTCCAGAAAGTGTCATTACCTCAACCTTTTCCAGAGAATTGGATATTTCACCCCCAAATGCACCGGCATTCATGATCAATGCTCCACCTAGCGTGCCGGGAACACCAATCATGCTTTCCAATCCACTCAAATTTCGCTTGATACATTCTTTCACCATTTTCCCCAGCATGACACCTGTTTCAGCGTAGATATTTTCACCATAAATCTCTAAATGAGTGAATGATTTTCCAAGGGTGATCACGATACCATCGATCCCGTCATCAGATACAAGGAGATTTGATCCGGAACCCACAAAATGGACAGGTATCTCATATCCTACAGCAAACTGTAGGATGCGCTGAAGATCATCTTTGTCGTAGGGTGTAATATATGCCCAGGCAGGACCGCCGATACCGTACGAGGTGTGCTTGGACATTGGTTCGTTTTCCAATAGTGAACCCTTGACTGTTTTCCGTAGCTCTGCCATCTGGTCCACCTTACGCAGCTGCCTCCAAAGATTTTAAATGGTCAAAGTAGGTATCGGAGTATCTCCAGATCGTCCCGGCACCAATTGTTAGTACCATATCTCCCGGTTGAACGATTTTCTCTAGGTGGCTTAACAGGTTATCCAGGTTCGGCACGTAATGGACATGCTCATGACCAGCTTTCCTTGTTGCATCCGATACCATGGCTCCGCTTACTCCCCTTATGGGTTTCTCCCGGGCTGGATACACATCCGTAACGATCAATACATCACTGGATTGAAAGGCGTCTGCAAACTCTTTGTAGAATTCTTGAGTCCTTGAATATAAGTGGGGTTGAAAAACAGAAATGATCCTACGGTCCCAGCCTTCCTTAGCCGCATTCAGCGTTGCCCGTACCTCAGTTGGATGATGAGCATAATCATCTACCACCATTATATCATTGCATATCCCCTTGATCTCAAAGCGTCTGCGAACACCGGTATAGGTATGGAGCCCATGGGCAATCGTTTCGATCTTCATCCCCAGTTCCATTCCTAACGCAACCGCCGCAAGAGAGTTCACCACATTATGTTCCCCGGGGACATTCAATTTTATGGTCCCATTCTCATGGTTATTCTCCCAAAGGGTATAGACCGTTTGGGATTCATTATGGCAAATATTCGATGCCTTTATATCGGCATTCTCATTCAAACCATAAGTGATCACAGGACGCTTGATTTCTGGAATGATTTCCACAAGGGCTGGTGAGTCAATACAGGCGATCACTGCTCCATAGAATGGAGCCGCGTTGGCAAACTGAATAAAGGCCTGCTGAAGGTCATCTAGGTTTATATAACAATCGGTGTGTTCCAGTTCTATGTTTGTAATAATACTGATGGTAGGGCGGAGAGCCAAAAAGCTGCGATCGAATTCATCGGCCTCCACCACAATAATATTTCCGTCCCCCAATCGTGCATTTGAATCAATTGTTTTAACGAGGCCGCCCACAACCAGGGTTGGGTCAAGGTGACCTTCAGAAAGGACTGTCCCTATCATGGAGGATGTGGTTGTCTTTCCATGGGTTCCGCCTACACCAATACTTGTTTCTTTGACAGAAATCAATTCGCCCAACATTTCAGCTCTTCGAATAACGGGTATGTTTCGCTCCTTGGCAGCCAAGATCTCAGGATTATCTGTGTGAACCGCACTAGAATAGACAAGGACATCTGCATCATTCAGGTTGACCATGCTGTGGCCCATATGAATGTCGGCTCCCAAGCGGATCAACTTTTCGATAATGGGCGATTCGTTTATATCTGACCCGCTCACATCAAAACCGAGGTTCAGCAGCAGTTCAGCTATGCCACTCATGCCTATACCGCCGATCCCGACAAAATGGATTTTTTTAACTTTTCGAAACATCAGTCGTATAACTTATCTAAAATAGCGTCAACGATCTCTTTTGCGGCATTCAGCGCACCAAGGCTCCGAGATTGGTTGGACATTTGGTTCAATATTTCCGGCTCATTGATGAGCTTTTTGATCTGATCACTTGTACTTAGGGAATCCAATTCTGATTCAGGAATAATCACTGCTGCACCTTTGCTGGCAACGGATCGAGCGTTGTGGGTCTGATGATCAGCCGCGGCAGAGGGGAAGGGGATAAAAATGCTGGGGACTCCACAGGCTGTCAATTCTGCAATGGTCAGTGCTCCTGACCGGGACATGGACAGATCTGCTAAAGCATAGGCTGAACTCATATCGTCAATGAAGGGCTTGACCCTAACTGAATTTGAATTTAAGTGATCATATTTTACATAATGATCGCTACCGGTTTGCCAAAGGATCTGAATACCTTCCAGATTATTTACTAAATCTTTTGTTACATGATTCAATGCTTCAGACCCTTGGCTGCCGCCAAAAATGAAAAGCGTTTTCTTATCACTTTTCAATTCAAAATGGCTTGCTGCATTCATACGGTCCCCATTAACAATGTGCCCACGAATAGGGTTTCCAATTCGAAAACAGTTTTTTTTTTAAGATGATTTTCTACTTCATTAAACGCAGTGAATACTATTTCTGCTTTTTCAGCAAAATGACGTGTGGTTAATCCGGGAAATGAATTTTGTTCCTGAATAAACATGGAAATATTATTTTTTTCTGCAGTGTGCAGTGGGAGAGCCGATGCATATCCGCCGGTTCCAATTACCGCATCGGGTTGGAATTTACTGAACAAAGATCTGGTCTTTATTTTAGAAGAAATAAGTCTTCCGGGTAAAAGTAAATTTTGGCCTAATGATCTGGCAGAGATTGACCTCTGCAGTCCGCGGATAGGAAGCAGGGTATGCTCTACCCCAAGTCGTGGTAATTTTTTTGCTTCAATTCCAAATTGAGATCCCACGTAGTGAACATTGTGATCATCACGAGACATCAATTCATCTCCTATGGCCAATGCCGGAAATAAATGACCACCGGTTCCACCGCCGGCAATGATAAAGTTCTTACCCATAAATTCGCTTCCTCCAGTCACCATTCTTGGAAACAGACCGTTTTGATTGACTGATGTTTAGTAGTATGCCCAGACTTGCCAAATGGATCACAACACTGGATCCTCCATAGCTAACCAGTGGCATAGCGAGTCCGGTGGTGGGAACCAGATTAGTTACTACCGCCGCATTGATAAAGGCATAGAGGATAAAACTGCAAGAGATACCCAATGCCATCATGACCCCAAAAATATCTGAACTCTCTTTTGCAATATGGATTCCCCGATGAAAAATGAACATGAAAAGTGTGATCAGAAATAATGTGCCAACCATTCCCAGTTCTTCTCCAACAATAGCAAAAATAAAATCAGTATGTGGGGTAGGTAGGAAGAGATTTTTTCCAAAGCTGTTTCCCAGTCCAAGTCCAAACCAGCCGCCGTTTGCCAAGCTGATCAGTGACTGGTTTATCTGGTGCAGGCTGTCTGCGTTTACTTTCTCCGGAGTAAAAAAAGTTAAGACCCGACTTTTCATATGGGGCCAATTCAAAATGGTAATCACTAGGAAAGGAAGGGATACACCTATGGTAGCCATAATGTGCTGCAAACGGGCACCTCCTAGAAACAGCATCATAAATGAGATAATAAGAACCATGATAGTTGTACTGAAGTCCGGCTGTAAAACGATCAAGGCTGCGACAGACACTATGGCCATGATGCTAACTAAATAGCCGTTGTAGAAATCCGTAATCTTGTCTCGTTTTTCATGGATAAATGCAGCCAGGAAGATGATAAGTGAAAGCCTGGCTATATCACTTGTTTGCACTGAAACAGGACCTATATATAGCCAGCGGGCTATACTGCTTGTGCCACTAATAGCATTCATCGCGAGAGTCATAACGAGAAGGAAAACAGAACCGCCCAATATATAAATGGACCAGTCTTTCAGTTTTCGGTAATCAAATATCATAAATCCGAACATGAATAGCACACCAGCCAGAATTCTTTTTAGATGTGCTTGTAAATAAATCGTATCTGTCCTATTTCCCGTTATATCCAATGATCTAATGGCACTTGCGCTGAAGAGCATAACAGTTCCGAATACAGTCAACACAATTATAGCCCCCAACAAAAAACGGTCATATTTTTTCACAATAATATTCAAATAGCTCATGCTTCAGCTCCTAGACTCTGGACGAGTTCTCTGAATATATCACCCCGATGTTCGAAATCTTCAAACTGATCAAAGCTGGCACAACCCGGAGAAAGTAAAACTATATCCCCGGGCTGCGCATGTGAATGAGCGACCTCAACGGCGGTTCTGAGACTGCCGCATGAGCGTAATCTCACCGCATCCCCAAGAACCGAAGTGATCGCTTTTTCAGACTCACCAATTGTGAGCACTTCTTTCACTTTGCGGGTATGTGGGTATAGTGAAAGAAAATCTCCACCTTTATCCTGGCCTCCCAGTATCAGCCAGACAGGTGTTGAAAAACTATTCAGAGCCACTTTTACTGCATCAATATTCGTTGCCTTCGAATCATTGATGTATTTGACCCCATTAATTTTTCCAACGTTTTCAAGTCTATGTGGGACTCCGCAAAATGTCGACATGACTTCTTTGATCCTGGATGACGCAATGCCCAGAAGAGTTGCAGCTGTTGCTGCGCCGAGGTAGTTGGATAGGTTATGTTTTCCGGGCAATGCAATGTCATCCAGGTTGATAAGAGTGGCGTGCTCTTTATCGTATATCTTGGTTGCTTTCAATTTGAAAATTATTCCAGGATCTGATTTTAGGCTGAATGGAGTCTTTTTGGATTTGGCAGGGGTGACCCGCTCTGTTAAAAGGCGATCATCTGCATTGTATACAAGATAATCGTTTTCATCCTGATTTGACCACATATTCATTTTTGCTGAAATATAGTCATCCATATCTTTATATCTATTTAAATGATCGGGCGTCAGATTCAAAAAAATGGAAATAAATGGTTTAAAATGCTCAATGAATTCCATCTGAAAACTGGATACCTCTAAAATATGTATTCGTTGAGGAACATCCATGTCCAGGTCAGTCAAAACGATCTCTGAGAATGGGTTACCAATGTTCCCCGATAATGATGGTTCCAAACCGTCCGTCTTACACATCTCATAGAGAATGTTGACAGTAGTTGTTTTGCCATTGGAGCCGGTCACCGCCAAAATAGGTGCCATGGTAAACCAGCTGGCAAACTCGAGTTCACTGACAATGGGAATATTCAAACCTATCGCTTTGTGAATAATGTCCGCATCTTTTGGCACACCTGGAGAAATGACCCAGAGGTCTGCATTATAGATTTTTTCACTGTGGCCACCTGTTTCACCGCGTACACCTTTGGACTTTAGACCCTGCAAAGCTTTGACAACCTCATCTGTAGTGGAAGAGTCACTGGCAAAAATATTTGCTCCGAATGAATGAGCCAGATTGGCCGCAGAAATTCCACTTCTGGCGAGACCAATCACAGTCACTTTTTTCTTAAGCAGATCTATAGTATTTCTGTTTGAAATATCCATCAGCGGATCTTGAACGTTGTTAGAGAAAAAAGTGCCAGTAATAATCCGATGATCCAGAACCGGACCACCACTTTGGATTCCGGCCATCCCTTTAATTCAAAATGATGATGAATGGGAGCCATTTTGAATAGTCGTTTACCCTCACCATATTTCTTTTTTGAAAATCGAAAATATGCAACTTGAAGCATAACAGATAGCGCTTCCCAGACAAATACTCCACCAATGATGAAGAGTAGAAATTCTTTTTTTAACAGTACGGCTAGGGTACCCAGAGCTGCACCAGTTGATAAGGAGCCCACATCTCCCATGAATACTTCTGCTGGTGACGCATTGAACCAGAGATAGCCGATGCATGCGCCGGTCATGGCAGCAGTAAAAATGGTTAATTCTCCTGCACCTGGTAAATAAAGAATATTCAGATAACTTGAAAAGTCAACTCGGCCGCTTATATAGGCGATGGCTGCAAATACAGAGAAACATATTGCCAGTAGACCTGCTGCCAGACCATCCAGACCATCTGTGAGATTCACAGCATTGGATGTTCCTGTGATAACCAAAATAATGGCCAGAGGATAAAAGAGTCCAAAATCTAGTTGTAAATTCTTAAAAAATGGAACATTGGTCACCGTGCTAAATTCAGCAAAGGTGGGATGATTAAGTATCCAGGCGCTTACCAATACACCCAGCATGATTTGACCAACCAGTTTGTAACGGGCCACCAAACCTTTTTTCATTTTTTTGACCACTTTCAGATAATCATCCAGAAACCCAATGATCCCCATCCAAACAAGTGAAATGACCACGATCTGGATATACACATTTGTCAGATTTGTTAAGAGGAGGGTCGGAATGAGAACTGAGCCTATTATCATAAGACCTCCCATGGTTGGGGTCCCGCGCTTTGATTTATGACTTTCAGGTCCATCATGTCGAATCTCTTCGCCGATCTGAAGCTTATTTAATAAGCGAATGATCCAGGGACCCATAAGAAAACTGAAGACCAATGCAAGTATGGCAGCTGCAGCAGAGCGGAAAGTTATATATTGAAAAATATTAAATGGTGAGAAGATGTCGCGTAATGGATAAAGCAGGTGGTAAAGCATCAGTTTTTTGCTAATCCTTCTATGATGGTTTCCATTGCCATTCCACGGGAACCTTTAACCAAAACCTTGTCTCCGGACTGGATCCATTCTTTTACATGAGCTAACAATTCTAGCTTTGAATCAAAATGCTTGTGAATAATTGAGCCATTAAGTGCCTTGTCGGTTGATGTAGTTTCTTTTCCCGTGGAAAAAACAGCA
This sequence comes from uncultured bacterium, assembly GCA_964510385.1. Lineage (GTDB taxonomy): Bacteria > Fidelibacterota > Marinisomatia > Marinisomatales > TCS55 > UBA2126. The sequence goes on from CAZECA010000008.1 coordinate 23,392, forward strand.
TCTAACTCGGATTGATTGCAGTGCTGTCCTACTTGACGATGATGTTCTGTTGACCTGTCACCTAATTCAAACATATCCCCAAAAATGAGAATCCGTCTGCCGTTTCCGCTGAATGCTTTCAGATAGTCAATTGCAGCAAGAGTAGATGCTAGATTTGCATTGTAAGAATCATCAATAACAGTAATGTCATCAAGTTGTTTGACTTCGCACCGACCCTTTAGCCCTTTGAAAGAACGAATCTGTTCCTTGAATATATCCCACGCGATTCCAAGGTGCTTTGCAATGGATGACGCAGCAATCACATTTTTTACATATGAAAGATTGTGTGAGCCCGTTCTTATCTCTTCTGCGTCAATGGTGACAGAAATAGAGCCATCCTTTTCATGGTGAATATCCGCTGGAAAATCACAGTCAGGCGTCAAGCCAAACGTAATTGATTTTCCATTGGTTGACATATTCCGAATATATTCATCTGCCATATTCACGAATGATATTCCATTATTAAGATGCTGGAAAAGAGCCCCTTTTGTTATTGCCACCTCTTCAATACTACCAAATCCCTCCAAATGTGCCGGAGCCACATTGGTGATCAGTCCATGAGTAGGTTCTGCGATCTTACATAAATATGCAATATCTCCAGGTCTGTTTGCACCCATCTCAATAATAGATAGCGTATGGTATGTAGATAATTGCAGTAGCGTGAGAGGGAGGCCAATAGATGTATTGAAATTTCCCTCTGTCGCATGAACAGTTTCACTTTTTGAAAATATGTGCTTCAGGAGTTCTTTTGTGCTGGTCTTCCCATTGGAGCCAGTGATCCCAATTACTGGAATATGGAATTGACGTCGCCACTCTCTAGCAATCTCACCCAAGAATTGCAATGAGTCCTTAACAATAAAATTATCCATATCCTTTGATACAATAATATCCTGTTCGCAGATTGCGGCTACGGCACCATTATCGTGCGCCTGCTGAATAAATTCATGACCGTCAGCCTGATCGCCTTTTAAGGCGAGATACAGGTCACCGGTGATACACTCTCTGCTGTCGGTACTTATCCCGGTAATGGGAGCCCGCGGTTCTTTCCCGGTAATGGTAGTTAAAATGGTACTGAATGCTTCAGTCTCTGGTAGCGCTATTCGCACAAAACTCCTCAATTATTTCAATATCTGAATAGGGATGCCGTGTTCCCTTAACTTCTTGATAATTTTCACGTCCTTTTCCTAGGACAACCAAAACATCATCTTTCTGTAATGATGCTAACGCCTGATCCAATGCTCCTTTTCGATCATCAAAAACGTGATAATGATCCGTAGATAATCCTTTTAAAATATCCTTAACAATTTCGTCTTGATTCTCGAATCGTGGATTGTCAGGTGTGATATAAAAATGATTAGAGAATTGTTCTACAAGACGACCCATAAGGGCTCGATTAGACGCATCTCTGTTGCCACCGCAGCCAAAAATGCTGATCAATTTTCCATCTTTCGGTTTTAGATTGTAAACAGTATTTAATACTTTTTCATATGCATCGGGAGTGTGCGCGTAGTCCACTACAACTGTAGCTCCATTTGGAGCCATCAATGTCTCCATCCTACCGGAAACTACCCTGCAATTATTCACCCCTGCTGCAATGGTTCCTATGGGAATTCCCATGGCCAAAGCAGCTCCAACAGCTGAAAGAATATTTTCGGCATTGAAGTGACCGATCAATTGAGAATTGATCTTGATCTCATGCTGGCCTGCAAGAATGTTACCTGTAATGCCGGACAGGGATACCTCCATCTTCTTAAAATGAACATCACTATTATTCATAACGGATGTCTTGATCACAGGTGCAGTGCTTTCACTTATTAGGCGCGAGCCGTATTTGTCATTCGAATTAACAACGGACGTTGCACTAAGAGGAAGTGACTTGAATAACTTTGCTTTTGCGTTGTAATAATCTTCCATTGATCCATGATAGTCCAGATGCTCCGGGGTCAGGTTGGTGAATACGGTTGTGTCAAATTCCACGTCCGCTACTCGGTACTGATGAATAGCATGGGAAGACACTTCCATGACCACATGGGTGAAATCATCATCAGAAAGATCTCTGAGAAGCTTTTGCAGGTTAATGGCATCCATTGTTGTTAATGTTTTACCTTGCTCATGCTCTCTTGCGATTACTCCTAATGTTCCTAATTGAGCTGTTTTACACCCTGCTTCAGTTAAAATGGATTGAATCAATGTTGCCGTGCTGGTCTTTCCATTTGTTCCTGTGATGCCTACTATGTGGAGCTCCTTAGAAGGGTGCCCATAGTATTCTGCTGCAACGTATGATGCAGCTTTTCTGGGATTGGATACTTTGACCTGTGGAACGGGAAGCGTGCCCACATCACGTCCATTTGTAATGATTGCGGAGGCGCCGTTCTCAAGAGCTTCCGGAATGTAATCATGACCATCTGCAGCCGTTCCATGTACAGCAATATATAGATCTCCAGGCTCTACATTGTTGGAATGGAGACGGATCTCTCTAATGGGAGTCGCCGGAATATCTCCATTTGCAGCAATAAATCTTTTAACCAGTTTATTTAGAGTTGGCTTCATTTTAATCCTATAGTGCATATAGAGCCATTATCCATAATTGTTCCCGGTTTTGGGCTTTGCCAGATCACTTTTCCGGATCCTTTAAAATAGGTTCTCAAGCCTATTTTTCTTAATAATGTTCTGGCTTTGCGCAAACTCATTCCGCGTACATCCGGTAAATAAATATCTCCATTTTTATCTGCCATCACATTAATTACATTAACATTATGTGAAAGGGTCACTGGGGTGGTCACAGACTTATCCGAGGTATGCGGGAGGGGCAGACTTTCTTCGGCCAAAATTTGGCCTTGGAACTGAGTCTGTGGTTTTGGGCGGTTAATGGAATCGTCCATATTTATGATACGTTCCATAACCCTGTGGAAGACAGGAGCAGCTCCATGACCTCCCCAGTGAAATCCAAACTTTGGTTCGTCCAATACTATTATTCCTACCAGCTGAGGATCATCCGCTGGCAAGAATCCAACAAAATTTGAAATGAATTTGCTATCTGAATATTCTCCATCAATAAATTTTTGAGCAGTACCTGTTTTACCGGCAACGCTCCAGCCGTTTATTCCTGCCCTAACCCCTGTTCCGGTATCAACAACACGGCAGAGCATATCAGTCATAATGTTCATGACTTCTTTAGAGGCAACTTTTCGGATCACTTCCGGTTTCTCAGCATAGATTATTTTTCCAGATGAAGAGACAATCTGTTTGACGAGGCGGGGTTTCATAAGAATTCCTCCGTTGGCTATGGCTGCGTATGCCATCCCCAACTGCAATGCTGTCACGCCCACCTCATGTCCCAACGAAACTTCAGCCAGTGAGATATCGCTCCAATCAGAAACTTGGCGTAATGTGCCCGGGTGTTCACCATGGAGGTTCACCATGGTCCGCATTCCGAACCCAAGGTCTCTTCCATAGCGATAAATATGATTCGAACCTACTGTCTCCGCAATCTTGATCACTCCAACATTGCTGGAATTTTCCATGATCTGGGGCATTGTCAATAAACCAAAATTATCCCAATCTTTAATACTTTGTCCCGCGTAGTTATAGCTACCATCCTCACAATTGAATTCTTGGGATAGCGCCACCGTATTTTGATCCACCGCTGCGAGGATAGGAACAATCTTATAAGTTGACCCCGGTTCAAATTGGTCAGTGATCACCTTGTTTCTCTGGAATCCAATTTCACTTCTGCCTGGAAAATTAGGGTCAAAGTCAGGGAGGGTTGACATGGCCAGAATATCACCAGTTTGCGGATCCAGGATCAAACCCATAGCTGAAACCGATTGGGTTTTCTCCAATTGAAAAGCTAACTCTTCCTGTAGAATAGCTTGATAGTCTAGATCAATAGTTAGTTGAATATTGGCACCATCTATGGGCAGTTTTTTAGGTAGCGCGGTATTGATCTTTGTATTGCCTCTACCGCTGACTTGACGCACAATCCAGCCGGGGGTCCCTATAAGATAATCATTATATTTTAATTCAATCCCGGCGATGCCGTCATTATCCACATTGACAAAACCCAATACCTGAGAGGCAAGATTTTCATGTGGATAGTGTCGGTATGATTTCCGCTCTACTATTAAGCCGGCAGGTTGATTCAGAAGTAGGTCTTGGCACTGGCTTCCCAATAGATTGCGCTCCAGATATACAAAAGCTCCCTTGGAGTCTAATTTTTTCATGTACCTTTCTTTTTCTTTACCCAGATATTCGCTTACGGTTTCAGCTAATTGGTCTTTGTTCTGGATCTCGTCTGGCCTGACGGCAAAAGAATAATGGATAATATTTTGTGTAATGTCTTTATTATTTTTATCGAAAAAATTTCCCCGAACTGCCTTGAGTTCTTGTTGCACTTTGCCTTGTTTTTGACCTAGGAGCCGTAGTTCTTCTCCATCTATGATTTGTACCTGAAAAAGTCTTATAGAAAGACCTACCCAGCAGAAAACAAAAAAGCCTGACATGAATATCACTCTTGGCCTGAATTTGAGATAAATCTTAGTCAAAATTATTTTCCAATAAGCTGGGGTCCATGTGAACCATGGTTGACTCTGGATCTGCGACGATCATCCCCAGCGCATCCATGGCGACAGATGTTATCCGATCGACCCGGTTTAATCTGGAAATATCGCTTTTTAGTTCTTTTATTGTATTATTCAACTCATTCATCGTGGATCGTTGGACCTCAATTGCCATAATTGATTCGTCTATCTCTGTGAACACCCAGAGATAGACTATCAGCCCGCCGATGGAAAAAACAGTGACCAGAAAAAATGATAGTGTCTGAATGAACTCTTGTTGGCGTTTTTTTAGTGCGTTCTTGCGTTTGGACATTATATTCGAGCTCCTGCACGAAGTTTAGCGCTCCGCGAGCGGCTGTTATCATTTTGTTCTTCTTTGGTAGGTGGAAGAGGCTTTTTTGTAAGGATTTCCAAGGCATTATTATTTTTTAATCCCCGGAAACATTGTTTTACCATGCGGTCTTCTAGAGAATGATAACTGATGATCACAATCCGTCCGCCAGGGACAAGACAATCAATGAATGATCCCAGGAATCGTTCCAATCGATCCAGTTCATTATTGACCGATATCCGTAATGCTTGGAATACTCTGGCCAAGGTTTTGTTTCTGAATTGCGGCGGTGTACTTTTTCGGATAGCTTCTTTCAGATCAAACACGGTTGAAATGTATCCAGCACGTTTAATAGATTTTGCGATTCTCCTGGATAGCCTCTCTTCACCATACTGATAAATGATATCAGCGATTTCTTTTTCTGATGAGCCATTGATAAGGTCCGCAGCAGTTTGTCCGCACGATTGATCAAAACGCATGTCCAGTTCACTATCATTTTGAAAACTGAATCCCCTTGATTGTGAGTCCAATTGGAGAGAAGAAAGGCCAAGATCTAGAAGAATTCCGCTCACGACCGTTATCCCTTCTTCGTGGAGGATCTGTGGTATTTTGTCGTACGAGGCGTAGTGGCAAGAGAAGGCACTGCTGCTAGACAGCATTTCTTTACAGATTGATAGTGCCTTCTCATCCCGATCAAGTCCTAACAGTCTCCCGGAAGGCGAAAGAGTGTTGAGGATGTGTGTGGCGTGTCCGCCGAGACCCACTGTCCCGTCCAGGTAAATTCCGTTTCTGTCGGTGATCAAATGATCCAAGACTTCGCTTACCATAACAGGAATATGAATGGTAGTGAGTTCCTGCGATGGCTTTGATGACATTAGAGTATGATTCTATTTGCCAATTCATCATATTCAGATGAGTCCATTTCTAAATTCTTTTTATCCACTTTTTTCAGTACCACTGGATCCCATATTTCGATTTTGTTTACCATCCCAATAATCATAGCATCTTTTTCCAATTTTGCGTATGACATGAGGTTATTTGAGAGAATGATTCGTCCTTGTTTGTCGTAGGAGACAGCAGTCGCGTACCTGACCGTCGATCGTATAAAAGACCGATTGATACTGGAAATAGCCGATAGGTCTTTCAGATCATCTTCTATGATCTGCCATGCGGTGAGAGGGTAGACCCAGATACATGGATCCATGCCCCGCGCGATCACAAAAGTATTGTCATTTTCCGGGGCCAGGCTTTGACGAAATTTAGCCGGAATATTGACGCGGCCCTTTGCATCTATTGTGTAGGAGAATTCCCCTGTAAATGTATCTTGATTTATTGTCATACCCACAAAAGTGTATCTAAGTATTACCCACAGTTACCCACAATCTATTTCTCTCTACCCACCTTTGCAACTTATTTATTTAAAATAATGTAAAAAATAGGATGGATATCAATAAGAAAATGCTTCAACCAAAGGTTGAAGTAAGGGGACTGATTAAAGTGACTTCTTAGCTATTGTTGGGGGAGATAGTGCTTGACCGTAACCGTGCTGGGGTCAGAAGAAAAGTGCATTACTGCCGGATGAGTGAAATCACCTAAATTTTCAACTTGGATTCCATTGATGTACATGGTAACTCCGGAGGATTGATTCAGGCGAACCTGAATCGTATTTGAGAATGACATGCTTTCTTCGTTCCCTGGAGAAATAATACCTGATCGTGCAACGGAAATGTCTGCAGATAGGGAATACCAGACCCTTTCCTTGGTCACTAGTTTTAATTTAAACGGCGGCTCCACGGGTATGGCCACAGCACTTGTCATTACTTCATCATAATCATTGATCAATTGATCATCGGTGACCGCATCGGGATCCTGTGTCAGAATAATCTTGCCGTTCTCAACAGTTGCTATACTTTTTTCATTGTTTATTTTCCGAATGATGAAGATGGCGAATAAGAAAATGACCAATAATACACCACCTTTGATAAGTTCCTCTCGGACTTTGGTTGGTGGACGATTCAGTGTTGTTGATTGAGTAGTCGATTCAGGTTTTTTCGACTCTGCTGAAGGCCTGGATTCTTCCCGCTTAAATTTCCGCCTTGTTTGCTTTCCTTGGAAGAATTCTAGTTGATGAATCGCCTCTTCAGGATCCCCACCGATTTCTGTTACGTATGCTTTTAAGAATAAGCGAACATAAGGCGTAGGGAGAACATCAAACCGTCCTTTCTCGATGGCATGGAGATATTCAATATTAATCTTTGTACGTGTTTGTATCTCTTCGAGGTCAATATTCTGTGACTCACGTAACTGCTTTAACTCTAAAAAAAAATCACTCATAACAGGATGAAAAATTAATTGAGACTATGTTCCTCTCCCAGTACAATATTCAATCAGGTTCAAATATTTCTATAATGTTTATAAAATGCCGATAATGGAAACCCCATTACATTATAAAAGCAGCCATCGATACCATTTACACAAACGGAAAACCAGTCCTGGATCCCATAACTTCCTGCTTTATCTAATGGGTTGTAAGTCTTAATATAGTAGATGATATCAGAATCAGATAATTCAGTGAATGTCACTTTTGTCATGGTAAAAAAAGTAACTTCCAGGTTGTTACTAAGATGGATCAAAGATACACCGGTGTATACTCTATGTGTCCTGCCTGAAAGGGACCGCAGTATGCGTAAACTGTCTTCTACATCTTTGGGTTTTCCTATGATTTGATCCTCTAATGCCACGATCGTGTCTGCACCAATAACCAATTTATTAGGATGATCGTTGGCAACATCTAGAGCCTTTTCTTTTGCATAGTACTGAACGAATTCTTCTGAGCTCAATGGAAGCGAAAGGTCTTCTTCTACTGAACTGGGAATAACCTCAAAGTCTAGCCCGATCATTTTTAAGAGTTGTTTTCTTCGGGGTGAGTTAGAAGCCAATATTATGGGATATTTTTGGATCATTGGAATTTTGCTAGTTTTCGGATAACTGATACTTTTTGAGTCCCGTCATATGCTTTCAATCTATAGAGATATACACCATTCGCCAATCGTTCACCGTATTCATCTCTACCATTCCAGTCAATATAATTGTATCCTGCGGAAAGAGATGCTTCCGGGAGGCTTATGATCCTGCGTCCTCCGAGTGTGAACACGTCAATAGATACATTAGCCGATGAGGTCAACTCAAAGGCAAATTGGGTTGATGTAGCATAAGGATTCGGAAAATTATATATGTTGATAACCTGGAGAGATTGATCATCCAACAAAAGAAATGTGGCTTCTTTTTCTGAAGGGTTATTGGCATTGTCCCAGGCCTTTACTTTTAATGAAATGGTTTTACTATTTTTATCAAATGGGACAGAAACTATTCCCGTTGTGATACTGTTTTCATCATAAATGAAACGACTAGAAAGATCATCTTTGCTGTCATCATCCATATTTGTTACCAAGATTTCATGGCCCACTTCACCGGTAATATTGATTCCCAATGGGTCCGATAGTCTCAGGTAAATTGATTGTTCAGTATGAATATGATCCTGATCTCTCAATTCTTGCCCTGAACCAGTTTCAAATGAAATGATAGGCCCTGAATCATCATTTACAGGTTCACCGCTCTTAATATATATATCATTGAGTATCCCTAATGCTTCAACTGGAGGATCTGAATTCATCTGTACGTACACATTAGAATAGGCAGGTGTGTTAGAGTACGAAATATCTTTTGGGGTTCGCATCTTTGCACTAAAGTCACTATTGTGAATAGAGAATTGGCCTTTAAATAGTGTTGGTCCTGGTAGGGAATACGAAATTTCCTGATCTAAAGAATTGATGACATACTGCCGGGTAATCTGTTTTTCTGCATCCACCAATCGGACGATGCCTGTACCATTCTCACCGTCACCAATTGCATGTTCTCCATAAATACGTGCAGTATCAAGTGATGAGAGCGTGTCCGGATCAATATGTGTAAGCTCAACGGTCATACTCGGTATGGGAATGGGCATGGCCGGATCACCAAATAGATGAAATAATTCACCAGAACTATTTCCATCTTTAACGGATTGGAGAACCACTCCTATGGGATCTTCCGTTACGCCTAGGTCAGGAAATAATGCTTTGAAAATCTTTTCTATATAGGCAGCATTTGAGGAGACACCGATCGCTCTGCTGGTGGTAATTATGGCTGACGCTCCTTCCATAGGTCGGCGGATCAATTCCTCTGAGAAGGATTCAACATCTAGAAAATCAAAATGCCCCCATGAGCAGGTACCCGCGATCCAAATGGGTAGCTTCATATCTGAATCAATAAGTTCAATATCACCCCTGTCTTGTACTAATAGTTTTTCCTGGGCCCATTGGTGTTCCGAACCGTGTCCTATATAATTAATGATTGCTGTTCCTTCAGAAATAGTTTCCATTAATGCATCCGTTGCGTCTGGCTTAATTACACCAAATGATGATGCATCACTCACTTCAGGATATTCGAGCATATACAATTTATTTACTTCCACACGTGGCGAGATCCAGTCGGCCACATTCTCTGAATTATTGGTATGACTTTTTCCGGTTGAAATGGATCCTCCAGATCCATCATCCTCAGGTCGGGCTGCATCATCGGCTACTAAAGTAACCCGCTGTCTCCAATACCCCATAATGGGATTGGTTTCATATTCTATTAGTTTTTCAACAAAATCTTCAACCTCAGCGGACGATTGTGCTGGAAATCGTCCAATAGCCATATCCGGTATCCGACCGTAGACTGCTACTAACCGATCATCCACTGCTTTATTGCTAAAAGAACCTGTAATGATAGTTGGAACTTTACTTTCAGATTGTCCGGTAATATTTCGATAATCATAATCAGTGTCGCCCAATATAAAAACACAGTAGGGCGGATTGGTCCAATTTTCCAAAGTCCATTGAGCAAAAGAACGTATCGCAGTTGGGTCTGCATTGCCTCCAGAGAATTCATTATAAATATTTTCCAGGGAAACATATTGAGAACTTCCTCGATGTGTTGTTAAAGGTTGAGCGCTTGACCGAAACTCCTCCGGTCCTATGATCAAATGATCTGTACCAGCCAGCTGATCGCGAATTGTAAAAAATCTATGATCTATTTCTAAAGATAGATCAATTATTTGCTCCGGATCATCCGAGCCAAAAACAATAAACCGTGAAAGGGTATCTGCAGGTAACTGAAATGAGAAGGAAAAATCGGTTTCCATAGATAACGCTTTTGGATCAGCAATGAGAGTGATATCCCATACCGATATTGCAGTCGACCCAGTGAATGAGAATGAAACATTATTGCTGTGGATTGGAGCATAAAATTCAAATGGTGTGTTATCGGCATTGAGCGACCTGCCATATTTCAATGTGGCATGATCAAAGTGGGGTGTGGAATAGTTTGAGGATGCATTATTGTCCAAATAGATCAAATTAATTCCATCCGTCAGTTCTGATCCTTCCACAGTAAATGATTCTGTCTTGGCGCTTAAACCGTTAAAACTAAAATTTGCTCTGTTTTCATCTCTGTTATTCAAGTATACATCAATATTATGACTCGGATTTTGAACATACTCAAAATCAGAAGAACTTCCTCGAACCGTAATATAAAATTCACCATCTACATTTGTTTTAACATCATCTGAATTCATGATCGCTGTATAACTCGCACCTCGGCTAAATGAAGTGCCAGTCCACACCAGGCCTCCTTCAAATGGATTGATCACATCATTCTCAACATGAACAAATGCATTACCATAATCAAGATTTAGACTCGTTGAAGAGGGCCCCGTTATTGTTGTAATTCTTTTACCACTGGTTGACTGGTCATCCGGAATCAATAGCCAGTAAGTATTATCTGAAAAATATATATTTTGATCATGCGCCACCTCATCCACATCCAGGTCAAAGCCGCTAGAACCACGACCGTAAAAGATCAGTTGGTCCATTGCATCCAGGACACCATCATCTTCACCAGTAAACAAAAATGGAATTTCAATTAAATTTTCTTTCAGCGAATCATAGGAAACAGAATTGATCACAAGAGAGCTTCGATCCCTGCCCAGAGATGTCCCTGTGAATAATCTAAAACTTCGAGGGTCATTTTCGTCCATGGTTAGGCTTAATGAAAGAATTTCGGAGCCCATAATGGAATAGACTTTGTCTTCATCCACTGTGAATTTTATCCATGTTCCATCAGGTATGGATGTACGTTTCTTTTGATTAAAGTGACGTTTTTTGAACCACCATTGCGCAGTATTCCAATTTACAATACGGTGTTTTAAGAGCTTTTCCTGAGAATGATCAGAAAGTATCTTATGTTTATTATTAGGGCTAAAGAATACATCAATAATCATCGATTGGAAATAATGACTTTCATCAGCAGTTGGGTCAATTTTAATTGTTGCCGTTTCCAATTGCCGAACGGTCTGCTGGTTTATCCATTGAACTCCTGTATTTCTTTTTTCAGTATTTAGTGTGGTTTTTGTGGGGTTAAAAGAGCGGACAGAGACGGATGGTAATTCAGTTGATGGTAGACCTACCATTAAAGTCAAAGGCTCTATAGCGTTACTTTTTTCCAGGTCAAAGAATACTTCAATAGAAAGCATATCCCTATCAGATCGCAGGATATTCCAGTGTGAAGTAGCGGCCAATAGGTTTGGGAAAAGAATGCTTAGTAGGATGATTTGCCTAAAATGCATAATGAAATTTACTGAGATTGATCTGTATTGAAATTGAATAATGCTAATTGAAAGATGTAACTTTGTCTACTGATATCGAACGTGAACTGTGTGAATCAGTTCCATTTATTCATTTTAATAACGTATTTAGGAAGTAACTGTGTTTGATTTAGATATAATCAAGCGTGTGTATAGCAATATCACCAAGCGGGTTGATGAAGCGAGGGAAATTATTAGGCGCCCGTTGACCCTATCTGAAAAAATATTGTATGCCCATCTATTTGGTGGCAACACCAAAAAGTTTGAACGCGGTAATTCTTATGTTGATTTTGCCCCCGATCGAGTTGCCATGCAGGATGCTACAGCGCAAATGGCCTTACTGCAATTTATGATGGCGGGAAAAAATAGGACAGCTGTTCCCAGCACAGTTCACTGTGATCATCTTATCCAGGCTAAAGTTGGAGCCAACCAAGATTTGGCGATTGCCATGGATGCCAATGGAGAGGTATACCATTTTCTGGAATCAGTATCAAATAAATACGGTATTGGATTCTGGAAGCCCGGAGCAGGGATCATACACCAGGTTGTCCTGGAAAATTATGCTTTCCCCGGCGGAATGATGATCGGTACGGACAGCCACACTGTTAATGCCGGTGGATTAGGTATGATCGCTATTGGAGTGGGCGGCGCTGATGCAGTGGATGTGATGGCAGGAATGCCATGGGAACTAAAATTTCCAAATCTGATCGGTGTAAGGCTAACAGGGGAGCTGAATGGATGGGCCTCTGCGAAAGATGTTATCCTGAAAGTAGCTGGTATATTAACTGTTAAAGGTGGCACTGGAGCTATCGTGGAATACTTTGGACCGGGAGCTGAAAAATTATCCTGTACCGGTAAAGGAACCATCTGCAATATGGGAGCCGAGATCGGTGCAACAACATCCATTTTTGCCTATGATGAACAAATGGCAAAATATTTATGCGCAACAGGACGTGAAGATGTAGCCCGATCAGCCAATGAAGTTGCAGAATATTTAAGATCTGATGATGCAGTGTTGGATGATCCTGCCGATTACTATGACCAATTGATTGAGATAGATCTTTCCGAACTGGAGCCCCATTTGAATGGCCCGTTCACTCCGGACAGGGCTACACCTATTTCGGAAATGACAAATGAGGCACAAAAGAATGAGTGGCCTACTGATGTGAAAGTTGGCCTTATTGGTTCGTGTACAAATTCATCCTATGAAGATATTTCCAGATCAGCGTCCATCGCAAGGCAGGCAATTGAAAAAGGATTAAAAACAAAGGCCGATTTCACCATCACTCCAGGATCAGAGCAGGTGCGGTATACCATTGAACGTGATGGCCTTATTGACACCTTTGAAGAACTGGGGGCCAGTGTTTTTGCAAATGCCTGTGGACCCTGTATCGGACAATGGGAAAGAACTGGTGCTGAAAAAGAAGAAAAGAATACCATCGTTCATTCTTTCAATAGAAATTTTGCTAAACGTGCTGATGGTAATCCCAATACACATGCATTTGTAGGATCACCAGAATTGGTAACTGCATTGGCCATTTCCGGTGATCTGACGTTTGATCCAAGAATCGATACACTGGTTAATAAAAATGGGGAAGAGGTTAAATTGGATCCGCCTATTGGTGATGATCTACCCAGAGATGGTTTCGATGTTGAGGATCTAGGTTACCAAGAACCGGTAAGCGATGGCAGTAGGATCGAGATCATTGTGAATCCTGATTCCGAACGGCTCCAATTATTAACACCATTTGAACCATGGGATGGGCAAAATATTACCGGTATGCGATTGCTTATCAAGGCAAAGGGAAAATGCACAACGGATCATATTTCCATGGCCGGCCCATGGCTTCGATTCAGAGGGCACCTAGATAATATTTCCAATAATCTTTTGACAGGTGCAGTAAACTTTGCAAATGATAAAACCAATTCGGTTATAAACCAGCTCTCAGGTGAATATGGAACAGTACCTGATGTGCAGAGGGTTTATCGTTCCAAAGGTATCCCTACTTTAGTGGTTGGCGATGAGAATTATGGTGAAGGATCATCCCGTGAGCATGCAGCCATGGAGCCAAGGCACCTGGGTATTCTGGTTGTTCTGGTCCGCTCATTTGCACGGATCCATGAGACAAATTTAAAAAAGCAGGGAATGCTTGCCTTGACATTTGCAGATAAGACCGATTATGATAAGATCATGGAAAATGACACTTTTGATCTGGTGGATTTGGATACATTTTCTCAAGGAAAACCACTTACTTTAAAAGCAAACCATGAGGATGGATCCAGTGATACCATAATCTGTGATCATACATTCAACGAGACACAGATCCAATGGTTCAAAGCCGGTTCCGCATTGAACTTGATCCGCTCTCAACAATAAACATTTTATGAAAGTTCTCGTTTCAGACCCAATTACGGATGCGGGGATTGCATTACTGAAAGATGCCAACCTGGATGTAGTCAATATTTCGGAAGCCTCAGAAAAGGAAAAACTGGATGCCTGCAAAGATGTGAATGGCTGGGTGGTGCGCAGTGGTACCACGGTCACCAGTGAAATGATTGAAAATGCGCATGACCTGCAAGTGATCGGCAGAGCGGGAGTAGGTATTGATAATATAGATCTTAATGCAGCCACACGAAAGGGTGTGGTTGTGATGAATACGCCTGATGTTAATACCATTTCGGCAGCAGAACACACCCTTGCCATGATGTTGGCGCTATCCAGGAACATACCAATAGGCCATGGGGGTATACAAAAAGGCGAATGGAATCGACACGTGTTGGTAGGCTCTGAATTACGCAACAAGACTTTGGGTGTCGTGGGGCTGGGGAAGATCGGCAGGGAAGTGATCAAGCGCTGCCGATCCTTTAATATGAATATTTTGGGCTATGATCCTTATATCAGTCAGGATATGATTAATGAGGAACACGTGACCTGCGTGGAGCTGGATCAGCTTACCGCAGAATCCGATTATATTACTCTACATGTTCCCCTGATCAAGTCTACTAAAGACCTTTTTGACTATGATAGGTTATGCAGTATGAAACCATCTGCGAGAATCGTGAATGTGGCACGGGGCGGGATCATAAATGAAAACGACCTTGCAAAGGCTCTGAATGAAGAAAAAATCTCAGGTGCCGCCATTGATGTTTTTACCTCCGAGCCCCTTGAAGGAAACAGTCCTCTGGTGGGCGCCAAAAATATCGTATTAACACCTCACCTTGGAGCCTCCACAGAAGAGGCAAAGGAGGGAGTAAGTATCGCTGTCTGTGAACAAGTCCGCGATTATCTTATCCATGAAAAACTGACGAATGCGGTAAATATGCCCATCTCCGATCTATCAAAATTAAAAGAAATACAGCCACATTTGGAACTGGCGGAAGTCATGGGAAAGTTGCAGGAACAGCTCAATCCCGGAGCCATAAAAAAAGTCCATGTGGAATGTGCCGGAGCCATTGATGAATCGAAGCCGGTAACACTCGCCTTTTTAAAGGGCCTACTCGCAAGCAGGATCCCTGAACGTGTTAATTATATCAATGCGGAAACATTGGCGATCGATCTGGGAATCCAGATCGATCACAGCACAACATCCGATCGTGGCTCCTATACAAACCTGATCAGGTCGAGGGTCAATGGTAAACAAGGGTCGCAAGAGATCCATGGAAGCGTATTTGAAGGAAACCGTTTTCGATTGGTGAGTATCCTGGGCTATGAGATGGACCTCACGCCCAGAGGGAACATGCTTTTTTCCAGAAACAAAGATGTCCCGGGGGTTATTGGTAAGGTGGGTACAATACTGGGAAAAGCCAATGTGAATATTGGTGGCTATTTCTTGAGCCGAGATATGAACGATGGAGAGGCGTTCGCAGTGATCAGAGTGGATAATGAAGTATCCGATAGGGTCATTTCAACATTAACCGATCTCCCCGAGATCCTATCTGTTCAGCAGATACATTGTTGACGCATTACTCTCCAAAGCAAACTCCAAAACGACGAATCAACATTGCAGGGGCCGGAATCGCAGGAATGACGGCTGCCATTAATTTGAAAAAATTCGACCATGATGTTGTCATTATTGAAAAGGGAACCGCTGTTGGCTCCAATCGGCATGGCGACATGGAAGGATTGGAGAGTTGGATTTTTGAAGGTTCCATGAGCTCATTTTTTAACGAACATGGCTTCAATTTTTCAATGATCGATACTGTACCTATCCATCATTTTACGGTTCACTGTGATGAACATAAATCTTTTAAGGTTTCTTCTAGTTCCCCTTTATTTTACATGATCCAAAGGGGGGAAGATCATGGATGTTTTGATCTTCAATTGTTTGAGCAGTGTGTGGATGCAGGTGTCGAATTCATATTCAATCAAAATGCCCCGGATGATGTAGATATAGATAGTACCGGCACAAAACGGGCAGCTGCATTTATCAAAGGGATCAATTTTTATTCTTCCCTTCCTGATCAAGTACACTTATTGCTCGGATCCCAATATGCCCCAAAAGGCTATGCCTACTTGATCATATTAAATGGTAAAGCTACCTTAGCAATTGCGTTCAAGAACCCTCCAAAGATCACGGACCCATTGGAAAATACCATAAAGTATTTTCGGGAGCAGGGTTTTAAAATTCCCCATGGGCCGGTGTTCGGCAGCCGGGGAAGTTTTTCATTGATGAGATTGAATCTAGATAAGCGCCCCTTAAGAATAGGTGAAGCCGGAGGATTTCAGGACCTCCTGTTTGGATTTGGTATGCGTATGGCAATGAACTCAGGATTGGCAGCAGCACACATTTTCAATAATGATCGTGCTCTGGCAAAACAGATCATCAGGGAACTAGAGAGGAAGCGAAAGTTATCATATGTGAATCGATTTCTTTATGAACGGCTGAACGATAGGCAAATGGCAGCTGTGGCCAAACGTTTCTCAAAATCCGATTCACCTCTAGAAATTTTGTCAAGAGCCTATGAGTGGAACTTTCATAATATTTTGCGATGGATGAAACATAGGGGGAACCTTGAAGTTCGCACTTCTTAGGAGTCTGCAACTTTTTGCCATGATCATTACACTATCCGGATTGTATATTGGGATTAGGGATAATAATGTCATGCTGGAATTGAATGCCCTAATCATAGGAGCAGGGATCTTTTATGCCGTAAATATTGTAATAAAGAATTCTAGTAATTGACTCAAGAAGATATGACTGATAAATTCAAATTCACTATACGGGGGATTTCGTGACAAAACTCTGGGATGACCTGAAAAAGAATATGAAAGATTGGGGCAGCGTTGCTGTTGAAAAAGCCGAAGAGGTTAGCAAGATCGCTGTTGCAAAAACTGAAGAACTGACTCGGATCAGTAAGATCAAACTGGAAGTTCATCAACTCCAAAGAGACCTCTCAAAAACCTATGAGAATTTAGGCCGTCTTGTTTCCTACCACGCAAAAGAAGATAATATTGTCAATTTCACAGGGAATAAGGAATTCTATGATTCACTTCAAAAGATCGATGAGATCCAGAAAAATATCGCTGAAAAAGAGACTGATATTCAGAAAGTGAAAGATAAGTTTAACCTTGAAGATAAGGACCTGTCTGAAGTCAGTCAAGATATAGAAGTTGAAGTAGAGGAAACTGAACCTGAAGATACATCTCAGGAAAGTGAAACTGACGATCCTGAAAAAGCATCTTGACCAAACCATCTCCCACGGGGCGTAAAGCCCTCGACCTATATTTAAAAGATATCAAAAAACTGGAACCCCTTTCTCCCCATGAGGAAGTGGACCTCGCCCAAAAAGCCAAAACTGGCGACACAGTAGCATTTCAAAAACTGGTCACACATAACCTTCGATTTGTTGTGGCCATGGCAAAAAAATTCCAGGGACAGGGTGTGCCCTTTGAAGATCTGATTAACGAAGGAAATTTAGGATTAATCAGAGCTGTAAATACTTTTGATGAGACCCGGGGTTTTAAATTTATATCATACGCTGTCTGGTGGATCACACAACGGATCCGGAATGCCATTCAAAAGACGGGCCGTACGGTTAGGCTTCCATCTCATATCACCGAATCGATGGGAAGACTCTATCGCCAGTCACTTGAACTGGAACAGGAGTTTGAAAGGGAACCCACCACAGAAGAATTAGCTGAGATTTCTGATACCACCATCAAATGGATCGAGGATCTGGTTCAGGCATACAGCGGACCTGTGTCGCTAGAAGACAGCAATAAAGAGGACCGGCCTCTTATTGAATATTTAATCTCAAACGATCCTCGTCCCGAACTCCAGCTCATGCAGGATTCATTAAAAAAGGAGATCGCTGAATTAGTAAAAACTCTGAAAGAACGGGAAGCCAAAGTTGTGCAAGAATATTTTGGGTTGGGAGAGGATGACCCGAAAACTCTGGAACAGATCGGTGAACTGCTGGACCTATCCAGTGAGCGCGTCCGGCAGATTAAGGAACGGGCTTTGCAACGATTACGCAAATCCACCACATCACAAGTACTGAAATTGTATTTGGGTTAGCGTTTGGTTTTTATGTATCAAAAATCTTAAAATATAGTTACTATTTTTGCCGATATAGGTATGTTTGGATATAATAAGAACAATCATAAACAATATATAATTATCTCCCAGGATGATAGTGGTGTTCGTCAGCGTAACCTAACGCGCCGCCGTTTATATACATTTGCTGCTATTTCAGTTGTGGCTTTGGCGGGAGTTTTCTTTGCCAGCGCAGAGGGGTTGACACGTTATCTATACAACCAAAAAATAAAAAAGATTAAACAACACTACGCAATCCTGTCAACCAATTTGACCGATCTCCAGATTCGGATGAGTGAAATGACAACAGAAATGGATCATATAGAAGAGAAGGATAAGGCCATTCGGACCTATGCCGATATGCCGTTGATCGATCAGGACATCCGCCAATTGGGAATTGGAGGTGTCCGGCTAGCGGATAAAACACAGGTCGATGATAACCTCACTGATCGGATCAATTCTCTGGAGATGGATGTGCAGACACTGTCTAGAAAGGTCAAATTAGAATTGGCCAGTTACAGTGAAATTTATGATAAAGTGACTGAAGATGTAAAAATGGTTCATTCCATTCCATCACTGAGACCGATGGAAGGTGGTTATTTAAATTCCACTTTTGGTTATCGGGAGGACCCTATTAATGGAAAAGTTCGTTTCCATTATGGCCAGGACATTACGGTGAATGTTGGTGAACCGGTCTTCTCACCCGCAGATGGTATTGTTAAGGAGGCCCGTCACCGCGGAGGATATGGTAAGGTCATCAAAATCGATCATGGTTATGGGTACACCACACTGTATGGTCACTTATCAGAATTCAAGGTCAAGAAAGGCCAAAAGATAAAACGAGGCGACATTCTTGGGCTTTCAGGAAACACAGGAAGATCCACTGCACCTCATTTACATTACGAGGTCCATCATTATGGAACTCCGCAGAATCCCCTGGATTATTTTTTCAGTGGCTACCTGCAATAATCTAAAACCCTACAAATACTCCCTAATCCAAAGCCATGAGTAAGACTTATTTCATAGAAACGTACGGTTGTCAGATGAATGTGGCTGATTCTGAATTGGTAGAAGGACTATTGCAAAGAGAGGGGTACAGCCCAGCAAAAAGTGTAGAGGCAGCCGATGCCATTTTTGTCAATACATGCGCCATACGCGAGCATGCGGAGGAAAAGGTTCACTCACAGCTGGGACGGTATAACCTTTTAAAAAAGGAAAAACCGGAAACCATAATTGGTGTTTTGGGGTGCATGGCCCAGAACCTGAAAGATGATATTTTGGAAAGCCGACCGTATGTGGATATAGTTCTTGGCCCCGATTCTTACCGAAAACTTCCCGAAATAATACATCGTAAAACGGCCAATAAGAAAAACATTGTTGATACAAAACTCTCCCGGTTTGAAGTATATGATGGCCTCTTTCCCAGCCGGAGTGAAGGTATCAATGCATGGGTCTCCATCATGCGAGGCTGTGACAAGTTCTGTACATTCTGTATTGTCCCATTCACGCGGGGCCGGGAGCGTAGCAGAAGTATTACTAGTATTGTTACTGAAGTGGAGCAGGCAGTGGCGGATGGATACATTGAGATAACTCTTTTGGGACAGAATGTAAATTCCTATGCAAATGACGCTGAAGGCTTTCCAGAGTTATTGGAAGCGGTAGCAGAAACAGAGGGTGTTAAACGTATCCGCTATACGTCACCCCATCCCCAAGATATCAATTCAAAATTGCTCAAGGTCATGGTAAAATACAATAATATCTGTAACAATATCCATCTGCCTCTCCAAGCGGGAAATGATCGAATACTGAAGCGGATGAATCGAACGTACACAAAAGATAATTTCATCAAATTAGCTCATGAGATAAGAGAGACTCTTCCAGGCGTCGGTATAAGCACAGATATCATCGTGGGCTTTCCAGGGGAAACAGAAACAGAGTTTGAGGAAACGCTGGATGTAATGGAAGAAGTAAAATTTGATTCTGCCTTTACTTTTAAATATTCTTCTCGCCCTGGTACCAAGGCAGCGGAATATACGAATCACTCATCAGAGAAAGAGAAAAGAACCCGTTTGGAACGGGTGAACGAGCTCCAGAAAAAACATACCCTTGAGCGCAACTTGGATATGATAGGACGAACCGAAATGATCCTAGTGGAAAAGGAAAGCAAGCGTTCATCCAAAAAGTGGGCCGGTCGAACTGATTCCAACAAATGGGTATTTTTTGAAAAGGGAAATGTAAATGTAAAAGACTTCGTTCCGGTATTGATTACAGCGGCGAAAGGCATTAGTTTACATGGAGAATTGGTACACAAAGACGAAGCGATAGCAATATGAAACTGGTTAAAATATTTATCACTCTTTTAGCGGTGATCGTTGTACTGCTCTTTTTGATGCAGAACACTGATGTGGTCAACGTGGATCTCATATTTGCCCAATATGAAGATGTAAAAGTGGCATTCGTCATGATCGGCGCGTTAACTGTAGGTTTGCTTATCGGTTTTGGAATGGCTGTTGCAAATATTCTTTCTGGCAAAGCCGAATCACGTACTCTGCGTACCAAGAACCGTCGACTTTCAGATGAACTGAATGATCTGCGAAATGTGGCTATTGATGAAGGGATCTATGACCTGGATGACGGAGACGAATAGCGTTGAATACATCGCTCCTGATCGCTGTCGTTGTCCTGATAGCCGCCGGTATCTCTGCCGCATATTTTTACTACCGTCCTAAAAAGACCCGTCGTTTCGAATCCCTGTATACCGATGCGTTAAATGCCATCGTGCGTGGTGACTCCAAGACCGCACTACGTTTATTGCGTGATGTGGTAAAGCAGGACACTAATCACATCAATGCCTACCTACAAATGGGAGAGATTCTCCGCGAAGAAGGGCAGTCTCAGCAGGCATTCAAGATCCACCAATCATTGACTGTGCGTCCTAATTTAACTAGCGACCTAAAGATAGATATACATCGTTCTTTGGCTCTGGACTTTATGAGTATGGATAATTTGATCAAAGCCAAGCAGGAAGCTGAATACATTTTAAAACTGGAGAAAAGGAATACCTGGGCATTGGAACTATTACTGAATATTTCAGAGCGGGAACGGGATTGGGTGAAAGCGGCTCGATTGGCTAAAGATATCCAAAAGATTACTCAACAGAACGACCCAAGCAAACTGGCCCAGTTTCAGGTCTATGAGGGGATGGATAAATTATCCAAGGATGATAAAAAAGGAGCAGAATTTTGCTTTCAACGTGCATTAGAAATAGATCCTGATTTTGGTCCCGCGCATAAGCGATTAGGTGATCTGTACGCGGCTGACAGAGATCTTATCAAGGCTATCGAAAACTGGGAGAGATTTGCTACGATGAATCCAGAAAATGCCGGAGATATTTTCACTAAGATAGAGGTAGCTCTTTATGATCTAGGCCGTTACAGCGAGGTAGAGAAATTCTATAAGCGATTCCTGGAAAAAGACCCTAAGAATCTGGATGCCTTGGCACGGATGGCTAATGTTTTAGAAGAAAAAGGTGAACGACAGCAAGCGTTGGAGCTTGTTGACACAGCAATGGAAAAAATGGATTCCTCGGTACACGCCCGTCTCATGCGTTTGAAGTTGAGTCTAACGGTTGCGCCTCCCCATGAGCTGTCCCAGCAGATCGACAAGATCATTGATCTGGTCACCAGCGAAAAGGAAAGACCGGTACATTGAAAAAGTGTTCAGCAGGTTTTCTCCTGGTAATATCAATCATTTATTCTCAAACATTTGACAGGTACTTTGATCTTTTGGAGCAGGGCCGTCTGCAGGAGGTTCGGGACCAGTTACCTGAATTAAGGTCCAAATATCCATACGAACCAGCGGTTCCCTTTTTATACATTTTGTTGAACACAGATGGAGATTCCACAATTATTGAGCTCAGGGATTTTATATTAAAATTTCCGGACAGTGAGTACACGGATGATGCTGAAATGAAGATTGGAGAATATCTTTACTCACGGGGGCTGTACAGCCAGGCAAGCCAACAGCTGAAGAAGATTCCTATAAAATATACAAATAGTGATCACTTCCAGCGTGCCGTGGACCTATTGACCTCCAGTTTTAATGCTACCGGAGAAACAGACAGCGCACAATTCTATGTTTCCAGAGCCAAGTCGATCCGGAGTGACCTGAAGGTTGATCATTATAGTTTTAATGTCTCCCAGCCAAGGGTCTCCTATAAGAAGCTCATAGGTAAAGATGATCGCAAGAAGGAGGCGAGCATTGGTAAAACTGAAAATCGTCCGTGGGTTGTTCAGCTGGGTGCTTTCGGAAAATATGACAACGCCAGGAGACTAAAAAATATGGTAAAAGGGGCCGGCTATCCCATCGAGATTGTTGAGGTTATGTCCAACAGCAAGCGACTCCATGCGGTGCGGATCTCACGATTTGTTTCTGAAAAGGATGCTGATAAAGTGGGGAGAGAGATCAAAGCACAGTACGGTGTAAAGTATAGAGTCCTGAATAGACCTTAAAAATATTTAAACATATTTAATTATGTTTTACATTTGATTATACAAAAAAGGATTCAAGATGAATAGACTCAAACTTGTCACAATATTTATTATATCTTTAAATAATCCTCAAACCCTAAAAGGCCAGGACCTTCTACTTGAGACCATAGGTGCCCTATCAGCTCAAGGTATATATCTAACATATACCTCGATTGGATCAGCATCAGATGGGCACGTCTCCGGTGTTTATACCGATGAGCTTACTAGCCAACTCTTACTAGAGTATATTTATCTATCTGAGGCAGCCCGGGATCAGCTTAGTCTTCTAATGACATCTGGCACACTAGACAGCGAAGACCTTTCCTATGTGGCTCAATTAGTCACGGGATATAATTATCTCATTTCAGAGGCAAACGGCTATAATAATTATATATTAACAGGAGATTTGAAATACGCGAATGAATATAATATTTATAGAGAGCGTTCCTGGGACCTGATAAGTGAGATGATGGGAATTGAATAATTGAGTTATTTTTGGATTGATTATTCTATATTCGTTTATAAAATTTGGGAATGATTAGGAGGCTGGTGCCCCTCGTGGTCTTCAAAACCATTGTCCCCGCCACAAACGGGGAGCTGGGTTCGATTCCCAGGCGTTCCCGCTAAAAATTCAGACCTTCGAGCCCCCTGATCTGGGGATCATCAATGTCACCGTATATTTCTAAATAAATGGACTTGCCTTTTCGTGGCAGCGTATTCCCAGTTCCCTCTTCCCAGACATCAATGAATTCTACGATCGGTTTGGATAGATTGCTGATCTCAATGGTCAAGTCATCCAAAGAAAAATCCGATTCATATTGGATGGGCTGTCGTATGGAAAAACTGCCATCAACAATTACCTTCCCAAACTGGGTGTCCATTGTTACGTTTATCTTAAGGTCCCTGCTCCTTTTGAAGTCAACGTTCAAGCTGATCTCCCGGATTCTAAATTTTCCGCTGTTGATATTTAAATAATCTGCTATCTGTTTAAAGGCTTCTTCTTCCTGAACTTCTCTTGGTACATTGATCTCTAGATTGGTCAGGGACAGTTCGAACCCGGCCTTCTCAACAATGGGTATCTCATTATAGGTATCAAACTCGAAGGCAACATTTTTTGCTATAGACTTAAAATCAGCTACGCTGAATGTTGATTTTGATGTTCTGTCCACCACAAAAGTCGCATTGGCTTTGGAAACGGAAAAACCTGCTTTGTCCAGTTGAAACTCTGCAATCTGGTTGCGATCGTTTATGTCCACGCTGCCACTGCTTCCAAAATATTGGTTCACCTTGCCAACTGAAATTTCTACATTATTTTTTACAGGACCTGGCTCTCTCCAATCATCATATTGACCATAGCCTGATGTTTCCCAGTTATAATAGTAATAGCTATTTGATGAAAAATAATCTTCTATATCACTACCCGTGAATTCGTGAATTATTTTTTGCCCACTTCCACCAGGCATCTCTTTGTTACTCTCTGCAACAATTTTTCCTGGTGGATTATATATAAAATCCCACTGTCTGGAGCTACTGTATGAAGCAGGAGGACTCAATAAGTTCATTGTTTGTAATTGGTTAATGCTGTTTGGGAGCTCATTGTAAATACTATAATAGGATGAGATCGCTTCTTTTATATCATCAAAATAATTTTCTGCTCCGTCCGCATATTCGTTAGCTAATTCTTCTTTAATTACTAGCCATACATTTGGCGCATCAAAAGATATATCCATTTTAAAGTTAGACATTTCAAATTCAGGGCCAGAGAACTTGTACTTTAGTTTGGCCCGTTCATTATAATCGTTAAACTCACCAGAGACATCTATATCAGAAAAACCATACTTTAGTAAACCAATATCCAGAGAACCAATTCCATTATTAATTTCTGAGCGGGAGGAGCGATCCTCCATCGCACCGCCTAAATGGAAATCCTTAATCACAAATGAGATCTCACCCAATGAGAAGTCACCATCGGCATCCTGCCCCATGAGCAATCCAAAAAATAATAAAAAAATTGATTTTTTCATTGTAACCCCTGAATATTGATTAATAAAAAAAGGGCGGATGACCGCCCTTTTTTTTAGTTCATTTTTTTCTCTCTCTTATTTTCCCTTACTAATATTTACAATAACAACAGGTGCTTTATTTGGCTCTGGTCCGATCGTAACAGTTTTGGATGCTGTTGTTGATAGGCCATAATCATCTGTGGCTGTTACGGCAAAGGTGTATTCGCCAGATGGAGCTTCAAAAGATACTTTGTCACCTTCCTTGCTGCTCAGCTTCACATCCTCACCGGCTTTTTGTACCCATGAAAAATCAAGTTTATCGCCCTTGTCTGGGTCAAATGATTCACTAGCACTCATTTCTACTTTATATTTATCAGTCTTAGGATTACTATCGTGAGGGATATCATCTTTGTATTTTGCATTTTCAATCTCCTCAAGTCTGAATGCCTCTTCTTTTGCCATATTCTCGGCCTCAACCTTAGCTAGCCGGCTGGCCTCTTTGGCCGCCATCTCATCAGCAGCAACTTTCTTTTCTTGCTCATGAAGCATAATTGAAGCAGCGAATGCTCCGATAAGCAAAACAGCTATTACAAATTGATTATTCATTTGAAAACCTCCTTGGTATTCATTTGAAAGTATTGGCTTGGTCACAACAATTTAATAATACTCTCAACTATAGTCAAAATTTACTTGTAAAATAATTGTAGTTAAAATTATCAGTTAATTTGAATGATTATTTCATCAGTAGATATATATATAGTATATTTAAATAATCATTAAATTTTTATAAATGAAATACTTAAAAATCAATAATAGAATTAGAGCAGTAATCGTTTTATGCTGTTTCTTATTCTATTTTAGTGCCTGCTCTCAAGGTCCCTCAGAATCTGTAGAACCGTCAAATGAATTAATACAAACTAAATCAGAAGAAGCATTTGACAGGTTGAAGGATGATGGAGGCGGCACCACAGAAGATTTGACCGGAGTAAAAACTGATGCTGCCGGCGCCGCAGGCATTGAAACTATTTCTGAACCATCCGCTACAGAAATCATTGACTACCGTACAGGTGAACCGGGCTGGGTAGAGGTGGAGGATACCCGAAACTTTTCAAACTCTGTCTCGCCTGATAGGGCAACCCAGGAGCTATTACAGATTCTTCGCAACAAGGCTGTCACTTTAAAAGTACCGGCCAATGTTGAGGTTACATCGCTGCTAACGGATATGATGAGCGAGTCAGAGGGTGCTTCCAGGGAGCAGACGGCCTGGTCCGGATTCTTTCGCAGCACAGTGTCAGGGGTGATAACAGCCGAACAGATTCTCATTGACAATTTGGAGAATCTGGAAAATGGATATACAAAAACGGTTCGTTTAAAGGCCTATGTGGAGCCCGTCAACGGGCAGCGGGATCCCGGCTTTTATGTTGACGTAGCGCTGGAAAATAATCTGCTGAAATCGGGAGACGAACTCGCATTCTCAGTAACCCCCAGCAAGGACTGCTACCTCTACGTGTTCAACCTCATGGCCGATCAGAATATCATGCTCATGCTGCCCAATGAGTATTTTGAGGACAATTTTATTAAGGGCGGTACAACCATGCAGATCCCGGACCCGGTCATCCGGAAATATCGAAAGTTCAGGGTAGGGACCATGCCCGGTGAAGATATGACCAGTGAATCAGTGTACATTGTGTGTGCCAAGGAGGAAGTACCCGTCATCCGTGACCTGCCCCGGATAGGGACATCCATCCAGTCTTTCTCGGGAAAGAGCCAGGACTTTGTAAATCTGCAGCGCTGGCTGACCAATATACCCCTGGACCAGCGGGTGGAGAAGAATTTGATCTATCACGTGTCAAAGAATTAAATGAGTTTAAAAAACATAACGATCACCTCTACAATAATGTTAGCGTTATTGTTTGTCAGCTGTGATGAGATCACTGATATTTTTCCGCCGGAGATTGAACTCTTGAGCCCTTCTGAAGAGGTGCTAACAGCAGATAGCGTAACATTCCTTATGGATGTCACGGACAATATTGCTATTAATCGTGTAAAATTTGAGATTCGTGATCCGGTTAGCGGTAACAAAATAAATCAAACAATGTACTCGCCACCTTTTCAGCTTGATGTATTTGATGTGCAGTCATGGAGCCAGATAGAGCTTGAGGTAATAGCCTATGATGATGTGGGCAACTTCAGGGTTCTGGAAAAAACGTTACTTATCCAGTCCACAGTGGACAATGCCAGCTTAACCGTATCAGAGCCCAATGGAGGTGAGCTATGGTTTACCGGTGCCACGGAAACCATTCGCTGGACCAGTGTTGATGTGCCAGGCAATGTGAAGATTGAACTTTACAAGGGCAATAGTTTTTACGGAACAATCGTTTCAGATGCTGATAACGACGGAGCCTATGCATGGGATATCTTGGAAGGGATTGAAGCTGCTACGAATTTCAAAATTAAGATAACCTGGGTAGACTATACATCTGTGTATGACTACAGTGACAACAGTTTTGCTATTGAATCCGGGGAAGAGGGCACCTGTCCCATAATAGATGGAACAACAGCCACAGGTAGTGTGACCAGTCCAGCAGAGAATAGTACAGTTTCTGCAGGCTCCGCGGTAACTATAAATTGGACCTTCCAGAATGGAGCATTCACGCCTGGGCAGTGCCACATTGTTTTGTATGCGGCGAACAACCCTGTTGGTACAATTCAAGATTGGGCCATAAATGACGGATCGTTCACCTGGAACGTTCCATCTACGCTTTCAAGTTCAAATTGCTATAACATACGCATTTTCCATACCAGTGACAGCGGTGTGTACGTTGTTGGCCCCTATTTTACCATAGAGTGATGTTTTTACTAATAGATACAGATAAAGAGATTTACTATTCTTTGGAATCTTTGATGGATTTGTTTTCACTAAAATATTCAGTGAAGGATATTATTCATTGATCAGCAGGGCATATTTTATGAATAAAATTTTGAACAAACTTTTTGCTGTTTCTTTACTTCTCAGTGGCACTCTGACCGCACAAAATATTCTAGAGTTCACTGAAAATTCACCCGTTTTCTCTGAACCTAATAGCAATTCTCAGGTGTTAGCATTAGCAGAAAAAGGAGAGAGGGCTGCGTTGCTGGGTGAGGAAAGAAATTTCTTCTACATTCATTATAGTTCATTTGAGAAAGATTACTATGGCTACATCCGAAAATCCAGGGCTCAAAAAGTAAATGAATTGAGTGGCGCTGTGTCCAGTGAAAATAATTTTCCAGATAATCAATCTACCCTTGGTACACCTCTTTCTGTTGGCACAGGTATAACGATAATCAATGCCAGCATTGGGCAAGAAGGAGAAGATTATATTTTTAAGGATTTTTTGTGGACCTGCGGTGCCTGTATGGTTGTTGTTGGGGGATCTACACTCATGGAGTCTGGGTATGTTGTTCTCGGAAGGGACATTATTGGCCTCTCAGCATTGACCTGGCTGACCCGCAGCCGGTTGACAAAAAACCTTCGCTCCTGGGGAGACCTGGATCAGATAGAGGTGTCGGCGCAGGCCTATGATACTATGGGGAATCCACGCTGGACATTCTCACCCGGAGAGCAGGGGCAAATAGTTCTTACCCTGGTCAATCGTGGCGAGAAAAAGGTGAAGGAGATCAGGCCGAGGATAGATGTTGAGTCAGTTATTTTGGACAAAAGATTCGGCACAATAGAGCTTAGCAAAGGCAAGAGCGAGGGACGCAAAAGATATTTTGTTGGTGGGTTTGTTCTGGACCCTGGGGAGTCAATGACGACATCAGCCACCTTTAAAATTCCTGTAGAGTATCCGGCAACCTCATTGAGCGTCAGGGGAACTCTCTCTCGAGGTAAATATGGGGCGACCCCACTGGCGGTTGAGAGAGCCGATCCGTTGACTCCTTTTGCAACCGCGCCCCTACCATCAGTGGCCATGGTTGACGTAGAAAAGAAAATTCCGAGTGGCAAAAAAAATGCCGATGCCTTTGCAGTCGTCTTTGGAATAGAGCAGTATAAGAATGTTTCACCGGTATCGTTTGCCCAGCGAGATGCCTACTGGGTGCGCGAATATTTTGCAAAGACACTGGGAGTGGCCGAAGAAAATATATATTACAAAACAGACATTGATGTGGGTAAGGCAGAGTTTGACAAAGTCTTTTCCCAGGGCGGCTGGTTGGACAAGAGAATCAGCGATGGAAAGAGTGATATCTACATCTACTATGCCGGCCATGGCGCTCCAGATATAAAGAGCCAGACCGCGTTCCTGATTCCATACGATGGTGACCCCAACTACGCCAGCCAGACAGGCTACGCTGTGGATAAAATGACAGCTAACCTTAGCCAGCTGGGAGCCCGCTCGGTGACGGTTTTTCTGGATGCCTGCTTCTCCGGAGCGAATAGGGAGAGCGAGATACTGCTAGCCGGAGCCCGACCGGTTTTTATGGATGTGAATACTGCGATGGCTGATAATGTGACCCTTTTCTCTGCCGCCAGCGGGAATCAAATTTCCTCCGCCTGGCCCGAGAAACAGCACGGTATTTTCAGTTACTGGCTCATGAAGGGCATGCAGGGTAGCGCAGATGCAAATGGAGACCAACAGCTGACCGTAGAAGAACTGGGTGAATTTATTCGTGATAATGTCAGAACGACAGCCGGGCGGCTCGACCGGGAGCAGACCCCGGGAGTGCAGACACTGGATGAAGAGAAAATTTTAATTAGTTATTAGGATTCAGCTATGAAAAAACTCATACTTGTCACAACGTTAATCTTAACCGGGGCTGGTTTTGCCCAGTCCATTGATGAAACACTTGAGCAGATCGCTGCCCTGAAGAAGGAGATCGCCCAGAATGAAAAGCTGATAGAAGAGAAGATCGCCGATCTGAAGCGCACCAACCCCCTTTTCGCGGAGCAGGACATATTTGAGAGCGATGCCGAATACCTGGGCCGCATGAGCCGGGCCATGCCCCAGCTGGACCGACTGCGGAAGCAGTACCTGGGCGACCTGTGGCAGAAAATGAGCATCCTCAGGGGACGCATGTTCGAGACCAGCGACATTACCGTGACCTTGGACAAGAACCTGTACGATGCCAATAACGAGACTTGGCCAATTGTGATCCAGCATAACGCTTACCAGCAGGAGCGCTTTGAACGCACCATCAATATTACGAAGAAAAATGCAGCTACACTTTTTAAGAACTGGGATAAGGTGCAGAAGACCGGTGTCCTGACCGTGGATGTGGGCGATAAGATCGGCCTGGCCAAGTTCAGGTTGAACGACCCAATCAGCGGCTTTGAATTCAAGCATGAGTTTCGGCCTATGAAATTCTTCAAGGCCCGAGATAAAGTACGTTCCGTTGCGTTCAGCCCGGATGGGAAATTTCTAGCGTCTGGTTCAGATGATAATAAGGCCTACGTCTACAACCTGGAGACGGGCCAGGAAGTGAAATCCTTCAGGGCCGGGAATTATGTTCTTTCCGTTGCGTTCAGCCCGGATGGGAAATATCTCGCGGTAGGTTCAAGTGATCAATATACATATCTGTTCCGGACCATGTTTCAGGTGGAGGAAGAAGTCTTGGCGCAGAAGGCCATTTCCCGCCCGCCGGCCCTTTCCGCCAGCGTCAGCTTCAGCGAGTCTTCCGGCAACCAGTTTTTGGATGCCATGGAAACGGGAGCAATTACGCTGACCATCACCAACACGGGTGCCGGTCCAGGGAAAGGCGTGCTGGCCAAGGTCAGCCCGGAGCGCACGGATAACCTGAACTACAACAATACCTACATCGAAGAGATCCCCCCAGGCCAGAGCGTTTCCGCGGAGATTCCCCTGGAGGCCTACATCGGCATCGCCGATGGTAACCACACCTTCCGCATTGACTTTGAAGAGATCAACGGCTTCCCACCGGATCCGGTGGAGCTCCAGTTTTCCACCAAGGCCTACCTGAACCCGGAAATGTATATCGTGGACGTAGGTATAGAGGATGACAACGTGAACGGCAAGATCGAATCAGGAGAGATGATCACGCTTACGGTGCGCATCGGCAACAGGGGCAAGGGCACCGCCAGGAGCGCCTATGCCAAGCTTTACGCCGGTGACAATGTATTTATCACCGAGACTCATCCCAAGACTGTGAAAATGGGCGAGCTGGCCTTTAACGGTTCTATAGATATACCATTGGAGTTCTTCGTGAACGACAAGACGGTGGACGAGATACCCCTCTATGTGGATCTGACCGAAGAGAACAACCTGGCCAACGTGAGCAAGCTGCGCCTGCCTATCAAGAAGAGCGAGCGGGCCCGCCAGATCGGCCGCACGGTGGTGGCCGGCATTGAGCAGGAGTACGGAGCCCTGACTCTGGGGGCGGACCTCTCTATCGATATTGAGCAGGATATTCCCGAGCTGGGCATTGAGAACAAAGATGCGGTGGCCATTGTGATTGGCAACAAAAATTATAGCAATCCGGACGTTCCGGAAGTGACCTTTGCTCACCGGGATGCTGCAGTTATGGAACAGTACCTAACTAAAATGTTTGGCTACAGGGAAGTAATAGTGGAGACCGATGCCACCCAGGGGAAATTCTTTTCCCTGTTCGGTACAAAAGAAAAGGATGGAAAGCTGCAGGACTACGTGAAGCCCGGTGTCTCGGACGTGTTCATATACTACAGCGGTCACGGTGCACCGGACCCGGAGAGCAATGATGGTTACTTTGTCCCGGTGGACTGCGACCCGGCAATGGTGGACGTTAACGGGTACTCCCTGGACCTGTTCTATAGTAAGATCAATAACCTGGGAGCCAAGAGCGTCACCATTGTCATCGATGCCTGTTTCAGCGGCTCTAGTGGAGGCGGGAAATTGTTGCATAACATCAGCCCCGTATTCATTGAGGTAGATGAGAGCGGTATGCTTGCGGATGAGGTGACCGTTTTTACATCAGCATCGGGTGACCAGGTAAGCTCCTGGTACCCGGACAAGAAACATTCTCTGTACACGTACTATTTTTTAAAAGGTCTGAAAGGAGAAGCGGATCAGGATGATAATCGTAGCATAACGGCCGAAGAGATTCAGTCTTATGTCTCTGATGAGGTATCATTTAATGCCCGCAAGCTCAACAGCAGGACACAGACTCCGGGTGTGCAGACGCTGGACAGAGAAAAGGTAATAATTAAGTTTTAAGAGTTTGTTATTTTAAAAAAAACGGTCATAAGTATTTTTATATTTTCAGGTTTTACATTTGCTAACACT
The DNA here is from genome assembly GCA_964510385.1 of uncultured bacterium. Lineage (GTDB taxonomy): Bacteria > Fidelibacterota > Marinisomatia > Marinisomatales > TCS55 > UBA2126. Next base: position 55,369 of record CAZECA010000008.1, read on the forward strand.
ATTACTGGCTATGTCTCTGATTCTGTTTCAGGTGAATATATTAGTGGAGCGTATGTCTTTTTAAAAGGAACAGGTAAAAGTGCAATTTCTGATAAAGATGGTAGTTATACTATCAAAGGGGTTCCTAAGGGTGAATACAATATTGTAGCTAGATGTTACGGCTACAGAGATTACTCTGGTACAATAACAGTTAAATCACGAAATCAATGGTTAGGTATAAATCTAAAGAGCATTTCCCCCCTGACAGCATTTACTCCAGGTAGTTCAGCCACTAATAATATGGGAACTAGTAAGCGAAGTTCTGTGGGTATTATAAATGATATCAGTTTTGATATAGATTTAGATGACCATGTGATGTTTATTTATTATAGTCTGAACCCTGACAATAGTGATGATACTTATAATTTAACCGTTTTTATTTCTAAAGATAACGGCAGGACTTGGTTCTCACCAAAATCATTGTCAGGGGATATAGGACTACAGAAAGGCTACGGAAGAAGGGTAATAGAGTGGGATATTTTTGCTGATGTAGATGATTTGGAGGGTGAAGTAAAAGTGAAAATCAAAGCGAAAGTATATAAGTCAACGTCTGATAAAATATCCGATTTTTTAGTATATAGGTCCAAAGAAGTAAAAGATAGTCAGAATGGTTTTTACTTTTTCTTTAATTATCCAGATTTTACTTTTAACAATTCTGTTTTTAAGAATAAAGTAGATGAGGGTACGTTTAGAAGAAATTCTGCTGGAGGCATTGGTTTTGAATATAAATCGATTCCTCACGTGTTTGCCACGGAAGTAAATTTTGTAACCTTTGATTATTTATTTGATGATAATGATATAATGTTTTCGACGTATGATCTAAACTACCGCTATTCACTTTTTAATATAAAAAATTTAGCGCCCTCTCTCGGTATTGGTTATCAGGCATCTCAAATTAACATTGCTGAAAATGGGTATGATATAAGTAATGTAAGCACTTCAGGCTTGTATTTTATGGGTGATATAAGATTTGGTTTTGTAACAGTTAATAATAAAAATATATTTGGTGATTCATTTTCTTTTGGCACAAAAAATGGTATAGGTATAGGTACCAATTTAAAACGATCAGTCGCTTTAGGTAAACGTGACTGGGAACA
>CAZECA010000009.1:0-47780 GCA_964510385.1 uncultured bacterium
GGGCATTACCAGCAGTAACTGGGATTATGAATTGGAATACAGATTAGAATATTAATATTATTAAACACATTAAGCCCCGCTAACCAGCGGGGTTTTTTGTTTATGGGATGATTGGTAGATTCGGATACGATACATTGGAGAAAATATTATGAGACCTTTAACATCAGCACTATTAACACTAACACTTATAACGGGTGCAGTTGCACAAGATTTAAAGACCAATACCATTGGTACTGACATTGGTGCCCTACTTTTAGGCGGTATTGCTCTCGAATACAAAAAATTAATAAATGATGGTAAAAACGAAATAGGTATCGGAGGCGGGATGTTTTCTATGTCTGATGATGCCAACTGGACAGGTGGATGGGTATATTATCGTATCTACAAGAATGGCAATGGAGAAGGCGTGTTTTATACTATCGGCTGTGGAGCTGGCCCAACCTCATGGGAGTATACACCTGTTGGTGGAACAAAACAGACTATAGAAGAAACATTAATTTGGCCACAAGCTGTTATTGGAAAACGATGGAATATGAGCAGTGGCCTTACTTTTTCACCATTTATTGGTGTTGGTTATATGCTAGGGGAAGTAAAAGCTAGTGACGGTACATATTTAGAACTTCCTGATGGATCTAAAGCTGAAGGTGGGCTCACGCCTAATTTTGGTATTGAAGTCGGATTTATGTTTTAATTATTTTAAAACATCTATAATATGTAAATTCAGTACCTTTTATTTTATTGAGATTAATATATTTAGACAATTAGGTATTAATAATTTATAATCTTCTATACTTCATATACCTATTTCTTTCAAATAAGGGGACAACAAATAAACAATGTTAAATAAAATAGGAAAACTATAAATGAGTAATGTTAAACAAGGAACTGTTAAATGGTTCAATGATAGAAAAGGATATGGATTTATATCACCAAATGATGGTGGTAATGATTTATTTGTCCACAAGAACGAAATCAAGATGGAAGGGTTTAAAACCCTAAAAGAAAGTCAAGAAGTTGACTTTGAAGAGGGATCTAGCGATAAAGGTCCCTGTGCAACATCTGTAGTTCCTAAATAATCTATTTTCTATGTGTAATAGAAAGGATTCAATTTGAATAATTTCTATTAAATATTTTATAGATAACAAAAAACCCCGCAGTTGCGGGGTTTTTTGTTTGTAAGATGATTAATTATTTAAATAGAGTTAAATGATGTTATTATTTTTTCGGTATCTTTTGATTTTTTATTGCACATTATTTTTTAGGCGTTTATTCTCTATCTATTCTTATGCAGGAAATTCTCAATTATTTTACAAATATATCGGATGAGACACGTGGTATTTTTCTTGTTGGCGGTCTCACATTCTTTTTGCTTCTGGAATCAGGGTTACCCCTCTTCCGCATGGACTACAGGAAATGGAAACATGCCGGGATCAATATCACCTTTACTATCATTACTCTTATTGTGAACCTGCTTGGGGCAATGCTGATCATGGCCACGGTACGCTATAACGAATCCAATGCATCTGGATTACTAAATATGTCAGATCTCCCTTTATGGTTATATGTTCTAGGCGGTTTGATCCTTATGGATCTTATCGGCGCCTGGCTTATTCACTGGATACAGCATAATGTACGCTGGCTGTGGAAATTCCACCTTATACACCATACAGATCCTAATGTGGATGTGACCAGTGGTCTTCGTCATCATCCTGGGGAAAACATTTTCAGGCTATTATTTACAACACTGGCTGTTTTTACTACAGGAGCTTCTTTTGGACTGGTCATGATGTACCAGACTATTTCCGCATTTTTTGCTCATCTGTCACATGCAAATATCAAAATGCCACTATCTATGGATAAAGCACTGTCATATATATTTGTGACCCCCCACTTTCACAAGGTTCACCATCACTATGCTCAACCTCTAACAGATAGTAATTACGGAAATATTTTTTCAATCTGGGACCACATATTCAGAACGGCAAAATATGTGGCAAAAATGGATAAACTAGTTTACGGTATTGACACCCACATGAAGCCCGAGGAGCATTCAAGTATAAAAAACCTTCTTATGATCCCCTTCCAGCCATACCGGCCGCCAGTAGGTTCAAAATTTAGCGATCAATAGTCCATATCCATTCCGCCGCCACCACCACGCTCAAACTGACTTCTATCCCACTTCTTTTTCTGCTGCTTACCAAAATTATAATTTAGTACCAGTGAAACAAAACGCCTGTCTCGCTGGCGCTCAGCGTACATGAGTTGCGTGAAATCTTCATTGGTTATGGGATTTCGAACCAAATATTCCGTGTTAATCTTAAACTTTCCGCTGTCGAATAGATCATTGACCTTCAGTGTAACAGACAGTTTGTTCTCCATAAATGATTTCTGAATACCCAGATCGGCTCTGAGATTGCCAGGAATTGTTCCGGTTGTGATCTTCATTTTTCCTCTTCCGCCCATGGAAAATTCTACACGTGCTATGGTAGGTATATTCAGGGTTAGCTGACTGCGCAAATAGTAGCCCTGAGAGTTTCCATTGAGATCCGACTCACCGTTTCCAAAGGTTCTTGAATCCCACGCCCATCCAGAAAGCATAATGCTCATTAAGGGCATAGGACGATAAATCACCGTCATATTTCCACTAACATTTTCTGAATTCTCCGAATTGTCTGAAGTGAGAATCTCATAGGATGTGGAATCAAACTCAACATAATCCCTGTCCCACCACATGATGGCATCCTTGGTCAACTTATATGAAAGTCCCATATTTAAGTTCATTTTTCTTGAATTGCTCCAATACTTCAACTCCATTACATCGCTGTATTCAGGATCCAGATAGGGGTTCCCCACACGTATCCGTGTCAGGTCAGTGGTGTTTTGGGGAAATGGGCTCAATGTCCGTCTCCGCGGACGATTAACTTTTTTGGAGTATCCGAATTGGATATTTTGTTTTTCCGAAAGCTTATAGATCAAATAAGCGCTAGGATAAACAGAGGAATAGGGATTCTCAAATGGAGATTTGCTTAAAGCATTCTCAAACAGAGTTATCAGGACATTTGTAGAGTCAATAGCATTATCTGAATTACTTTTTTCAAGAATGGAATTGGTATTCACCTTTTCAAATCTTGCCCCTGCTTTGATACTTAAACGATGATTTAGATCATAGGCGCCAATGAAATAGGCAGCAAAAATATCCTCATCATATTTATTCTCATAAGGCTGCATGAGATAGTTTAAAGTCGTTCCATATGAGCGGAGGTCTATTTTACCACCGGTTTCTATGCTTAATCCATCGTATAGTTTATCTTCATAATCCACAGATATTTCAAGACTATTATTGGCTTCCTCAGCATCAGTCTCTTCACTCACATCTGAGTGATCATGTTGGGCTTCAGAGCCACTGTGCTGGTGAACATCATCCTCTTCCCAGCTAAAGTCAACTTCTGCCTTTAATTTTCTTTCTTTTTTATTAAAATCATTATTGTAATAGAATGAATGATCCATGTGAAATCCATCATCGTGTTCCGTAAAATGGATCTCTCCAATCGATTCTGGATTAATAGTGTTAACAATATAATCGATACTTTCTTCACTTAGATCTTTATGGTCGGCCACCGTGAATGTATAACCAAGAGAACTTGTTTTTGATGGATATACGTCCGCCCCAAGTCTGATACTGATATTACGGGGTGTGCGTATTCTTTCTGTATTTTGAAAAAGTGAATCTCTCTTGTCAGAGTAAATATATTGGTATTCTCTAATTCCATTCCCAATCCTATCACCGGTACTGTAATTGGTACTGGTAAACAGATTCCAATTATCTGTTCTATAATTTACATTTCCATTCAAGTTCATTTTATTATATTGGCCTGCTAAACCGGAAACTGAACCGTTGAATCCTTCAAATGCACCCCGTTTTAGTACAATGTTAATGATGCCCCCGACACCTTCCGGATCATATTTAGCAGAGGGATTAGTGATAACTTCGACCTTTTCAATCATTGATGCGGCAATATTATCTACTTCACCTCTCCGTTGTGTACCGGTGAGACCACTTTTTTTCCCATCAATCAGAACGGTCACGTTCGCATCACCGGCAATTGTCACCACACCATCAATATCCACATCCACTGTGGGAACTTTCCGCAAAACATCCGTTCCAGTACCTCCAGATGAAGCCAAGTTTTTACCTACATTAAATATCTGTTTATCAATGGTTTGGATAAACTGGCTTTCGTCTCCGATCACATCGACTTCAGCCATATTAACTGCAGAAATGGAAAGTTGGGTCGTCCCTAAATCTTGTTTGATCGCTCCGCCTTCTCCGGGGAACAAGGAAATGGATTCTATTATCCGTGAGGCATAACCGATAAATTCTATAGATAAATTATAATGTCCCAGAGGAATCTCCTCGATCATAAAAAATCCATCACGATCAGAAAGACCACCAGTAACAATCTCATTTGATTCAGGGTCAATCAGAGATATGGATGCATATTCAATCGGCTTTTGGCTGGCAGAATCAATTACTATTCCATAAATCTCCCCGATGGCCGGCATTTTATTTTTTTTCTTGTGGTCATCATGCCCAAAGACACTTTGAACAATCAAAAGCGAAGAAAGAATGATTAAACGTTTGATATATGTGGATGTCATTTATTTCCCATTCATTTTATTATTGTTAATAATTATTAGACTTCTATTTTTTTAAAAAGTTAATTATTTGTTAAAATTAAAGAGGGAAAATATACGTTAGTTAATCAATAATTATGAATGGTTGTCAGACTGATTATTTAGTTTCGCCAAATGAATAATAATCTTATTGGAAACTTTGATTTTAATTCTCTATAACTCTTAATAAAAATATAGTTAGTTAATATTATTATCTATGGCAATAAATCTGATTGAGAATTGCAAGATCACGGATCGCGCATTACATTGATCTATGATTGGTGATTATAAAATCACTCACTTTACCCTATTATGCTGGTTAATTATTTCCGGATGTGATCAAAATGATCCATTTGGTCCATGGGAATTTCGACAGGCCGGATCTGATCTTTGGTATTCGGCTAATATACCGGGCACGGTTCACACCGACCTCATGGCCAATGGACTGATATCTGATCCATTTATTGGGCTAAATGAATTGGATGTCCAATGGATCGAGAATGAAGATTGGGAGTACCGTACAACCCTTCATGCATCGACCAAGCTCATGCAGCATGATCACGTGGACCTTAATTTTGAAGGCCTCGACACCTATGCCGACGTTTATATCAATGATTCACTGGTTATCAGTGCAGATAACATGCATATCTCCTGGTCCGCAGATATAAAGAAATTTTTACGGACTGGCAAGAATATACTGCGCGTGTATTTTCATTCACCTGTTCAAATAGGCCAGCAAAAACTGAATGAGCATCCATACCTCGTCCCCACATCCAATGAACCAAAACCAGTCGGGCAGCAAACCAGTGTTTTTACCCGTAAAGCCCAATATCACTACGGATGGGACTGGAGTCCGCGTTTGGTAACCAGTGGTATTTGGAGAAATATTTCTTTGCAAGGATGGGATAAAGGAAAGATTGATAAAGTAGAAATAACTCCTGTTCCATATAATGCTGATTCAGCTGAAGTATCGTTTACCATTCATGGAATGATTGAAAAGGAATCGAATTTTCATATTGAAATTGACATATTTGATGCTGAATACGAAGAAAGAAGCCACCTGAAAGAATTTGTAATGGTTGGTGAGCAAAAAGAGTTTCATTCTGTTACATCTTTTACTGTTAGCAATCCACAATTATGGTGGCCAAATGGAATCGGCGAACAACACCAATATGAGTACACAGTTCGATTAATGGTTAATAATCTAGAAAAAGATATATTTTCCGGAAAATTTTCAATTACTGATATTAAACTAGTCCATGAGCCGGATGAAGATGGGAGCAGTTTTAAATTAGTTGTCAATGACAAGCCCATATTTATTAAGGGTGCCAACTATATACCTCCAGACTTTTTTAATCCTCGGGCAAGAGATAAATATAATCGAGTGGTACAGGATGCTGTGGATGCTAATATGAACATGCTTAGAGTTTGGGGCGGCGGTATATACGAGAATGAAGAATTTTATAACCTTTGCGATGAAAAAGGTATTTTGGTATGGCAGGATTTTATGTTTGCATGCTGCATGGTACCGGGAAATGAGTTTTATAAGAATATTCTAATTGAAGCTGACCAAGCCTACGGACGTCTATCACAACATCCATCGGTAGCCATGTGGTGTGGAAATAATGAAAGCTGGACAGGTTGGCAGGAATGGGGCTGGCAGGATGCTTATGACCTCCATGATATAGATTCTACACATATTATGGATACATACAATTTTTTGTTCAATTCTTCGTTCTATAAATACCCAAATTATTGGCCGTCATCTCCTTCTTCAGGCATAAATCAGATCCAGAACAAATATTCAGGGGATCAGCATGAATGGGGTGTCTGGTTCGGTCAATTGCCATTTGACCATTATGAGAAAAATGCTGGTCGTTTTATCAGCGAATATGGAATTCAATCATTGCCTGAGATGAGCACTATCAAAAAGATGGATCCATCTATCCAAAACTGGTCGCTGGAAACAGAGGCATTACAATTTCGTCAGAGATCTAAAATGCCCTGGATCGCAGACGGATTCGATGGTTTTGATATGATGGATTATTATATGGAAATGTATTTCCCAGAACCGGAAGGACTTGAAGAAATAATTTACATCAGTCAGCTCACTCAAGCCCTAGCGCTCCAGACAGCTGCTGAAGCGCACCGCAGGAAAAAGCCATACACCATGGGAACATTGTTCTGGCAGATTGATGATGTTTGGCCCACCGTATCGTGGTCAACAGTGGACTATTATGGAAATTGGAAAGCAGCACATTTCACTATTCAGGAAACCTATAAAAACACCATTATCTGTGGAACTGATGATGGTGATCAATTGAATATCCACGTGATCACAGATGAATTCGAACCATTTAATGGTAATGTAAATATCCAATTGAGATCTATGGATGGAGATGAGCTAGAGCATTGGAAAAAGGATATTTCCATAGATGCAAATGACAACAAAATCATATTATCCGAAAATTTAGTTACGGTTCTAAATGGTCAAGACAAAAAGAAAGTATATTTAGAGATGAATCTGGTTTCCAACAAGCTTACAATCGATTCTGGTATTCATTATTTTGTCAAACCAAAAGACCTTATTCTAAATGATGTTTTTATTAAAACAACCGTTCAAAATAATACTATTATTTTAAAATCTGATGGTTTAGCAAAAAGTGTTTGTCTTACTTCAAAAAATGCTGAAGGTTTTTTCTCGGATAATTACTTTGACCTCTTGCCGGGTGTTGAAAAAACAGTAACTTTTACTCCCAAAAAGAATGGGAAGATTACTGAAGAAGGTCTATCAATCATAACCTTGGCAAACATTTTTGAATAGAACTCTATTACTACTCATTTCCATTTTCATTTTTACATGTACATCAAATGTACCTGTTACAGATTATGTGGACCCTTTTATTGGCACCGATGGAACGGGTCACACATTTCCGGGCGCTACCATGCCGTTTGGGATGGTACAGCTATCACCTGATACCCGGGATAGAGGATGGGAAAACTGTTCAGGCTACCACTCATCCAATCCAACAATTTTAGGCTTCAGCCATACTCATCTTTCCGGCACCGGTGCAATCGATTATGGAGATATTTTGATTTCTCCAATGTCTGGAGAATTCTTTTTAAAACCAGGCAATGAAGATGATCCAAAAAATGGATACAGATCCGCTTTTAACCATTCATCTGAGATAGCTGAACCTGGATACTATTCTGTTACTTTGGACGATGACAATATACGAGCGGAATTGACCGTATCACCTAGGGTTGGAATGCATCGATATACTTTTTCTGAAGAGGAAAGGGCCCACGTGTTATTTGATTTGCAGCATGGTCTGGGAGACAATGTGATTGAAAGCTCATTAGAAATTATTAGTAAAAATGAAATCTCGGGTATGAGGCGATCAACTGGATGGGCAAAGGATCATTTTATTTATTTTAATGCAATATTTTCTCAACCATTCACTGAATATATCATTGCTAATAATGATTCAATTGTGCCAAAGACACCCACGGAAAATGGAAAAAATATAAAAGGAGTATTTACCTTTAATCGGTCAAGCGAACCGCTACTTATTAAAGTCTCGATATCCGCAGTGGACAGGGCTGGCGCAAAGAAAAATATGGATAAAGAGATCAATGGTTGGGACTTCGACTATGTTCGATTAAAAGCACTACAGGCCTGGCAAAAAGAATTATCAATTGTAAATGTCAAGGGGGGTACGAAAGATGATCGAATCAAATTTTATACTGCCCTTTATCACAGTTTCATTGCACCAAATATTTACAACGATGTGGATGGCCGATATCGAAGTTTGGATCTAAATATCCATACGCTTCCTAAAGGCGAATCTATGTATACTGTGTTTTCCCTTTGGGATACGTTCAGGGCGACACACCCACTCTTCACATTGCTAAAGCCATCATTTGCAGAAGAACTGGTTCGGACGCTTATCATCAAGGCTGAAGAAGGTGACCTGCTCCCGGTATGGGAATTGGCTGCAAATGAAACTGGAACCATGATCGGTTACCATTCTATCCCCGTCATTGTAGATGCATACATGAAAGGTCTACAAGATTTTAATCACGAATTGGCCTTAGACCAAATGATCGAATCCTCAATGGAAGACCATTTAGGTTTAGATACCTACAAATCAGAGGGCTACATAGCTCTGGAGCGGGAGAATGAATCTGTATCAAAAACCCTTGAATATGCCTATGATGACTGGTGCATTGCCCTTATGGCAGATGAGATGGGCAAGAAAGAGATAGCAGAGAAATATTACCGTAGATCAATGAATTATCTGAACGTATATGATCAGAAAACCGGATTCGCTCGTGGAAAGAAATTTGGATCATGGGTTGAGCCCTTTAATCCAAACGAAGTGAATTCAATTTTTACGGAGGCCAACTCATGGCAATACAGTTTCTTTGTTCCCCATGACATCAGTGGCATGGTAAACATGATGGGTGGTGAAAGAGAATTCAGTCAACGCCTTGATGAATTATTCACTGCTCCCTCCTCTCTATCTGGGCGGGACCAACCAGATATTACAGGAATGATAGGCCAATATGCCCATGGTAATGAACCCAGCCATAATTTTGCGTATCTTTATAATTATGTGGGACGAGCGTTTAAAACTCAGGAACGTGTTCGTCAGATCATGGATGAGCTATATACATCATCTCGAGATGGTTTATGTGGAAACGAGGATTGTGGACAGATGTCCTCGTGGTATGTTTTTTCTGCAATGGGTTTTTACCCTGTAACACCTGGCCACGATTATTATACAATTGGAACACCTATTTTTGATGAGGTTACGATCCATCTGGAGAATGGCAATACATTTGTCATAAGTGCACACAATACTTCTTCAGATCAAAAATTTATTCAATCAGCAGACTTGAATGGAAATTCCTATACCAAATCATTTCTCTCTCATGAAAGTATCTTCCAGGGTGGTGAATTAAATTTTGAGATGAGTTCCTATCCTAATATTGAGTGGGGATTTAGTATTGCAGATAGGCCTGTTTCAAAGGTCAATAAAACTGTTGTAATGAATCCAACAATATCAGCGCCGTCTAGGGCATTTCTAAAGGATATGACAATTACCATGGACTGCGGCACGGACGAAGCAGCCATCTATTATACCTTGGACGGGACCACGCCCTCACCTACTGCACGTAGGTACCGCCGCCCAATCCAACTGACACGTTCCACTACCGTAAAAGCCATAGCCATGAAAGAAGGCTATATTCCTAGCTATATCGAAACGGTGAAATATAATAAACTACCCTACGATATAAATATCACGTACCATGAGCCCTATAGCCATCAATATACTGCTGGTGGGGATAAGGGATTGTTTGATACCGTTCGTGGAATTCCGACTGCATGGGGCTCATGGCAAGGGTTCTTTGGTAAAGATTTCTACGCCACAGTTGATCTGGGAAAAATTCGAAAAATTAATTCAGTAACGGCTACTTTTCTTCAAAACGCTGCCAGCTGGATCTGGTTACCAGATGAGGTAACCTTTGAAGTATCTACAGATGGGAAACGATTCATTAAAGTTGGCACATACGGTCATCAGGTACCGTATACTGATTATGATGGAATAGTGCTCGATTTTGAACAAACGTTCAGCGAGCCCGTTCGGTATATCCGGATCCGAGGGAAGAATATTGGCGATTGTCCTGAGTGGCATCCCGGGGCAGGAAATCCCACTTGGGTATTTATTGATGAGATTAGCATAAAATAGTATACTCTCCTCCGTTATGAGTTTTATAAATAGAAATTGGACACCAGATACTGCTGATGAATGGAAGAAAGAAGATTGGATCGCCATTATTTTTTCCTCAGCGGCATATATGTGTTTAATGATCGGTTCAGCATTATCATTTCTATTGATCACTGAAGGATTTATTATTTTAGTAATTGGAATTGTTTTGAGTTTAATAATGTATTGGGTGATTGATCCAAAGCTGAGAGTAATTTCGACTGAATATGAAAAGCGCCAAAAAGACTACCTAATGAAGCTGGATGAAATCCAAAAATGGGAGGGAGATAAATGACCAAGGGTTTGGCCGTTGTAATTGGTATGACCATTGCCTATGCCGCCTCATTCGCAGGAATGATTTTTGCGTATCTTTACTATAAACGCAAAGAGCAGGATAAAAAGGATGAATAATTTTTTATATTTCATCTTGCTCCAAACACGAATTGGACATCCTTCTCTTGGTGTTATAATTCCCGGTCTAATTCTTGCCCTATCATTTATACTGACTTATTTATTGATCCGTTATTTTGACAGGAATCAGGGACCATGATAACGTTTCAATTTCTGGATTGGTTATGGCTCATTCTGTTTGCACTATTGATGGTATACTTTGGAGCATATTTTTACCGGTTGGGAAAACGATCTCAGTCGGATTTCTTTTTGGCAGGAAGAGGCCTCCCCTGGTGGCTTCCGGCATCATCTGTATATGCAACCCACACTGCTACTGATACACCCATTTGGGTAGCTGGAGTGGTGTACAAATATGGGCTCACTGGGCTGTGGTATGCATTTTTCTCTGCCTGGTGTGCGGTCAGTGCATTTATTTCCACTCGTATTTTTCGTAGGTCATTAGCCTATAGCCAAGCAGAGTGGCAGAGTCTCCGTTTTGGTGGACTTGGGGCCGAAATGCTCCGCGGTTGGCTCGCTGGTTGGCAGGTCTTTATGAATATGTTCATCCTTGGATGGGTGGGAATTGCCATGGGAAAATTGTGTAATATGATCTTTGGTTGGGATCTATGGATAGGACTGGTGGTATTTACAACCATAGGCGCATTGTATGTTTTAGCATCTGGATACTGGGGAGTGGTCATGGCTGATTTCCAGCAGGGAGTCATTGCACTTTTGATTATTGTGATCGTATCGGTATGGGGTGTTTTGGCGGCCGGTGGTCCAAATGAAATTGTGAATCGTCTCAATGATTATAACAGCACTGTTGAGTGGAAGACACCCAGAAAGGATACGTTTGCATTTGTAAGATTAAAGGATCCTGGATCGGGTAATGTGTTGGCAATAAGTCAACGATTTATGATTTCTAATAATGTGTCCGATGAAAAGATTAAAAAGGATGAATCTCGAATCCATAAAATGGTTAAATCAAAGGTAAAAGGAAATGAACTTCATATTTTGTTTCCCAGGGGTGGCGACAAATTAAGGTCAGGAAGTGGATACCAAATTGTTTGGACTGCCGGGCGTACCGGTGAGAACGTTAATATTGACTATTCAATTGATGAAGGGAAAACATGGTCATCCATAGCCGTAAATCACTTTGATGGACAGGCATGGCGACTAAATCTTTTTAGTTTTACCGGAACATTTGAAGGACAATTTCCAGTAGCATGGTTCGTTACAATGATGATCATTGCTTTGATTGGTGGATTTGGAATGGGAACTTCCATTGACTGGTACCCTGAGGCACAACGTATTCAATCTGCAAAAACAGTTCGTGATGCTTCATACAGTATTTGGGCCGGTTCAGCATTGGTATTGATTCGAAATGCAATTTGGGCGGCAGCAATTATCGGATTTTTTGTTATTTATCCAGGAATTGGGAACAGTGGGTCCTATGAGATGGCTTGGTATCGGGTTGGGTTTGAATATTTACCAGTTGGACTCATTGGTTTTTTGTTTGCCGGTGTATTGGCCATTCACCTGTCCACCGTATCAACTCACTTAAATTTAGGAGCCATGTACGCTACACGAGATTTTTACCATCATTATATAAATCCAAAAGCCACAGAAAATAAATTAGTGAATGTGGGCAGAACAGCAACTGCTGTTCTGTTATTAGGCTCCTTTATTTTCGGAATGATCATAGGTGAGGAAATCACCAGCTGGCTTATTTTTGCTCTTTGGATAATGGCTGCTGGGGTGTGGCTGCCTAATATTCTTCAGGTAATCTGGTGGAGATTCAATTCATGGGGTTATTTGTCTGCCTGGATCGCAAATCTTGGGTTGAGCTGGCTGATCGTTTGGGTTCTACCTAGTTTTGGGGTGATTCCTGTGCTTCCTGATTATCTCCAATTTTGGACGTTGATCGTATTAAATGCACTGGTCTATTTACCCATTACTTTTGCTACAAAACCGGAGAATATGGACCATTTAGTGGCATACTATGCTATGTGCAGGCCAATCGGATTTTGGGGCCCAGTGAAAAAAGAAGCCCAGCAACAGGGATTGATTTAAAATTAATTCTTTAAATAATTGAACAAGAGAGCGGCGCTAGTCCCTCAATTTCTGCATTAACCATATCCCCATGATTTACTGGACCAACACCATCAGGGGTTCCGGTGAATATTATATCCCCGGGAAACAAAGTATAAATTTTTGAAAGTTCATAGATAATTTGGTCTGACTTCCTTATCATGTATTTTACATCACTTTTTTGTTGCGTTTTACCATTCACAGACAAATGGATAAGCCCTGTTTCTATGTGCCCACAGTATTCATGCGGAGTAATACTAGATATGGGAGCAGAGTGAGGTAAACTTTTCGCCTTCGTCCACGGTTTGCCTTCTTTCTTTGCTTCCTCCTGTAGGTCCCTGCAGGTCATATCAATTCCTACAGCATATCCATAAATATGTTCCAGCGAATACTTTCTTTCAATCTTTTTTCCTTCTTTACCAATCGCAAGCACCATTTCTACTTCATGTTGAAAGTTATTTGTGATTTCTGGCACTGGAATTGTTGAGCCACTCAATACGATTGCATCATTCGGCTTCATAAAAAATATGAATGGTGTCTGGTTATCTGCGTAACCCATTTCTTGAACATGTTTTTGATAATTTCGCCCAATGCAAAAGATACGATTTACGATAAATGTATTTTCAGAGTTAACAACAGGAATTGTTATCTGCGGTGGTGAATTGACGTAATGCATTGAATTGTTACAGTGAATTTAATTAATAAATATTATTTACAGAGTACCATGGGTAAATATAATGCGATAATATTTTTGTAGTTGTGATTAATGTCACAAAAAAACCACCCGTAAGGTGGCTTTATATAAATAGATCTTTGAAAATATAACTATTTTACAAGAAGTACCTTTTGATGACTTACATAATTCTCTGTAACCAGTTCAATAAAATAAACTCCGCTGGAAAAATTGTCAGCATTCCAAGAAAATGAATGCGCACCAGGAGATTGTGATGAGACTTCAAAGATTGTTTGTTTTGACCTGCCCGTTAAATCAATCACACTAATGTTGACTGGGCTGTGATCTTTTAATTCATATGAAATGGTAGTAGTATTGTTAAAGGGGTTCGGATAGCAGACACTCAAAGCTGGTGAATCAGAAATCAATACATTTTCATTAGCTGAAAGAGAACTCATACTCTGTAGAGCTGAATTGAGGGAAACAACAAAATCAGCACCGTATGGTGGTACTATGGTACCTTTTTCATTATACACAATCTGCATATTATGATCGATGACAACATGATGAGGCACGGAACTATCGGTAAATAGACTTCTTAAATTTAGCCGTTCATCATCTATGATTGGATAGGTTAACCCATACGTTTTAGTCCAATTATTACAATTTACTGATTCACTCCAACCAGAACCGATTCCCACAGTGATCAAGCCCTGGTTTTTATACAAATTATGGATGGATTGTGTATATGAAGCTTCTAGCTGACAGCGCCTGGAGTTGGTATTAAAGAATACCAACCAAATCACGTTTTTATTGCCACCATTTTCTGTATAATAATAATCAAATAACGACCATTCCTGCTCCACGCTACAGAGGGAATCAGTAAAGTTGGTTACATAATCACCAACCTCGTAAGGCTCCCCATGCAGGAGTGAAAGACCAAGGACTATAGCAAAAAGTGTTATTTTCTCTCTTTTCGTGTTCATATTTCTATTTTTGCAGTCTAAAACAGCTTGAAATCTAATGTACCTCAAAATAAGATACTGGAAAAGATTTTATCGGCTGATTCTGAAAAAGATTGTAGGCGTGATTCCCAAGATTTTTACATCGTTCACTAGAATATCCGTTTCTTCTGTCGCATATGAATATCTCTTATGGCTGGTATAACTGTTATTATATGCATTAAAAATAGATACTCCATATTCCCATAAATAACTTTTCCATGATGAGGATCGCATAATGCTGATATCCAATCGGTGGGAGTTTGGTAACCGAGAATTATTATAAGTTCCTGTCTCAGCAACTAGTGATGCGTTGCCGTCTTGATCTTCCACAACTTTTAGATCCAAAAGTTCTGTATGGGAATTGCCTGAAAATAATATCCAAGAAAATGTCCATTGCCAATTCCCGATATTTGTCATGATAATCGTTTTTAAGTCATGAGTTCTATCATGGTTTGCAGTAAAAGGTTTAGATTCATTCAATTCATTAAACGTCCACTCTGAGATACTGTAATTATAACTAATCCATCCACTAACTGGTCCTTTAGTTCGCTTGAAAAGTAATTCAATTCCTCTTGAAGCTTCATCTCCCTGCATTAATAATCCGGAATTATAAGTATCCGCAGGGAATAAGTTATTGGGGTAGTGATGTAAAACTGAAAAATTGGGTATATTAGATTTTTTGTTAGAATACAGTTCAATGTTCATCTCAAAGTGATCAAATGAACGCTGATATCCTAAAATGAATTGTTCAGACTCTGCTATTTTAAGAGAATCCTCAGATAACAACCATACAAATTTGCTACCGCTTGAAATAAAATCATTACTGAAGCGATGCATAAATTGGACATGTCTCCCCCACGATGCTAGAAGTCTAGAAGATTGTGAGAGCTCATACCGAAGCGCTATCCTTGGCAAGAAATATCCATTTTGCTTTTTTGAAAACTTGGATGCTCTGAAACCATAATTCAGGGTTCCTCTATTCATTAGATCCATTCGATCCTGAACATACACGGATATCACATCCCCAGAGATACTGCGATCGATTAAAGATATATTACCAGATTGGCGTACATTAAAATCTGTCGCATATTGTGAAAACCATATTCCACTTTGGAGCTGATGGCCCTTCATCTGCCAATCGTGGTTCAGATGAAAGGTTACATCATTGATTTCATTGTCTTCACTTAAATATTCATCATAAATAATTGTAGAATCATAAAGATCATATTCGGAATAAATCGATTTTACATGGTCACTATTATAGTTTGTCTGAGAATACATAAATTGTGAATAGGAGCCATTTTTCCATTGGTGAGAGAGTCTCATGCTTGCACCTTTGTTCAACCATTTAGTTTCATCCTTTTGCTGGTATTTATTATATAAAGAATTTTCAAAATCAAATTGGCTATCTTCATTCAAATTGTCTTCACTTTCATAAAAACTAATTGATAACACATTTTGCTTTGTCGGCATAAACATGATCTTAGCATTCAGATCCATAAATGAAAATGAAGGGTTGTAATCCTGTGAGGCTGTTGAATCTTTTAAAATAACCTCCTGTCCAATGTTCAACTCGCTACCATCTGAAAGATAGTTATGAATTTTTTCATAAAAGTTTGATCGATATTGATCGGTAAAAGTTTGGCGATGTGCAATTAAAAAGCTCCCACGCTTTAAGAAAGGCTGCTGAAATGAGAAACCATTACTAATCTGATTCGTGTATAATGAAAAACGTGATCGATTCATATCTCCGTGCTTTCCAGTCAATTCGATCACACTGTTGATTCTTCCGCCGTATCGAGCGGGGATACCACCTTTATATACTTGGATATCCTTTATAGCATGAGAATTAATGGAACTCACAAAACCAAAAAAATGATCCATTTGATATAGTGTCATGCCATCTAGGATTATCTGGTTTTGATCGGGAGTTCCACCCCGAATATATAAACCCGCTGAACCCGTATTTCCGCTTTGGATCCCAGGTAGTAATTGCAGAGAACGAATTACGTCATTCTCTCCAAGGTTTGGAAGCATAGCAACATTCCTAGGTGAATATGAGATCTGACTTATACGTTCACCCATTTTCATGATATCTATCTGTGTTCCTGTCACATTAATATCTTCTGTAGTAATCAAAGTTGGTTTCAATGAAATATTTGTTAACCTGCTCCTGGCAGCTCTTTTTTCAACAGGAATGATTTCTTGCTCATATCCGATATAGGAAATCATTAATGTACAGATATTCGTTTCTACTCCCGGTATATTAAAGAATCCGTTCTCATTTGAAACTGTTCCTGTATAAGTGTTTTGAATACTGATATTAGCATGGTGAATAAATTCACCAGTTTGTTCATCAATTAAGTATCCGGTAATATTATAAGGATCATCCCACCCTCTTTCAGTAACTATAATGTATTGGTTATTTTTTTTGGACCATTCCAACTCAGACTGATCTAACAATACTGCAAGGGCTTCCTCGGGGCTACAGTTATCGCATTGCGCTGTAACATTTACATTCTCTAGATAATTATCTTGGTACACAACAGAGATATTGTAATTCTCTATCAATGTATCCAGAACTGTAGTTAAGGGTTGGTTATTAAATTGAAAAAAAATCCCGCTATTTTCTATAGAAAAAGCGGGATTAGAAGCAAGAATGACTAAAAGTATAGCTTGGGAAATTCTAGTAAATAATGTATGTATCCTTTTCAAACTTAAAAGACCGCTGTGCTAGTGTTGCGAGAGTCTCCATTACCGGTTGAAATTCTTCTGCCTCTATCACACCTGTGACTGAGATATTGGCAATTTCCTCGCTGGCAAAATCAATTTTCACATTGAATTTACGTTCAATTTCATTACAAACGGTCTTGAGTTTTGTTTGATCAAGTATCAGCTTATTGTATATCCACCCAGGATAGTTTTTGAATTCAATTGGTTGAATCTTGAAAGGCCTATTAGTATATAATTTTGTTAGCTGTCCTGCTGTTAATACAATTTTTTTCTCACTATCGTTATCTGTTACTTTGACTCTTCCTTCTAATACAGATACATCTTGAACATTTTTACGTGACCGAATATTAAACTCTGTTCCTAAAACTTCAACGGAAGCGTCAGCGAATTGCACAATAAATGGAGTTGAGTTTTTTACTACATCAAAATATGCTTCACCTTCCAATACAATTTTTCTATGATCTGATCCAAACCCATCTCTATAATAAATTTTACTGTCTGAATTCAATTTTATAATTGAGCCATCTTCGAGGATCAGTGTTTTTATTTCTGCTCGGTCAACGACTACTGTGGTAGTGGTAATTGACTTATACAATGTTGGTGATAAGATTGCAAATGTGAAAATGGCAGCAAACGCCCAAGAAAGTTTTGGTTTGAATAGAGGAGTAGAGAATACTGGCTCAGACTGATGCTGGGCTTCAGTTCTGGATTCTTCTATATCCATCAACTGTTCCAAACGCATCCAGGCTTCCCTCTTATCAGGAGTTTTAAGTAAACGAACTTTGGCACTCTCTTCCCAGATGTGTTTCATTTCTCGATCTAGATGTGTTTCAAATTTGTTCATTTATCTAAAAGTTTTTATTTATTTTTATTACAAATAACATGTATTTGTTTTTCTGTTAATAAAACGATTTTTACGCCAACTACACTCACAAATAATTCTTTAAATTTTTCTTTAATATCTTAAGCGCTCTGTACAGCTGATTTTCTACAGTTCTTCTTGACAAGTTCAAGATATTGGCAATATCCTGGTTGGCCAAACCTTCGATACGGCTAAGGATAAAAATATCTCTACATTTCTCAGGCAAATGTTCATTTACGACACGGTTAATTTCATCTTGCAACTCATTCAATTCATGTGATCCCTGCGGGTCATCATAGTGGGACTGTTCTGGCTTGGGAATCGTATCCTTATGACGAATACGTACTTCCTGATGGCGAAAATGATCATAACATAAATTTGTGCCAATTTTTGCGATTAATGAGAAAAAAGATTTGCTAGGATCCAGTTTTTCTCGATTGTTCCAGACACGTAAAAAAGTATCTTGCACAATATCTTGGGCTAGGTCATCATCATGCACTCTATAGACAATGAAGTGATATAACGTGTCATGATATTGATTGAATAATTGCTGTAAAGCGTTCTTATCTGAATTCTTTACATCTGTGAGTAATTGTATTTCAGCTTCTGGCATTGATTAGTGATGAAATAAGAAACAGAAATTTATGTTTTATGCATGGGATCGGGATACGGTTATTTTTTAAATAATAAAAACTCTGAGTGGACAACAAAGAGAAATAATATTTGTATACAAAATCTAATTAATCAGCTTATCCAAACTTCAATTAAAAATGGCGTATTTATTTATTCATTATTATATGATAGGTTTTGCAGTTAATCTCAATGTTCAAACTATACATTCAATGAAACATTTGACCATACTCATTTTAATTATATCGCTGAACATCCTTCCGGGACAAAGTACTGTTGAAGTAAATTATTTTTTCTCTGAAGCACTGAATGTTCAATGTGGATATACAATTCAACTCCCAGAAGGATATGATGAAAGTGATGAACATTACCCCGTACTCTATTTTCTACACGGTTTTGGTGCGAACCATACTTTATTCTATGGTGGAATTCATACGGCATTTGATACCCTCTCAAATTTGGGACAATTGGATCATGTGATCATCGTGAGGCCCGACGGATCTGCCAGTCCTTATTTGGGCAGTTTTTATACGAGTTCAGAACTTTACGGAGATTTTGAGGAATATATCATTTATGATTTGATCGGACATATTGATGAGACTTACCGTACAATTGATCATCGCCTTTATAGAGGTATCAGTGGCCATTCAATGGGTGGTTATGGATCCATGAAACTGGGGATCAAGCATTATGACAAATTTGGATCTATTTCATCACAAAGTGGAGCTCTAGTCTTTGATAATTTAACTGATCTTATTCCGGATCTGATGAACGAAACCTGGTGGGGTGTTTTTTCACCTTTAAACGGACCTGTCTCCCTTTTCATGTTCGGCGCTTCGGGTGCTTTTAGCCCTAACTTGAATTCCATTCCATGGTATGTGGATCTTCCAGTTGATTACAACGGTGAGTTGATTGATTCAGTATATGCGCGCTGGATCGAACATGATCCTATCCGCAATGCTCTTGATAGTATTAATGTTCTTCAATTAATGGACTATTATATCGATTGTGGGGATACAGACGATTATTATTTTGATGTTCACGCAGAAGATTTTCATGAATTCTTGGATAATTTGAATATTGACCATGAATATTATATATATGCTGGTGATCACTTAAGCCAGATAGATTCACGATTTCCATATACATTACTACACCATAATGATTCATGGGGAGTACCGAGTTATGTACTTGGAGATCTAAATGGAAATGGAACAGTAACTCATTTGGATGCCATGAGTCAGATCCAGACAATTATGAATAATGCATTTCTTGACGTGTTTAGCAGTTATTCAGGAGACCTCGATTTCAATGATAAGATCGATCTGTTGGACCTTTTATTAATCTATGATGTGATCGATCAATAGAACAGCGTCAGCTTTTCTTTTTCGCCACGTTTCTTTTCACTTTTGAGCCCTTTATTCTGAATATTTCATTGTTATCTTTGAATGATTTGAATTCTAGCGCATTCCCGCTGGGGTCCAAAATAAAGAATGTGCCTTGTTCACCAGCTTTATTTTTAAATCGAATCTTGGGTTCGATCATAAAGTCAACATCACTTTCAGCAATCTGCTGGATCAAAGATTCCCATGCATTCCATGGCAGTATCAAACCAAAATGGAAACCAGGCACCTGGTTTCCATCCACATCATTTTTATGAATTAATTGTTTACTCTTGGGTGATAAATGGGCAACGATTTGATGGCCGTAGAAATTAAAATCGATCCATTTATCCGATGCTCTGCCAAGAGAACATCCCAATACATTCACATAAAATTCTCGTGCTGCATATAGGTCGTCTACTGGAAATGCCAAATGGAAAGGGGCCATTGTCATTTTAAATATATTATTTTTTGTACAGCTGTTTTTCCATTGTGAATTAATTGAATAAAATATATTCCACTGACAACGGAAGATGCATCCCATTTCATTGCATAAAAACCAGGATGTTTTTCTTCATTCAATAACTCATCTACCTCACGTCCATTGATATCAATGACCCGTAATATTGTTGGCATGTTTGACGTTTCAAAGATCGAGAATTGAACGGCAACAACTGAATTGAATGGATTTGGATAGGGTAAATCTAATTTGAATTTTTCTGGAGTTATTTCATCCTGAATCGAAACGATCTCACTGCATCCTATGTTATAATACCCAATGTTTGTCCCATCGTCTCCTATACCGACACAAGGTGAGTTTTCTGCTAAAGTATAATTCAGACTGTCAGGCTCACAAAATAATGGATCCATATCAAAGACATCAAATAACCCAAAATTCAGTGTTCCATTATCATTGGTTGCTACATTATTAACAAAACCATCCAGGATGGAATAATTAATATTAACAATCGAACCGTCTCCTGTTGAGGAAAATGCGATTTGCTCTGGCCGGTTGTCCCAAAGAATCGAACTCGTGATTGATAATTCACTTTCATGTAAAAATATTGCACCGCCTTCTGCTGCTGCAGAATCATTCGTAAAGGTTACATGATCTATGCTCCCAGATGCTTTATACAATCCGATCGAGCCACCTTGGACATTGGACATATTTGAATGGAATAACAATCGGCTTCCTTGTAAATGACTTTGGTCTAAATAGATACCACCACCGTTTCCGGATGAATAGTTATTTCGTAAGATTACATTTTCGAGTGTTATTTCTGAATCTTGAACTAATATAGCACCGCCATGAGTATAAGGATTAGCCACTCCACTTCGATTGTTCTGAAAGATACAATCAGAGAGGGTTGGGTAACTGTTCTGACAATTCAAACCAGCGCCTCCATTAGTGGTATAACCATTTTGGATTGTTAACCCGATCAAATGTGTACTAGGACCAGCTGAATGCATAGACACGGCGATTCCGGTTTCATTTCCATCGATCACTGTATTCGCAATCACTGATGAATCACCATTGAGAATATAATGTGATGTGATCACATTATTCTGATTTTCAATCTCAATATTTTCAAAATAGGTTCCTTCACCTACTATAATCGTATCACCCATTCCGGAAAAATTTAATGCTGCCTGAATCGTAGAAAAGGGGTTATCACTAGATCCATCGGCATTCGAATCATTGCCACTAATTGAAACGTGTACCATTTCCGGGATGTTGGTGCCGCAGGAAACCAACAAACCGAAAGGCTGATCATTGCTTAACTGGCCTTTATGCTTTACACGAACTGTATAGGATCCAATGGTCGTTTGTTCAATATAGATCTGCTCCACATTATCCACAACATTGTCACCTGTGAACGCTGCTGCAGTTGGATCATATTTATTTAGTCTGTACGGGTAATGAGTATTCCCTTCAGGATCTATAATTCGAATGTCAAGATCATGTACAAGCATTATGTCGCTCGGGTCTAAACTGGCTGAAGGAGGATTGCCAGGCGGATCGCTCCAGCTCAATGTGGCCCTGAAAGGATCGGCACCTAAACTGGTGAATTCATAATCAATGCTGTCACCATATGCCAATTCATCTTCAATGATATCATGGCCATCGCCCACGGAGGAAATCATTTCTATGGCTTTTTGTGTGTTCATCAATCCCCATCCAAATTTGTAGTCTGGTCCATCAAAAGACCCTGCTTCATCAGCGGTATGTATTGCCAATCCTTTAAGTGTTGCAGCTTGGATTGTAGTGTCCATGAGTGTTTCTATATGCTGGAGAAGAAGGATCAAAGAACCTGACACGCTGGGAGCCGCCATAGAGGTGCCCCAGTAAGATCCATAATCAGAATCATTTTCTTCTAAGCATGAATAGAGCCCAGCCCCGTTTGCCACAACATCAGGTTTTATCCGGCCGTCATCCATAGGGCCCACAGAGCTGAATGATGTTAATTGAACCTGGCTGGGATATTCATATCCTCCAGCAATATCTTCTACTGCTCCAACTGTTAAAATATTTTTAGCGACCTTTTTATCTCCCAAACAGTCCCATGGCCCATCACCATCGCGAACAGTGGCTGAGAGAACCCAGTCACCATCTGCGGGTGAATAGACCCAATGATCCGTTCCCGGGCTAGATGGTTCATCGGATCGCTCATTGCCAGCCGATATCACAATCAAATAATAAGGTGCATTATAAGCAATCTCATCCCACTCTTTAGTGGAATTACTGTAAAAGCCAAACCGATAATCTTCTGAAGAATCTACTTCCACATCTCCAAACCACGCCCATTTGTCATCATCAAAATAATTCCAGTACCAACCCAAAAAAGTTCCATAGGAATGATTAGAGATCCTCAGCCCATTATATGCGGCTGTTGCCATTTCACTTTCGTCATTACTCCAGTTATAGGCATCCAACTGCGCCTGATAGGCCATACCTTTTGCAGTATTTATATATCCCGAAGCGATCATGGTGCCTCCCACATGTGTGGCATGATCTCCAAGCTCTGTGTCACCATCTACTTGCTGAACTCGTCCCACAAGTTCCTGGTGTGTATCACGAACTTTTCCATTATCCCAAATACCGACTGTCAAACCCTGACCTGTTAAAAAAGTTTGCGAACCGCCACCTGGCCACACTTGATCAGTAGAAATCGTTCGTGCAGAATTCAAATTCTCTGTCACATTATAGTAAGGCATTCCATTTTTATTTACTGCATCTAATTCAAATGTTTGACCATTTCTTTTTCCCTTGATCGGCCACCCCCTGAGCTGGCCTTCTGACAATGCTGCCTTTCGCTCCGTATTATCTTTAGTCTCGAACGATTTGGCCAGATCCAGTAAGGATTGATCTTTTACTTGGCCGATCAAGTAAAAAGAAAAAAACAGACTGATAAAAAGTAATTTCATTATCTAATTAATAAGATCTTTTGTGAAGCAGAAATAGTAGCGGTATTGATCCGACAAAAATACGTTCCTGATGACATATCGTTACCCTGGTCATCTTTTCCATTCCAGGTCACAGAATAAAGCCCTTCCGTATGATATCTATTGGTAAGCCTGCGTACGTGTTTCCCTAATATGTCCACGATAATTATTGACACATGATCGTTTGAATGGATCTTATAAGGAATAACAGTGCGAGGATTAAAAGGATTAGGATAATTGTTAGATATTGATGCGACTTCTGGAAGGTTAGCTTGATATTCATTGACTGATAGTGCTGTGCTATCAACAAATTTATATACTGTTCTCCCAGTCGCATAGCCCAGCCAAGGATGCAAAAAACGGATGCGATTAACGTTCTGGCCAAAGGTTGCTTCTGACCATGTGACGCCACCATCATTTGTTACAAGCGTTGGACGTTCATTAACATAACTTCCCATCCATCCTTTTGAGGGCGTAATAAATCCCATGGCCAGAGAAGAATATACCTGGCTCTGGTTTGTATCCGAATTTGCAAACATAAATGGAAACTCAAACCATGACATACCACCATCTGTTGATTTCAAAAAATATTCTGTTGTGGCTGCAGTATATGGTTTCTTCTGAATGGAAATATAACCGATGTTATCTGTGGGGAATGATATCTTCCACCCCCATTCCTGTACTCGATCACCCAAATATACGGTTTCCCAAGAGTCCCCGGCATTTTGAGTATAGAGTATTAACATTCTGCTGGAATCTCTGTCCGCATCAGAACCCCCAATCATGATACCATGATCGACATCCCAAAAGTATAGATCGATCAACATACCTACGGAGTCGCTCATATTGAACGATTCCCATGATGCTCCTCCGTCAAAGCTGCGGATAAAAAATGCAGGACCAAATACTCGTCCACACGCATATACAGTATTTGAGTCAACAACAAACATTCCGCACATGCCATTGGGAATTTCTCCTGATATTGATGATGAATCCATTCGCTCCCAGGTTATTCCTTTGTTCTCTGTGCGATACAGAATATTTCCAAGAGAATCAGCTTTCAAATTACCTGCTATTCCAATGAGATCATCTGGAAAACCGACGCATCGCAGATACGCCGTGGAATCATTGAGCTGCTCCAACCATGTTGTGCCTCCATCTGATGTATGGAAAATTTGACCGGAACGTGTGACCAGCCAACCTGTAGTATCATTTCTAAAATAGATATCATCGTGCTTTTTTAATTCGGATGGTGCAACCGGTGCATTTGGCAGGGCATACCATAAAGTGTCCTGGCCAAGACAGAATGATACTCCCAACCAAAGCAGCAAACGAAAAATCATTTTAACAAAACGACACGTTGACTTGTTGAATAATCACCAATGTTTATCTTGACAAAATAAATTCCGCTGCTGAACTGGCTTCCGTCCCACTTTATATTGTGGTACCCCTCAAACAATATTTTATCAGATAAGATATCCACTTCTTTTCCCAAAATGTCAAAAATGGAGATTCGTACATGAAACTCATTTGGTAAAGAGAAGGGGATATTGATTAAAGGATTAAATGGATTGGGAAATGCTTGTCCAAGCTTTATATCTTCTGGAAGTAAATCATTTTTTGTAGAGAGGATCTCCTCACAGCCAATTTCAAATGCTCCCATATTCTCATTATCATTTCCTCCGTTACTGCAAGGTGAATTGTTAGCCAAAGAATAATCAATACTGTCCGATTCACAAAATAATGGCACTAAATCAATATTAGTAGAATCCCATTCCACTCCCCCATTATCATTAATTAAGATTCCTTCTTCGCCCATAGAGAAAGTAGAATAAGAAACTTCAATATAGTTGACGGATTCCCAGGGGGAAAACATGACCTCCTGAGGAGAGTTATTCCACATGATTGAATTTTGAATTGAAATAATTGAATTATTGAATGCCAAAATCGCACCGCCACCATTAAAGGAGATATTATCTGCAACTGTTACATGATTCAGATTAATATTAGAATCTGTGGTGTAGACTCCACCTCCTTCTGAAAAACTTTCATTCTGAGCTATAAGTACATGATTGACATTCATGTCACATTCATTAAAATAAATCCCTGCACCGTAATATGCCATATTCCCATGTACCATAACTTGGGAAAGTTCAAATGAAGATCCATCAATAAACATGGAACCTCCATAGTTTGCGCTGTTATTCATTAGCTCAATGTTGATCAATTCAGGAGCACCATTATCAACGTAGATACCCCCACCGTAATCAGCAGTGTTTTCTTTTATTAACACATTTTCAATTGTTGGTGATGTATTTGAAATATAAATACCGCCTCCATGGGATGAAGTCCCACCGATTATTGTAAGAGCTGTTAGTTTACTTGTTGAATCCTCGTTACTATCAAATGTAATAATACTTCCAGGAAAATTTGATGTAATAACCGTTTGGTCAATGATAGTTGAATCATTATTTAATATATATGCTGATCCAATAACAATTGATTTTCCATTAAAATTGACATTCCCGTAATGGGTTCCAGGAAGAATAATGATAGTGTCACCATCTGCTGCCTGATCCAAAGCTCGATCTATTGTTGCATATGGAGTTTCTAAACCGCCATCATTTTCATCATCACCCTCAATGGCTACATGCCAAACAGGTCCAAGGTTAATTGGGGGGCAGCCTGCCCCGTATGCTCCAATATCACTTCCTCCTGTACCAGCACCGATACATGGAGAATTTTCAACAAGGGTAAAATCCAAGTCAGCTGCACTACAAAAAAGAGGATCATCTTCGATATTTCCTTCCAACCAATCCACATTTGCATTGTCATTTGTAGTTACACCATCTTCTCCAGCTTGTATATTTGAATAATAGATGGTCATTGCATTTTCATCTTCATTGCCCCGGAAATAAATCTCCGGTCCAATATTATTCCAAACTATGGTATTTTGAAGAGAAGGTGATGAGCCATTCCTGCAATAGATACCCCCACCGCTCTCAGACTCATTTTGGGTTATGGTCACATGATCCAGCTCAGGAGATGCGTTATTAAAATAAAGACCGCCTCCGTAATAGTCGCTGGTATTTCCCATAATTAAAACATGGTTCAATAAAATATTTGCATCATTTTTCAAGGTGATGGCACCACCCGTACCATCTGTAGAGTTATTTTTAAACACACAATGTTGAAATTCGCCCAGGGAATTATCACGTAAATATGCGCCCCCACCATGACTGGCAAAGTTTCCTTCAAACTCAACATTATTGAGTATTGGATTTGAAGATTCCTTACAATACAAGCCTCCACCCACAGAATTGGTCGCATTATTTTTTATAGTTGAATTTCGTATGATAGGATTTGAATTATAACAGAAAATTCCTCCACCTCCCCCATCAGAAACAGTATTATGTGTTATGATAAGGTGGCTCAATTTTGGCGATGAATTTTCGCAATAGATTCCTCCTCCATAGGGATAACTTTCTCCGTCTCCATCAGGATCTGCATTATGCCCCCTACCATTTAAAATAGTAAAGCCATTTAGTGTAGATATTGAATCCTCATTTGAATCAAATATTACAACACTTGTTATGCCACCTCCACTGATCATTGTGCAGTCAATCGATGTAGTGTCACTACTAAATAAATAATTGGATGTAACAAGAATATCCTTCCCATTAAAATTGATGTTTTCGGTATATAAACCTTCCATGACCAGAACTGTATCTCCCGAATTTGCATAATCGATGCCCCCTTGTATGGTGGATACAGAATCGGGAACATAAATAATATTTCCAAAGATCAGTGATTGGAAGAAAATATTACTAATAATTTTTTTCATTTATCTGTCTTCCGTAAATGATTCAATAATTAAACTGATACATGCTGTCAATTTTTTTGCATAAGGAATATGGAGGAATTCGTTGGGCCCGTGTGCATTCGACTGTGGCCCCAGAACACCCGTTATTACAAACTGGGCATCCGGAAATTTCTCACCAAGCATAGACATAAATGGAATTGTGCCTCCTTCTCCCATCGCCAAAGCTGGTTTTTCAAAAATTGATTCTGACGCATTTTTAATCGCATTATTTAACCATGTAGCTAATTCAGGTGCTTCCCACCCTGTTGCCGGATCCTCAAATTCCATTGAAACATCAGCACCATATGGTGGGTCATGAGTGAGCAGTCTCTCAAGATAAGATTGAGCCTCTTCAGCATCCTTCGTAGGAGGGATTCGCAATGAAAGTTTGATGGTAGTATATGGACGTAACACATTGCCCCCATCCTTAACAGCTGGAAGACCTTCAGCCCCAACAATTGACAACATGGGGCGCCATGTATTATTCAATACCATTTCCTCTTTATCAGAAGTAATAGGTCCTGAGTCATCAGTCCATGGAAGTGTTGAGTGTACTTCATCACCAAGAGTCTCCACCATCAGCTTAACCTCTTCAATACGATATGATGGTATATCCACATGAAGCTCTGCAGGAATAATCTGTCCGGAATCTTCATCTTCAAGCCTTGAAAGAAGTTGCCGGACTATCCGAAATGATGACGGCGCTATACCGCTCGCTCCTCCAGAGTGAACACCTTCATTTAAAATATCTACTCGTAGTGAGCACCCAATGAGTCCACGTAATGATGTGGTTGTCCAAAATTGTTCGTAGTTCCCTGCCCCGGAGTCTAAACATATTACAAGATTAGGTGAGCCGATCAAATCTGCACAATGGCTCATATAAAAAGGTAGATCAGGAGAACCACTTTCTTCAGAGCATTCTATAAGTACTACGATCCGAGGCAATGATACGTTTTGCTTTTTTAAGGCTTTGATTGCAGAAAGAGATGCGAAAACCGCATACCCATCGTCTGCTCCGCCCCGTCCATATAATTTTTCATCTTTAAAAATTGGTTCCCACGGTCCCGTCCCATCAGCCCAGCCTTCCATTTCCGGTTGTTTGTCAAGATGGCCATACATCAGGATCGTGCCATCACTTTCCCCAGGAACATCCAAAATCAATAATGGTGTTCTACCAGGTTCCTTAAAAATATGCATAGAACTGTTTTCTGGCTTTTGATCCTTAACCCATTCAGAAACCATTTCAACCACATCATCCATATAACCATTAGCTTCCCAGTCAGGATCGAATGCTGGAGATTTGTTTGGAATCCGGATATATTCTGTAATGGCGGGTAGTATCTCATTGTCCCAAAAAGAATTGATATCCTGCTTTAGTTTGTCTGTATTCATACCCATTAATTACTTCCTTAATTAGTCTATGATAGAGAATAAATATACGGATGAACCCTGTTACCTTCCTCAAACCGAATGTAACTTTTACCATGAAATTTTTAATTGTTTTCACTCTAACAATAATTTCTCTATATGGTGAAAATCAAAAAAGTATTCACCAATCAGAATTAGAATTTCATAGATCCGTTGGATTTTCACCAGACCTTGAAGCACCCATGCCTCAAAGTATTGGAAATAGAACTGACGTATTAGACAGAGAAGTTTTTGGTTATTATCCTTATTGGATGGGATCTGCATGGATTAACCTTGATTTTACATTACTGACTACCATTGCATATTTTGGTGCTGAAGCAAATTCCACTGGCGGTATCGATGATTGGCATAGCTGGCCACCGAATAATTTGATTACCACAGCACATAACTCCGGAGTAGCGGTTGTACTTACTGTTACAAATTTTAACAGCAACTCAATCTCAACCTTATTGAGCAATGCTGCTTATCGCCAAAATTTGATCACAACACTCGTTAACAGCGTTACTGCTGCTGGTGCTGATGGAGTAAATATAGATTTTGAAGGACTCCCCTCATCCCAGAAAGAAAATATGGTGCAATTCATAACAGATTTGAAATCTGCGTTCAGCAGTGCTATCCCTGGTTCCCAGGTCACTTTGGCCACTCCAGCCGTTGACTGGTCCAGTGCTTGGGATTACGATCAGTTAGCAATTAATAGCGACGGATTGATGATTATGGGATATGATTACCACTGGAGCAGTGGCCCAACAACGGGACCAGTGGCCCCCTTAACTGGATGGGGAACCTACAATGTGACCTGGACCGTGAATGACTATATAACCTGGTCAGGTGGGTTAAATGATAAACTGATCCTGGGCTGCCCGTACTATGGTTATGATTGGCCAGCAGAATCTAATGAAGCAGGAGCGAATACTACCGGAAGCGCAACGGCCAGGACCTATGCAGTTGCGGAGCCAGCTTCCCAAACGTACGGAAAATTGCGCGACAATGATTCCCAATCACCCTGGTATCGATACCAAGATTCCGGTTGGCGTCAATGCTGGTATGATGACAGTCTATCCTTATCACTAAAATATGATCTCATTAATCAGCATGACTTAAAGGGAGTTGGTATTTGGGCTCTCGGATATGATGGAGACAGAACAGAATTATGGGATGCGATTGAAGAAAAATTTACTTCAGAAAGTGCTATTGAAGACTTTTCATACCCACAATCATTTACATTAGGATCTCCATATCCCAACCCATTCAATTCTTCAGTTTCAATACCTGTTATTGTATCATCTCCAGAGACCGTTTTAAAAATAATTGATATCTATGGCCGCGATATCCAAAATAAAATCTTGGATGTCGGAGAATATAGTTTCTCATGGAATGCATCAACATTTTCTTCAGGTATTTACTTTATTTCTTTAACTGATGGCTCATATTCACAGGTCAGAAAGATTACATTTATCAAATGAAAATTTTTGGATACATATTTATAACAATATCTCTTTTTGGACAATCCATACACCAGCTCCAAATGGATGAGCACAGATCAAAGGTGCTTTCAGGGCTAGATGTCTTTATAAGTGACCATTTAGAAATCGTCAAGGAAAAACGTGTCGGTTTGGTTACAAATCATACTGGAATTGATCAAACCGGAAAAAATAATTACAATTTTTTTGTGCAAAATGAAAGTGTTGATCTAAAAGTCATCTTAACTCCTGAGCACGGATTCCACGGAGATATAGCAGATGGACAATATGTAAACGATTTGGAGAAGGGAGACCTACCAAAAATATTGAGCCTTTATGGAAAGACAAAAAAGCCTACCCCTGAGATGCTAAAAGGATTGGATGTGATCATATACGATATACAGGATGTTGGTGCTCGATTTTTTACTTATATCTCAACCCTTGGATTAGTCATGGAAGCTGCCAGTGAAGCAGCCATCCCTCTGATTATTCTCGATAGACCAAATCCATTAGGAGGAAAAGTTGTTGATGGGCCCTCAGTGCAAAAAAAATATGTTTCCTTTGTGGGTATGTATCCTATTCCGATTCAGTACGGCCTCACTCCAGGGGAATTGGCAAAAATGATCGCAGGTGAAAAATGGATTAATTATGAACAAGAATTGATAGTAGTCAAAATGAAAGGATGGAAAAGACATATGCAATTTCTTGATACAGGAATGCCTTGGGTGCCTCCTTCTCCCAACATTTCAAGCATGGAAACAGCACTCCGTTACCCGGGTCTATGCCTAATAGAAGGAACAAATATTAGTGAAGGCCGAGGAACGAAAAATCCCTTTCAATATATTGGAGCGCCCTGGATTGATTCAATGGCACTGGTAGAATTTTTGAGAAACAAACACTTAGAAGGGGTGTCTTTTGAGCCTGTCTCGTTTACTCCATTTACTATCCCCGGAAAGGCAGTGAAGCCAAAATATGAAGGTGAAATGTGTCATGGCATCAATATCATTATCACAGACAGGTTTAATTATGATTCAATAAATACTGGAAAAAATGTTATTGAATCCATTAATCATTTATATCCCGATCAGTTTGAATGGAATAATTATATTTACAAGTTATGGGGAAACGACTTATTACTGGAGTATAATCCCTTCGATAACGGTTTTAAAGAGTTGTCGAAAAAATATTATTTGTATGACTAATCCAGGGGATGGAATTCATAGACCATGATACCATCAAATAGAGGACCTTTTTCTCGAAAATAATAGTCTAAAAAATTCACATTCACGGTTATTCCACTTTCCTTTGAAGCATGGACCAAATTTGTTTGATCAATGATCATTCCCTCGTGGGCCATTACAATCCCATTTTTAAAGTATGATTCTTTTACAAATGCTACTCCGCAAACATTAGGAAGTTTATTCAATAATTTTCTGTCAATCATTTCATTCGGAATATAATTGACTATTTTTTTCTTAGTCCAATTCAGATCAAGAAATTCACTTCCATCTTTCTGCTGATTCAAAGTGATGTCTATTTTTTTTAGTTTGTCAGTAAGTGTTGGCGAAATATCGCGAGTACTGGGATTTTCAATAATTCTTTCTGAAGTAAAATGCCAACGTGAGCTAAAGGATGGAGCACCATCTTTATAGTGAATGTTAATCATATTGTTTTTCGCCTCAATCCAAGAATTACTTTGAGAAAAAGCAAGACATGTCAAAACATGGACAGTGCAATCGGAAACATCCAGACGAATGATTGGATCTGGATCTGGTTCAATTTCTTCACCTAGTTTAAAAATCTCATACGGCTTACCAATCTGCCATAAAGCAAACGCTTTCAACCGTTCATGAAATTCCGGATAATGATCATGGAATTGAGGCAGAAGTTCTGAAACTTCCATCTCAGTTAATGTCCATGGCTTTGGCAGTGACTCAATCCAAGGTTTATGATCTGTACTATATGTAAATGATAAAATTGACACTAAAAATATTGTGGATATAAAAAACTGTTTATTATTCATTTCCACCTTGGTCTCCACTCTAGGTGTGGATTCTGTACAGTCAAGCCAACTGCTTCATAGGTCTCAGATATTATCCTCTGTGCCCAATCAAAATAATTGGCTGCTTTCATTTTCCGACTGGGATGAACAGCATTTGTCAATAGGATAACAATCATTTCATTATCGGGGTCGATCCATACTGATGTACCAGTAAATCCAGTATGTCCAAATGTTTTTTCACCATGATACACGCCAAAGGGATTATATCCACCCGGCTGATCCCATCCCAATAATTCTTTATTTTCCTGCAATGATCGAGTAAATAATTCGACAGTTTCCTCTCGATATATTCGTTTCCATCCATATATACCGCCGTTAAGCAACATCTGCGAAAATAGACCTATATCTCTGGCAGTGGAGAACAAACCTGCGTGACCGGAAATGCCTCCAAAGTAACGAGCTTTTTCATCATGGACCACCCCATGAATAAGATTCCCATCTGGATCGATTTCAGTTGGTGTTATCCTTCTCAATGGATTAATTGGATTAAACTTAGTTGTCTCTAGTCCCAATGGACCATACACATATTCATCTAGGAATTCATTTAACTGTTCCCCGCTTACTTCTTCAACAATCTTTCCGAGAATCATAAATCCGACATCGGAATATCTGTATTCAATTCCAGGTTCAGAGATAAGTTTAGTCTTGATCACATCTTCCCAATCACTCCCATCCAAATCGAACCGTCTATCAGCTGGAAGACCCGCATGATGAGTCAGCAGTTGCGAGATTGTAACACGTTTTTTCTGTTCAGAATTCCCGAATAATGGGAGATGTTTTATCACTCTATCATTTAAGTTCAATTTTTTCTGATCCACTAACTTCATAGTGGCAGCTGTCGTTCCTATAACTTTGGTAACGGAAGCCAGATCATAAATATCGGATGGTATTACCGGTCTTACCTTTTCGTAGGTATGAAACCCTATTCCCTCATGAAAAAATATTCTTCCATCCTTTGCAGCAAATAGTACTCCACCAGGAAATGCAGAATCGGCTAATGCACTTTTCATAACATTCTTGAGTTCATATACGTCTGCGTCACTTTCATAAGCCATGGCCCACTGAAGCATCTTTCCTTGCTTATAAGGAGATGATTGCACTAGCAGCGGTGAACGTTCAATCTCAATACCATCACCAATTGTGGCGATATCTGGAATCGTAATAGGTAATTTTCCGCTGATAGGTTCTAATCCTAAAATAGCTTTGACAGCGGCTACTTGCATAACCGTATTACCTTTATAGGCACAAACATAAACAGGAACATTTGGAAAATCCTGAATCAAATATGGATTCCCAAAACTAATCAGGACAGTTTTCTTTACCTTAAGAATTAAATCCTTTAGAAATTTTGTTTCCGTTTTAGGTAACGCGATCCTGTCCTTGTGAGCTTGTGGATTGGCAAACGCATTAATTATCACTGTGCTGTTAGATGGAATTTGGTTCAAAATTGAATTTAGATAATCACTGCTATCAGATTCATCAATCTGGAAATATGTTGCAGGTTGCTTGGAACGATTTATTTCATTTGAAATTGTTGAGAGATTGTGATCATTTGGATGGTCATAAATATCGACAACAATCAGATTTCCATCCACTTTTTTAATTGGTAGAACCTTCCCTTCATTTTTGATCAATGTTATGGATTTTGATGCTATTTTAGAGGCCATGGCTTTATGTGAAGAAATCCCCAGTGTTTTAGTAGCCTGATTCAAAGTGACTTCCCGGTTCAGATGAAGGCCCAAACGTTCTTTCATACGTAGCATTTTCAATGCAGACTCATTGATCCGTTCTTCAGAAATCATGCCCTCTGTTACTGCTCTCTCCACCACATCAATAGCATCGGTCACTGGATGAGCCTGAATGATAAAATCGCAACCTGCATTGATGGCGTGGATCAACCCGTAGTCCTTGGAAAAGTTTCTTGCGACGCCTCCCATTGCCATTGCATCGGTAACAATTACACCTTCAAACTCCAGTTCACCCTTTAATATTTCAGTGGTCCAAAATGGTGATAAGGTTGCAGGAAGATCAGCATTAGGTTGAAGGTCGGGTGCGTGGACATGAGCCACCATAACCGCATCAACTCCTGCATCAATGGTAATTTTAAATGGCTTTATCTCCACATTCCAAAGGCGTGTGGAATCAGATGGTATCTCTGCTAATGATGTATGGGAATCTGTTTCCGTATCACCATGACCAGGAAAATGTTTCGCCGTAGACATAAGACCATTTTCCTGAAGCCCCCGAATATATTCCACAGAAAATGCTCCAACTAGATCAGGATCCTCTCCAAATGATCTCACATTGATAATGGGATTGGACGGATTGTTATTAACATCGGTTACAGGAGAAAAATTCCAATGGATTCCGACAGCTCTTGCTTCTATGGCTTTGATTTTGGCTGCCTCATAGGCCAATGATGGGTCTCCTGTGGCAGCAATGGCCATAAACGGTGGTAAATCTGTTCCCGGACTGTAGCGTTGATTGAGGCCGTGCTCAATGTCTGCATCCACAATGATCGGAACCTTTGACATGTTCTGTAGTTCATTCAAAAGAGTCATCGACATTCCCACGTCTCCAGACCATAAGTGGATACCGCCTACTCCATCGGTCTCAATATATTTTTTGATCTCCTGCAAGCGCGCATCCTCATTATTCATAAATTTTAGATGCATTCCATAGAGCATCATTTGTCCAATTTTTTCACGAAGAGTGAGTTTTTTCAGGGTTCCTTCTGCCCAGGATTGTTGAAACATAAATTCTCCTGGACCTGCACAACTTATAAATAATGAGACTGCCAGAAGTAGTATGAATTTTTGTTTAAACATTGTACGGGAAAATTAACAGAATATAGAATCATAAATCTTTAACTTTATTACTCAAATGTCACAGACAATCAAAGAGCAAATTGGTCAAATGATCATTACCGGCTTCAAAGGATTGGAAATCCATGCTGATCATCCTGTGGTTCGGGATATCCAAAGATATCACATTGGCGGTGTCATTCTTTACGATGAGGAAGTGGCAGAACCCGATGAGTACTGGAGGAATATCCAATCAGCCGGTCAGGTTAAATTGTTGATCAATAACTTAAAAAAGCTAGACAATTCATTGTTCATTATGATTGATCAAGAAGGCGGTAAGGTACAGCGCCTAAAGGAAGAGAACGGTTTTCCCCCCTGCCCATCATGGAGTAAAATTGGTGAACATAGTAGCAGAGATAAAACTCGCAGATTTGCAGAAACAGTATCAAATACATTAACCGAACTTGGTGTCAACGTAAATCTAGCTCCAGTGGTGGATTTGGAAATAAATAAAGAAACATATCAAAGTAAGGAAAGCCGATGTTTCAGTACTGATCCACAGATAACTGCAGATCATTCTGCGATATTCATAAAAGCTCATAGAGAAAAAAACGTATTATGTTCATTAAAACATTTTCCAGGATTGGGTAGCGCCAAAGAAGATACCCATGAGGGATTTACAAATATTTCAAAAACATGGTCAGAAATCGAACTGAAACCATTCAAACTATTGATCGATCAAAACATTGTAGATCTGATCATGGTGGGCCATAGTTTTCATGATAGAATTGATCCTGATTGGCCCGCATCCATGTCAGTGAAAACAGTTAATGATCTTTTAAGGACAACAATGAATTATAATGGAGTTGTGATCTGCGATGATCCACTCATGGGAGCTATTTCCAAAAATTATGATTTTGAAACAGCTGTCGAACAAATCATAAATGCCGGTGTGGATCTCTTTTGCTTTGGGAATAATTTGATTTATGATAAAGATATAGTTCCAAGAGCCGTTAATACGATCGCTGGTCTGATTGAGCAGGGAAAAGTACCCGAATCTCGTATACATGAATCTGTTGAACGCATCCAATCATTGAAGCATAACTATTTATCATGAAAAAGACATTCCTGGGGATTGATGGAGGCGCCACAAAAGTGGCTGGATCAGTTGTAGAAAAAAAAGAGAATGATACTTACCAAATTGCTAGTAAAATTGTTGAGGTCAGTTATCATGACAGTCCATCTTATTTAACAGATTTCACACCGATAAATATCGATAGTCAACTTAAAGATGATCAAGAAGGTGAGCTTAGACTATCCATTGATGAAGAACGTCAATGTATCGCATATGCTGAAGCATGTGAAGAAGTGATTAACCGTCTGCTACACGATCATTTTTCACATGAAATATATGTTGGACTAGGAATGCCCGGAACAAAGACAAATGACAAACGGGGAATTAAGATCATGAACAATGGTCCTCGGATGCCACGTTTTTTGGATATCCTGGAAAGAAGAATGGACATGGCGGAACTTAAAGGTCTCTCAATAAAAAGTTTGAGAGAGGACAATGACCTCTGCGGCCTAGGTGAGTTGTACAGCGAAAATGGGGAATTCAGGAGAGTAAATAATGCTCTTTATATTGGCGGTGGAACCGGAATAGCAGATGCCATCATGATGAATGGAGAACATAAATCTTTTCTTGAAATTAAAGATTGGATGCCCAGAACATGGCAAATGGAGGATCATAAAGGGTTCTCGTACGAATACCTCACCAGCCAATTGGGCATCATGAATCAATATTCAAAGTTAAAAGGAATACCGGTTCATGAATTAAAGAGAAAACAGATATACCCCAGCACAATATTGATGGAGAATGAAAATATTCATGATCGATTTATTAATGGATTATCAGAATTGATATCAAAGCGGATAGAATTATTTTTTGAACATCGACAAAGTGTTTTTGATAAAATAATTTGCGCCTTACACTTGGGAGCGTTGTTGAATGATAATAAAGAATTGTTTTTATCTGTGAGTGAAAAAATCATTCATAACATAAAGAACTCGAATATATTAAATACAGAATCTCAAGAATGGTATTTGGAAAATACATTCTTAACCATTTCTCATTTAACACATGCGCCTATAATTGGGGGCGGAGTGAAGGCCTATCTTGATTCTCAATAATGAACCTACATTGAAGATCGGCATCATCTTACCTGAAGATGAACGAAATGAAATAAAATTTAAATTTCATGATCCTTCCGCATATGAGATCGAATCAGCCAATAGATTGGAACCTTCCTGTAAAACACCAAACTCCTTGACAATTTCATTAGAGGATGCTGACCTGGTTATCCGAAAGACAATTCAAAATGATCCTGCTGGAATTACAATAGAAAGTGTCCCTGTCGGCAGAGGGTTCCACTGGGAAAAAACACTAGATATTACCTTTCCAGGAAGTATGCTGATAAATAAGATAGATGACTGTTTAATGCTGATAAACGAAGTCGGACTGGAAGATTATTTAGCGTGCGTCTCAATAGCAGAAATGAGTCCTGAATGTCCTTCTACTTTTTTAGAAGCACAAACCATAGCAGCCCGTTCTTGGGTCCTTGCTGCTGCAGAAAATAAACATGCAGAACTGGGAATAGACGCATGCAATGATGACTGCTGTCAACGATACCAGGGCAGTAATCAGATGACAGATATGTCTCTGTCTATTTGCCACCAGACAGCTGGCAATGTAATTATATATGATGAAAAAATATGTGATGCTCGTTATTCAAAGTCTTGCGGAGGACTTACAGAAAATGCGGAGCTAGTTTGGGATATGGGACCTCTTTCCTATCTACAAAGTGTTTTTGACGGAAGATCATTGGATCCACAAATTGATTGGGATTCCTGGTTCACAGAAAATCAGGATGTATTTTGCGGGCCTTCTTATGTTAAAGAATCTATATTACCCCAATATTTGGGCAACGTAGACAATAATGAAAAATATTTTCGATGGGAAATACAATTTGAACAAGGTGAATTCTGTGATTTCTTTTCTAAAAAAGTAGGAGAAAAAGTATCACACATAAATAAAATTGATGCTATGAAAAGAGGACATTCTGGAAGAATTATTGAACTATTTGTTGATTACCAAACTGAAGATGATTTATCAAAAATCCTTTCACTGAATAATGAATATGATATTCGTAAGGTGCTTCATCCTTCCTTTCTGTACAGTTCTTGTTTTTCACTCACCATGAATGAAAAATGGATCCAAATAAATGGAGCCGGCTGGGGACACGGTGTTGGCCTTTGCCAGATTGGCGCTCTGGGCATGGCTTTAAATGGATATTCAGCCGCTGAGATTCTCTCTCACTATTATACTGGCACTGAAATAAAAAAGCTCTATTAACATGTCGCTTACATTTCTAGACTGGTTTATTATCATCGGTTATATCATTTTTTCCATTGGGGTGGGTGTGTATTTTTCCAAGAGAGCTGGTTCCAGCACTGAAGAATATTTTCTTTCCGGCCGAACACTCCCCTGGTGGGTCGTTGGAACGTCTATGGTGGCAACTACTTTTGCGGCTGATACTCCGCTGGCAATCACCGAGTTTGTTCGCGGACCAGGGATCTGGCAGAATTGGTTTTGGTGGAATCTGCTTCTATCTGGACTATTAGGTGCCTTACTTTTTTCACGTTTGTGGCGCCGAGCAGAAGTAATGACTGACAACGAACTCTTAGAAATTCGGTACAGCGGCAGACCGGCTGCCATTCTACGGGCATTCAAAGCAGGCTATTTTGCCATACTGTATAATTTTATCGTTATGGGATGGGTCATCAATGCTATGGCATCAGTGATGGCAGTCATGCTGAATATTGACCGTTGGACCGCTGTGTGGATCTGCGTCTCCATTGCATTGCTTTACGCCATACTCTCTGGGTTTTGGGGAGTAGTGATCACAGATCTGGTACAGTTTTTTATTGCCATTGCAGGTTCAATTATCTTGGCCATAATCGCTATTGATGCTGTGGGTGGAATGAATGTTCTATTGGAAAAGCTGAATGATTTGACCTCTTCGGGAGTGGTACATAAAAATACTCTGAAATTTATTCCTCCTGTACCGGAAACGAGTATAACCTCAGTAAGTTTCTGGGAATCCCCATTCTCAAAATTTTTAGTGTTTCTGACTATTATGTGGTGGTCCCACCATGGGACAGACGGCGGTGGTTATATCATCCAACGTATGTCTTCTGCTAAAAATGAGAAACATGCCCTTGCAGCTACTCTCTGGTACAATCTGGCCCATTATGCGTTAAGGGTCTGGCCTTGGATAGCCGTAGCATTGGTTTCTATTGTTGTTTTTCCAGTAATTCCTGAATCTCACGCACAGCTTGGCTCAAAAGCCGGCTACCCTTTGATCATGAACGAATTTCTTGGTCCCGGGCTGAAAGGATTATTGATCGTCTCCTTCCTGGCGGCTTTTATGTCCACCATAGACACCCACTTGAATTGGGGAGCATCCTATTTGATGAATGATATTTATAAACGGTTTATCAAAAAAGATGGAAATCAGTCACACTATGTATTAGTCAGCCGCATCATGACCATAGGTTTAATGGTTTGCGCTGCCTTTGTTGCAATCAATATGCAGAGCATCAGCAAGGCATGGGAATTCATCTATGCCATGGGTGCCGGTATTGGTGCTGTACTGATATTGCGGTGGTTCTGGTGGCGTATCAACGCCTGGACAGAGATCTCTGCCCTACTTACTTCTATTGTTATTACCATTATATTAGAATTGATCGCATGGAATCAAACGATCACTGCCGGGCTCCCATATGCCTTATTTGATCGGGCCCCTATTCTTTTTGGGGTTTCCCTGCAGGTTCATCACAAATTGCTCATTATTGTTCCTACGGCCATCATTGTCTGGATAGTTGTAACCTTCATTACCGAACCAGAGTCCACTGAAACCTTGAATACATTCTATAAAAGGGTACAACCGGGTGGCTGGTGGTCAACCATCATACAACAATCAACACTGGAACCAGTAACTCGCGGTTTTTTTATGAACTGGATCGCAGGTATTTGTTTAATCTATGGACTCAATTTTGCTATCGGCCATTGGATGTTTGGCAATACTGGGAACGCCCTGTTGCTCTTTTCTGTTTCGGGCATTGGATTTTGGTGGCTTTGGACCCACCTATTAGATAAAATCGGTGAATGAATAATCCTGAACGATATTATGCTCTGGATGTGTTCCGAGGGATGACCATTGCCCTCATGATCTTGGTGAACACTCCTGGAAGCTGGGGACACGTCTATTCCCAATTACGACATGCAAAATGGCATGGGCTCACACTAACGGATCTCGTCTTTCCATTTTTCCTCTTCATTGTGGGAACCGCTATGATGTTTTCATTAAGCAAATACGATTTTTGCCGAACCAGTGAGGTCTATCTAAAAATATTGAAACGAACATTGATCATTTTTCTTATAGGTATGTCAATTCATTTATTTGGTTCCATAGTTCGCGGAACAGGTTTGGAAAATTTTCGGATCATGGGAGTTCTCCAGCGAATTGCCCTTTGTTATGGAATTGCCTCTCTACTGGTTCTTCGGTTTAAGATACAGAATTTGTGGGGGATACTTATTTTTACTCTGGTGAGTTATTGGCTGTCTCTTTCATGGGCGGGTGGTTACGAATTGAACTCAAATCTGGTATTGGCCACTGATAAAATTATTTTAGGAGAGGCTCATCTTTGGAGAGGAAACGGAGTACCGTTTGATCCGGAAGGTCTGCTGAGCACAATCCCTGCAGTCATGACCGTTATCCTGGGGTTTTTTGCCGGTGTAATGATCCAAACCGCTGATGATCAGTTAGATAATGTAAAAAAGATGTTCATCATGGGCGCGTTGCTTATCATACTTGGATTATGTTGGAATATGACTTTTCCCATCAATAAACAGCTATGGACCAGTTCTTATGTTTTGGTCACGGGCGGGATCGCATTTTCTATCTTGGCCGCTTTAATATGGATCATTGATATTCGCGCTATGAGAAATCAATTCACATTTTTTGAGATCTTTGGTACAAACTCCCTATTCGTCTTCTTTGCTTCCGGTGTCTGGGTCAATGCCATGCTTGCCATACCAGTTGGTGAACGATCATTGTATACATATTTCTACACTCAATTTTGTGTTCCCCTTGCCGGAGATCTGAACGGCTCTCTTATATTTGCACTTATTCATGTCTTTGTATGGTGGAGCATACTGTATGTC
This sequence comes from uncultured bacterium, assembly GCA_964510385.1. Taxonomy (GTDB): domain Bacteria; phylum Fidelibacterota; class Marinisomatia; order Marinisomatales; family TCS55; genus UBA2126. Next base: position 41,560 of record CAZECA010000009.1, read on the forward strand.
ATGTATCGTCAAAAGATCTTTATCAAAATATGAAACGGTATTTATCCATATTCCTTTTCTTCTTACTCTGTTTCAGTCAGGCAGAGCCATATGTTGTTGTACTGGGCGTGGCCCAGGATGGAGGAATGCCTCACTCCGGTTGCGAGAAAACCTGCTGCAAAGATCTATGGGATCAACCAGAAAAACATCTTAAGGTTGCATCTATCGCTATAATCGATCCTAACACAAAACGCGCATGGATGGTTGATGCGACTCCTGACTTACCTATACAACATTACTCCATCACCAACGAACACCTATGCGAGCTCAAGGGTATTTTTCTGACCCACGGACATATTGGCCACTACACTGGGCTCATCCATATGGGACGAGAGGTCATGGGTTCAAAATCAATGCCGGTGTATGCCATGCCTCGAATGAACGGATTTCTGGAAAGTAATGGACCTTGGGAACAATTAGTCAAGCTGGGCAACATTGAGATCAATCCAATCCAGGCAGACAAGTCAATAGGATTGACCAATGAATTATCTATTACCCCTTTTATCGTCCCACACCGGGATGAATACACTGAAACTGTTGGCTATCGGATTGATGGCCCGAATAAGTCACTTATCTATATTCCCGACATTGATAAATGGAGTAGATGGGAAACCGATATTGTTAAATTGGTCAACAAGGTTGACTACGCCCTGTTGGACGCTACATTCTATGACAATGATGAGATACCAAACAGGAACATAAGCGAGATCCCCCATCCATTCATAATTGAGACAATGGACCATTTTTCCAATTCAAAACTATCAGAGAAAAAAAAGATCCACTTTATACACCTGAACCACTCCAACCCGGCATTGACAAAGCAGGAAATTAAAGATCAAATTTTAAATCAGGGTTTTCAAATTTCAGAAGAAGGACAGAAATTCGAACTATGAAAAAATCAATTTTTATTTCTGGTGCCAGTAGCGGTATTGGTGAACACTTAGCCTACACATTTGCGAAGCGTGGCGCAACATTAGGACTAACAGCCAGGAGGACTGAATTGCTGGAAAAGGTGGCAAAAACTTGTGAATCATTGGGTGGGAAATCAATTATTTACACCTTGGATGCAAGGGACAGGAATGCGTGCTCACAGGCAGCAATTGATTTTATAGATCAAACAGGCCGGATCGATATGGTTATCGCCAATGCTGGCATTGGCGGGCACGATGACCTCATGAGCGGCGATGCCACTGCTATTAACACCATTTTGGAAACGAATATCCTGGGAGTGACCAATACATTGATGCCTTTCATCCCAAAGATGAAAGAACAGAAAAGTGGTGTTTTGGTGAATGTCAGTTCGGTCGCATCATTTTTGAAGATCGCCTACCATGGAGGTTATGCTGGCGCCAAGGTTAGCATTCGCCGCATTGCCGACAGCTGGCGACTGACCCTAACCAAATATAATATTCAGGTTACCACCATTTGTCCCGGATTCATCACCACACCCATGACGGAAGATAAAAAACACATGCCCTTCCTTCTCCCAGTAGAGACCGCAGTGGAAAAGATTGTCAGCGCCATTGACCGAAATAAAAAAACTTTTGTTTTTCCCTGGCAAATGAGATTGATGATCCCTCTGTTGAGGATCATCCCAGATCAGTTTTTGAGAAAATTTGGGAAATAATTATATATTATTTCGTGTAGTATACGGTCTCTAGTAAGACTACTTGCTCCAGTGAGCCGCTTTCCATGCCGTACATCAATTCGTATTGGGGCAGACATTCATCAGGGGTCAGCATACATATATCATCTATATACACCAATTCCAATCCACTGCTACTGACAGAATATTCATAGGTAAGTGAATGGCCAGAAAAGTGAAGGGTAATTTCGTCACTGTCTCCCTCCCACTCTCCTGTAAATTCTTCTGTATCACCATCTAGGTTCGTGATGGTTTGTGTGAACGTCATATCATTATTTAACATCAAGTTCACCGTATAATCAATGAATACCCATTCAAGAGAACCCAGTTCTGTCTGATTCCCTGCAGTCACATTGGTTTGGGAAACTGCAACACTTCCCGTGATCATTACGCTGTCAGAGACTGTTTCATGATGAAGTGCTCCCGAATTAATGGTAATAGTAGAATTATGAATATCAAACTCCAGTTCACCTTCATAGATATCGCTGTTTCCTGGAGATGTTTTAAATAATTGACTGAAATTACCAAAGTCGCCGTAGTCATATACGTTCAGCAGAAAATTTTCATCTTCATTGGATATGCCAAACACATTTTTTGAGACTGACACCATGATGACACCATTGGTCGAATACATATATATGTAATTCAAGGCTACGTTTTCCGCTCCATCAATGATGAGAAATCCATTTCCTGATACATAAGGATTGGTAACTGTCAATGAGGTATTGGCCGCTATTGAATAGGAATTCGTCTGCTTGAAACCATTCCAAGAGCCTAAAAGATCCTTCGAATAGGAATCTCCTTTTTCCTTTTCACAACTCATGAGAAAAAGAAAAATGGACATAAAAAAGAGCTTTTTCATGATGTCAAGTTTATGACTTATAAAGGTTTTCCAAAATATCTTTATACTTTTCCGTCACCACTTTTCGGCGAACCTTCATGGTGGGAGTCAATTCATCTTTATCCTGGTCAAAGTCCTCATCAAGAACATGGAACTTTTTTATGGATTCATATGATGCCAGCTTTTGATTTTTATGATAGATTTCCTGGCGGAACAGTTCTATCACTTCTTCTTTTGTTGAGAGATCACCCAGATCCTGATACAAGAGTTTTTGATCCCGGGCAAATTTAGTTATCTCATCCTCATCCATTGTAATCAAGGCTGTTAAGTACGGTTTGGCATCACCATAGACCATAGCCTGGCTTACATATGGGCTGGTCTTTAACAGGTTCTCTATATTTTGCGGCGCCACATTCTTCCCTCCAGCAGTAATAATAATATCCTTTTTGCGATCAGTAATAAAGAGAAACCCATCTTCATCTATATATCCAACATCGCCGGTATGGAGCCAAACCTCTTGTGAGCCATTTCTTTGCAGTAATTCTCTTGTGGCCTTTTCGTTCTTATAATATTCACTAATGTTTTGAGGAGCTTTTGCGCAGATCTCGCCATCATCCGCAATCATGATTTCCGTATTCGGTATCACCTTCCCCACCGAGCCAATCTTTAATTCTCCAGGATAGTTCACCGTTAAAACACCCGTTGTTTCTGTCATACCATATCCTTCGTAAATGGTAATCCCCATCCATTTAAAATAATGAATGATTTCCGGCGAAATAGGAGCGGCCCCGGATAACATAAATTTGATTCTTCCTCCAAAGATATCCTTTATCTTGTCATAGATCAGGAATCTGGCAATACGGGATTGCAATTTTAAGTTCAGGGAAATTTTCTTCCCTTTAGAAGAACCCTTTGAATATTTCTGACCAACTTTCATTGCCCAATTATAAACGTTCTTTTGGAGCCAGGTAGCATCCCCAACATTTGTAGCAATGCGCGCATAGTATTTTTCAAATACGCGAGGTGTACCCAATAAAACAGTTGGGCCTACTTGGCGAACATTATCCGGCATATCATCAATACTTTCTGCGAATGCAGTTTGATTACCCTCTACTAATTTTAAAAAATGTCCTATTAATCTTTCTGCTATATGGGCCAATGGCAAATAAGCGACTGATAGATCTTCTTGGTTTATATTTAACATTTGTGGAAGGTGTCGGATCATTGAGATAACATTATCATTGTTGATCACACCTGCTTTTGGATGGCCTGTTGTTCCCGAAGTATATATAAAACTGATCACTTCATCTGGCTGACTTGCGTCAATGCGTTTTTCGAATGAACCATCATCTATACCTGTTTCAATGAATGCATCCAAAGAAATCACGTTGGGCAGGTCAGAAGGATGATACTGATCGAATACTACAACTTTCTCTACATGAGGTAACCGGTCCCATACTGCTAAAACTTTATCCAATTGTTCTTGATCTTCCAGAAAAATAATGCGTGCGTCGCTGTGTTCAGCAATAAAATGAACCTGTTCAGCTGTATTGGAATGATATACCGGTGCTGTGGTACATCCAATACACATAATGCCCATATCACACATGACCCATTCAAGACGTGTTTGAGATAAGATAGACACCTTATCTCCCGGCTCCATACCAGCAGCTTTGAGAGCTAGACCGATTTTTTTTGCTGTATGGCCATACTCACCCCAGGTTTGGGGAACCCATGAACCATTTATTTTACTCCAATTGGAAATGGAATCTTTCTTCTGATTTACATGATACCAGAAAGCTTTAGGAACCGTATTGCACGTTTTAAAATCAGGTTTGCTCATGATCTCCACAGACTCGCTCTTCTGACATATTTCCCTTCGCCTAAATACATTTCCCTTACCTTGTCTTCCTCGTATAATTCATTGTAGGTACCGCTCAAAAATATTTTTCCCGATGTTAGAACATAGCCATGATCAGCGATCTTTAACGCATGATTCACATTTTGTTCAACCAGCAGAATGGTGACACCCGAGCCATGAAGATCCTTAATAATTGCAAAAATATCCTCTACTAATTTGGGTGATAATCCCAGTGACGGTTCATCCAGCAAAAGTAATTTTGGCTTTAACATGAGTGCTCGTCCAATTGCCAGCATTTGCTGTTCACCACCGCTTAATGTTCCGGCCAGCTGATTACTCCGTTTGGAAAGGACAGGAAAATGATCATATACATATTCAGTTTGTTGATCAAATTGGTCTCTATCTTTGATCAGAAAACCGCCCATCATTAAATTTTCATACACTGTCAGTTCGGAAAAAATCCTCCGGTTTTCTGGGACCATTGATATTCCCCGTTTAATTATCTGTTCCGGCTCCAAGTGATCAATCTGTTCACCATTGAAATGGATGGTTCCATATTCCTGTTCAGTGATACCGCAAATGGTTTTCAGGATCGTGGTTTTTCCTGCACCATTGGCACCAAGGATACAAACAAGTTGGCCATCTTCAACGCCCAACGAAACACCATGAAGCGCCTTGATCTTACCATAGAACGTCTCAACGCCCACCATCTTAAGCATTGGCTTCTTCTCCAAGATAAACCTTGATCACGTCTGGATTATTCTTTACTTCCTCCGGTGTTCCCTTGGCAATAATACTACCGGAATCCAGAACACAGATCTGATCAGAAATACTCATTACCAAATTCATATCATGTTCCACCACCAGGACCGTTACACCTAGCTGATCGCGAATATCGGAAATAATCTTTCCGATCTCCAGTGTTTCCTGGTCATTCATCCCGGCTGCTGGCTCATCCAATAAAATCAGTGATGGTTTACAGATCAATGCTCGCGCTATCTCAACAAGTTTTTGAATGCCGTAGGGCTGGCCAGCAAGAAACTTTTTTTCAAAGTTAGCAATACCCAACAGGTTCATAACTTCCAGTGCTAATGATTCTTCACGCTCCCTTTCGTTTCGTGATGTCCATCGTTTTAGTGTATCCCTATTTGAGAGCCGATGATGAGCTCCAAGAAGTATATTATCCAAAAGTGTCATATGCGGAATATTTTGGAGATTTTGAAATGTACGTGAAATTCCCATCTTTATTACATCGTGTGGTTTCACTGAGATAACATCATGGCCATTATATTCTATTGTACCATGTTGCGGTCGGCAAAACCCATTGATGCAATTGAATAAGGTGGATTTACCTGAACCATTAGGTCCTATCAATGAAAAAATCTCGCCTTCTTTTACGTCAAATGATAAGCCATCGAGTGCTCTCACACCCGAAAAATGCATATGAAGATTTTTTATAGTCAAATGTCTCATAAAACAAGAGGCCCCTGATGGGGCCTCGAAGTTATTAATGTGTGCTACTCAAGCCAATCAGTCACTGCAACCTGTTTCCCACCTTGTAGCTGTAAAAGCATAACGCTCTCAACTCCTGCATGGTCATTGCGGCTGTATGTGATGGGTGGGAATGCGCCGTTTTCCCAGTTCTTCAATGTCTCCAACCCTTTAATCATCCTCTCTCTTGTAGGATATTTCCCAGCCTTACGAAGACCTTCAACTAAAATAATTGCCGTGGCAAAGCCATAATAATGATAGAGGCCTCTCATTTGAGCAGGTACATTATTTTTCTCACACAGCTCCCGATACAATGTGGGACCTGTTTCATCGGAATCCGGATG
>CAZECA010000009.1:47880-51049 GCA_964510385.1 uncultured bacterium
TTTTCTCACACAGCTCCCGATACAATGTGGGACCTGTTTCATCGGAATCCGGATGGTATGCCCAATAGGTTGCCGTGAAACCCTCTCCTGCGTCACCGGCTAATAATCCTACTCGAGGATCTACTGTTGGGCCAAGCCCCCAAAATTGGGCACTATATCCAATGGCTTGAGCTGTTTTCATAATGGTGACCGGCTCACGGACGATACCTCCTATTATAACGTCTGTACAACCGCCTTTCATAAAATTTCCAGTTTGACCAACAAAATCAGTGGCACCCCTTTGAAAGGATTCTTTCTGAACTGTCACACCATGTTTTTCTTCTGCCTCACTACATCCTTTCAAAGCGTTTTGACCATAGTCATCATCCTGATAGGCAATGCCGATCTTTGCATCTGGATTATTTTCCAAAATGTGATCGATCAAAATCCGTGTCTGAAGATCATATCCGGCATCTGTATGAAAAATATATTTTGCAGCCTGTTTGGTCATATCCGACATAGAACTTGAATTCGTTGCAGGAGCAATCAGGGGGACACCGTTTTCCTCTAGGATGGGACGTATGGCTTCAGCCGGGGATGTTCCAATTACATTATACAAACAGAATACCTGGTCTTTCTCTACAAGCTTTTTCGCAGCTACTACAGCCTTTTGAGGATTATACCCATGATCTTCTACCATCATTTTGATCTGCCGGCCATGTACACCGCCTTTTTCGTTAATGTAATCAAAATACAAATTGGATCCAGCAGGAATAAGCATTCCCAGTTCTTTAATTGGACCGCTCATATCTTGAATATTGCCAATCAATATTTCTGTGTCTGTGACACCAGGTGTCCGATTTGAAGACGATTGCGCATTTAATAAATTCAATCCTAGCACAATAATTAATAAAATATGTTTGTCTTTTTTCATAATAACTCCTCAGTTTAGGTGAACCGCTTTCGCGGATTAAATGGAAATAATTTCCAATAAATTCTTATTTTAAGCCACATCCCATAGAGACCCGTGGGCTGGAATATAATAAAAATCAGCATTATCAAACCAAAAATCAACGCTTGAAAGTCGCCGGCTTCTAAATGGACAAAATTTGATACACTATCTTCAAAAAGCGGAATAAAAAGATTTTCCATTAAAACTATAAATAGGGTCCCCAATACTGCTCCATAGATTGAGCCGATCCCACCAACCATTACCATCACAATAAAATAGATAGAAAGTATAATATCAAAATGGTCTGTGGATATAAAATGGCTTGTATGGGCAAACAATACCCCGGAAAATCCCGCAAATAGCCCGGAAATGAAAAAAGATATCAATTTATATTTTGCCAAATTGATCCCCGAAGCCTGTGCCGCCTCTTCAGAGTCACGGATGGCCATAAACGCCCTTCCAAGCTTGGACCTGACTATCCGACGGCAAATAACTATGGCACAAATGACAAAAAAGTAGATCATAAAATAGTTATCCCAATCATTTTGGATTGGAATACCAAAAATACTGGCCTTGGAAACATGGAGACCTGCCGAACCGCCCGTCCAATCACGAAAAGAAATGATCAACCGTTTAACGATAAATCCAAACCCCATTGTTGTGAGCCCGAGATACATCCCTTCTATTCTCAAGGCAGGAAAACCAATAATTAATCCAAAGCATCCTACGATCAAGGGTGTGATCAGTAATGACAATTCAAATGGGACCCCTACCTGGTCAACCAGAATAGCCGATGTATAGGCGCCAATGGCAAGAAATCCTGCATGTCCCAGTGACATCAATCCTGTTAGCCCACTCAAAATGTCAAGTCCGACTGTGAGGATTATGTATATGCCTGCAATGTTTAGGACATATAAATAATATTTATAGCTGAAAGTGGCACCCTTAATCATGAATGGCAGAACAAAAACAAAAAGAATCAAAACAGGGATCCATTTCAGGTTTTCATCATCGTAGCGTCCCTTAATCATACACGCTTTACCTTGGCAATTCCCATGAGACCATCCGGCTTGATCATCAATACAGCAATAAGAACGATCCAAACAATGATATCATTTATCTCCTTGATCCATGAAAAATGAAATGAAAGTGTGCCCACACTTATGGTTTCAATGATTCCCAGAACGATGCCGCCAATAACAGCTCCGGGGATAGATCCGAATCCTCCTAAAATAGCTGCTGGAAAAGCTTTCAGGCCCAGATATGCCATAGTTGTATCCAGTAGAGCCATCCGTGGCGCCAGTAATACTCCGCTGATAACACCCACAATGGCTGCAAATACCCAAACATATCGATACACATTCTTGACAGGGATACCCATTAGCTGCGCTGCTTCTGAATCTGTTGAAGTGGCTTTCATGGCGATGCCCCACCGAGTTTTATTGAAAAAGTAGAAGAAAAGAGCCATTAAAATGATGGCACAAACAATGATTGTAAGGTCTAAAATAGAGATGACTACGCCACCCACTTTAACCGTGCTATCACCAAAAGGGGACACGGGAACTAAACTGATTGGCCCGGCGATTAACGCTGTTAACGATCGTAAAATGATCGCCAAGCTGATGGTGGCCATAATTATGGAAAAAACAGGCTCATCTTTTAGTGGTCGATTAATGATATAGTCCAGAATTATCCCAAAAATAATGGCAAAGATTATAGATCCCAGAAGTGATGCCAAGAAAATCCATCCATTTAGTCCGCCAAACATTGTAGAAAACTGTGTCACAAAATAAAAATTGACATATGCCCCAACCATCATCACCTCACCCTGAGCAAAGTTCACAACTTCCGTCGCCTTATAGATCAACGTGAAACCAAGAGCGATCAGTGCGTAAATGCAACCTAATGCTATCCCGCTGACTGTTTCCTGAAGCAACCCTATGAATAATTCTGACATATTACATGATGAAAATTGTAATGATCGTTATACTCAATATGCCAACAAACACTGCAATAAATGAACCAAAATAGAATGGCTTCATTCCAATATTTTTTAGTGTACTAAATTTTGTGTTCAGTCCGACCGCTGCCATTGCTACTGCTAACAATATTCCAGCTGTTTTCCTTGTATAATGAATGATGGATGTCCAATCTGTAGATGTAATTGCACCGAACGCGTTTCCGGATTGTGTCAGTGTAAGATCTCCAATCGTACGTACTAATCCCATTGCAATAAAT
>CAZECA010000010.1:0-46138 GCA_964510385.1 uncultured bacterium
AATGAGGTCAGGGTAAACGTGACCGCCATGAAAAGTGTGCCAATATATCCACCCCTTCCTTCCTGTTTCTGGACCAGTTGACGTAACGCTGAAGGAAGCTGTATCTCATACATTCCAAACAAGGATAGTGCAAAATATGTGAAAAGAGCACCGATAAACAAATTAACCCAGGGATTGGCCGCAAGTTGGTTCGCTCCTGATGCTCCTAAAGTGACGGCCAGTATCAGCCCCAAAAGTGTGAATGTTGCAATAATACCTAACCCGTAGACTGATGCTTGCTTTAGGGGATTCTGGTTTTCCAGTTCACCTTGATGGGTAAAATACGATACAGTAATGGGAATCATGGGAAATACACAAGGCGTAAGCAATGCAAGAAAACCCATAGTTAATGCTAAAACCACAAATGGCCAGAAACCCTGGCTTATAGCTGCGTTCAGATCAATATTTCCACTTGCATCAGTTATAGATGCAGCTACGAAGTGAACCTTGTCGATCCGCGGGCCTCCTTCTTCTACCGTAACCGGAACATCTAAAGATATTTCTTTTGGTGGATAACACAAAGATGCATTGCAGACTTGGTATAAAATATTCGCTGTTAAGGTTACCTCTCCTGGATCAATATTTCCATCCAGCTGAACCGGAATGGCAAACTGGGTAGTCCCCTTATGGGAACGTGTTACCGTCATAAACCCTTCATCATATTTTTCTATGGGCTCCGGTTCATCAATCTTTCCCTGCCTGGAAACAGCATCACCGGTGATGGCTATGGTTGTGGCAACAGGTCCTTCGCCGGCATCATCGAGAGCATAGATATGCCATTCATCATCCATGCTTGCGATCAATTTAACTTGGACGACCTCACCTGCACGCGCGGATTCATCAGCGGTTGCGGTAACTGTAACCGGGTTCAATTGTCCCCAGAGAACAGAACCTAAGGTAAAAAATATTAGAATGATTCTTTTCATATTCAATTTCGGCGGGGAAGTTAGTTTATTAACGTGTGAACCCCAATTTTTGTTTCAATCAAAAATAAATGCATTTTAATTGTTTTTAATTTTCAACATTTAGTAATCCGGTCTGCCATATATTTTATTGATCCAAGGCTTTACTACGAGGCATAAGTTTGACTGTTATTTCAACCTTTTCCTTAGGATTATCTCTATTATCCCGTGGAGAGTTAACGATTTTTTGTATCACCTCCAGACCGGAAATGACCTGACCAAAAACAGTATATTTATTGTTCAGGCGGTGAACGGGTGCGGCACAGATAAAGAACTGGCTCCCGGCACTATTCTCATCAGGGGTTCTGGCCATGGATAATGCTCCTGTAACATGGGGGCGGTCATTGAATTCTGCCGGGAGTGTCCAAGTGGAATCAACATCCTCATCTCCAAAACCATAGTATTTCGCTGCATGGCCACCCTGTCCATCATTCATTCGATTATCATCTTTTGTATTAGGATCTCCACCCTGAATCACAAACCCAGGTATAACACGGTGAAATGTGGATCCATCAAAATAACCATTTTCAGCGTGAATTTTAAAGCTTTCCACATGCTTTGGGGCTACTTCAGGATAAAATTCAATTACCATATCTCCATGATCTGTTGAGATAACAGCCACATTCTCCTCAATTGTACATGCATTCATAAATATTAATCCTATCAAAATGAGTGTTAATTGTTTCACTTTAAGCTCCTGCTTCCTGGTTTTTCTATGGGTATCTTTTTCAATTCTTCAGGTATTTCATTGGGATCGTAACTCACTACGGTTTGTTCTGTAACAGAAAATTGGTTTTCATGAAGATGGGCTTTCCCGCCGCTGCGGTCTACCACAACACCAACGCCTACAACATTCCCCCCATTTATTTCCACACACTCTATCACCTCTTTCACTGAGCCACCAGTCGTGATCACATCTTCTACCACTAAAATCTTTTCATTCTCATAGACCTCAAATCCACGTCTAAGAATCATGTTCCCTTCTTGACGTTCAGCAAAAATAGTTTTTACTCCAAGCTGTCTGCCCACTTCTGTACCAATGACGATGCCACCAACTGCAGGTGAAATAACAGCATCTATTTCTGTACCTTCAAAATACTCAACGATCATTTCAGAAAAATGGGATAAGTGTTTAGGTTGCTGGAGAACTTTTGCACACTGAAAGTATGTGGCACTGTGTCGGCCTGATGTCAAAACAAAATGGCCTTCAAGCAAAGCGCCTGTGTCTATAAAAATTTTTAAATATCTATCCAATAATACCTCTCATTTGATCAACATAGTCTTTCGCTGAATTATTGATCGCTTGCTCACTCTGATCTCCAGCAAAACATATTCCCCTGGATACATTGATCAATGAGACTCCATCCGTATTTCCTGCGACCAGACTGGCTTCCAAATCACCACCTTGAGCTCCTACTCCCGGTATCAGCATAGGGAGTCCCGGAGCTGACCGGCGTATTAAATGGATATCATCCGCAACAGTAGCACCTACCACCAATCCAACGTTATCATTTTTATTTAAACCAGTACAGTATTCTGCGACCTTTTCAAACAGTTGCTGACCGTTTCCTTCCACATTCTGGAGGTCGCCGCCGGATGAATTTGAAGTCCGGCATAAAATGAAGGCTCCTTTTTCAGGATCAGTGATGAAGGGGTCGATGGCGTCCCTTCCCATGTATGGATTTATGGTGACCGCATCAAATCCAAAATGTCCAAACAGACTGATGGCATACTGTGTTGCTGTGTGGCCAATGTCTCCTCTTTTCGCATCACCTATGGTCAATGTATCACGGCCAATGTATTCCATAGTTTCTTCCAGCCACTGAAAACCCTTGCTTCCCCATCGCTCAAAAAATGCCAAATTCGGTTTATAGGCAGCCGCGTATTCCCTGGTGGAATCGATGACCTTCCTCGCATGGGTTTTCAGATCATCTAATGTTGGATTTTTCTCGGAAAAATTTTCCGGATTGATGTCCAATCCCACACATAGCCATGATTTTTTTTCAGTAATAAGATGAGAAAGTCGTGAATTGAAGGATTTCATCGGCGGGAAATTTACCTTATTCGCTCCCATACTTCTAAGAACGAACATTGAAAAAAATAAATCTTCTATAGAGTTGGTTTTTTAGTTGATTCCGATCCTTAAATTCACAGACCTATGAAACAACTCTCACTGGAGATTGAACACCGCTCAAAAACTCGAATTATAGCCTCATCAGGTGTATTCCAGGTGGAGCTTATGGAACATGTGGGTGAGGATGATTATCCACAGCTCATACGTATATCGGAACATTTAGCCGAAGAATATGGTGAAAAGGCTGTACTCTCCAAGACCACTATTCACAAATATTTCAATAAACCTACTTCTCTTCCCTTTATCGCCAGATATAGGGGCAATATCATTGGATATATCATTGGGGTAGCCATTGAAGATCTTTCATCTGAACCATGGGCTCGCCTGGATGAGAACTTTGGCGAAGGGAATACCCTATATAGTTATGCTTTCGTGATTATGGACAAATATAAAGGAAATAGTTATGCCAAAATATTGAAGCGGGTTTTCTTAAGTTGGGCAAAAAAACGAGACGGAATTCGCTACGTCACTGGTCACGTCAAATTAGGTATTTCCTCCAAATTTACTGGAGATATCAAGATCATAAACCGGGTGGATAACTGGCAAGGGACGGGTGTGACATTTGAATACTACCGTCGGGACCTGGGGCCCAAGCCAGACCTGACAAAAACACAAGATCCTCCACTGGCCAAAACTATTTAAGCACAACCATCTTTTTAGTCAAAGTACTTACACCTACCAATGCTAAGACCGAACAAAATATGGCCGGCAGAACTTCATCCACTGAACCATAAATTCCGTTCGGCAACCATGTCCATAAAACTGGTATTTCTTTCCACAGAAGGGTAACAATAGTTCCCGCAAGGATGGATGCCACCGCCCCTTCCTTGGTCACATCTTTCCAGAATAACGCTGCCACAAGTGCTGGGGTTATGGCTGCTCCATAAATGGTATAGGCATAGAGGGCTCGCTCAAAAAAGCCCTCTGATTCAGTAAATCCTTTGGATACAATGAATGCAATAATTCCCAAAATCAGAACTAATATTCGACTCAATAGAACGATCTTTTTTTCCGATGCCTCGGGATCAAAATAGTTCAGATATATATCGCGCATAAGTGTAGTAGCCGGTACCAGCAAAAATGAGTCCGCTGTGGATATGATGATCCCAACAATGGTAGTCATCATTATGGCCCCTAGAAATGTGGGTAGAAGCTGATGGGCAGCGTAGATCAATACGTGCTTACCTACTTCTGCATCGGGTATCATGGATGCGCTTACCCATGCAGAAGCAATAATGAGAAGTTCGATCACTAAAACGGCTCCCACCAAAACTTTGGTAGCAGACTTGGCGCCTGCTGCATTTTTACTTGCAAAGAAGCGCTGATACATATTAGCATCACCCAATACCAATAAAAAGGGCGGCAAACAGAAATTGATGATGTCCATCAAGGAATACACACCAAAGAACTCCATGTGCTGTCCCTTGCCCATATTGGCAAAAGCAACTTCCATACCGGTCCAGCCACCGGCTTTGAACCATAATAGTGGAAATGCAATTATCAGTGAAACTGACATAATAATACCGTTACCAACATCCGTATAGGCCACACTTACCAGCCCTGCCAGCATGGTGTAGGCGATGATGAATACGGCTGCAATAATTGTAGCTGTTTCCAATGAGATTAGGGATGCTCCTGTTTCATCCAACAGGATTGTGGAAATAACAGCGCCTCCGGCATTGTATTGATAGCTTACAATGACCATGTACGCCATAACCAGGGCAATAACGCTTAATAGCCGAGCAACAGGGCCATAGCGGTCGCCGATTATCTCTGGTACAGTGAATTTTTTATAGCTGCGGACCTTTCCAGCTATACGGGTCAGCAAAATTATGCCAAGTATGCTTCCGATAGGCAGTATCAACGCTGCCATGCCTGTTTCATAGGTTTTCCCGGCATTGCCTAAAATGGAACCAGTACCGATCCAAGTGGCCAGCATGGTCCCCACCAGTATCCATGGAGAAAGACTCCGCCCCGCCACAGCAAAGTCTGCCTGTGTTTTGATCTTGCTTGCCTTGTATATCCCAACTCCGATCAGGGTGAAGAGATAAATCAGAATAACAGTCAGGTAGGTCATATCAATGAATTGCAATTAATAACTAATCGATCATCATTTCACGTATATAGCGAATGGGGATGGACCCGTATGAAAGGAGCTCCTCATGAAAATTTTTGATATTGAAATCCTCCTCTTCCTGTGCTTTATAGTCTTTTAGGAGTTCAAGAAAAAGTATATATCCCGTGAAATATGTGGAAAGCTGGGCAGATGTTAATTGTGCTCTTTTCCATTTCCCGTTGGCTTCCGATTCTTCCTGGAAAGTTTCATTAATCATAAGTTCCAGGGCCTCATGCTCGGTCATGCGTTCAGCGTGGATCTTCTGATCTATGATGGCATTGGCGATTCCACGAAGTTTCCACTTCTTTTCCACCAGGCTGTAGCGCGGATCTCCTCCGCCAAATCCTTCACGGACCATCATATCTTCCGTATAATGAGCCCAGCCTTCGATCATGACACCGCTGCCGAAGGACGCTCGAACCAGTGACGGATTTCGATTGGCATAGTATAGCTGAACGTAATGCCCCGGGAGGGCTTCATGGATAGACAATATTTTCATGGAAATGGTGTTGTATTCCTGCAAAAATGATTTCGCCTGATCATCCGTCCAATCCTCTGGAATTGGCGAAACATTGTAAAATGTAGGCAGATTACTCTCCAATGGCCCCGGAGACTGCAAAGACGCCCCACTAACCCCTCTCTGATATTCAGGTGTTTCACGGATTTCCAACGGTTTGCTATCATCCAATGTCAACAAGTCATTATCTATAATGAACTGCTTCAATTCCGCGATAGTTTCCCGTGCCGCTTCCACTACCTTGTCACGAGGCGCATGGTCTTCAGCAATCCGATCCAGTACCATACGTGTCATTTTTAATTTATCCTCATGTGTATCCAATGACGGTTCTCTACCAAACCATTCTACATATAGAGGACCGGCCAATTCAAACATTTCATTTTGCACCGCACGTAAATGGGCTAGTGCCTTTTCCATTACTTCAGGCGCCGTAATCCCCTCTTTCAATGAATGGAATAATTTTTTGTTGTATAATTGCTTTCCTATGCGAAAATCTCTGAATGCTTTATCTTGCTGATGGCTCTCTAGAAAAGTAATGAATTCATCGATGGCTTGCTTTGCCAGTCTGGCATTGTGCTCGAAATTTTTCCGATAATCATCCTTTAGCTGTATTGCCATTTCAGGAACGGAAGAATCAAACATTCCCGCCAATCCTTTTGCCTGACTAATAGCAGTCTCCAAATGGGGTTTAGGAAATTCAACCAAATTATCTTTGGCCTGTGATAAATATTCAGATGTAGCAAGAAACCGGCGGGACAAATTTTCCGATCGTTCTTCGACAGGTGCAAAATCATATGCCAGCAAACTTTCATATGCGTATCCCAGCCCCCACATATATTCCAATGGATTCCAGGAAAAACTTTTCAATTCATCCAAATTAAAAAAATTGGATTCAATCATGTCCAACAGAATCTGTCTATCAATCCGGTCAAAATCATTCAATCTTGCTGGGTCAATATTTTCAAGATCAGCTTTTACCTGTTCCAAGTGAGCTCTTTCCCTAATTCTTGCAGCAGCACTGATATTGGGGAGCTCTCCATCATAATCATGGATTCCGATCCATGTGGCAGTGGTGGGATTATTGGCAAAGTACCAGTCCATAAAATCATTACGGACAGTGTGAAATTGAAATGTAAGTGCATTTTTCATGATAAAATAAATAGCTATGGCTACCAACGCGGTAAGCATGATGACGTATTTTAATGGTGTTTGATTCATCTTGTGCCTGTTATATTAATGAAAGAGTTTGCAAATTTCGATAGTGATATGCATCAATTCAAGACGTTATTTCTATTAATTTTCTTGGTGACTAGTGTAGTGAGTAGTGATAAGGAACCCCATACAAACAGATTAGCAAACGAGCAGAGCCCTTATCTTCTTCAGCATTCCACCAACCCAGTGGACTGGTTTCCCTGGGGTGAAGAAGCTTTCCAAAAAGCGAAGGATGAAGATAAACCGATCTTTCTATCCATCGGCTATTCCACCTGTCACTGGTGTCATGTAATGGAACATGAATCATTTGAGGATGATTCAGTAGCTAAGCTCCTGAATGACTGGTTCATCAGCATTAAAGTGGACCGGGAAGAGCTCCCGGAGATTGACCATGTCTACATGACCGTATGCCAGGGAATGACAGGCAGCGGCGGATGGCCATTGACGATTATTATGACTCCAGAAAAACAACCATTTTTCGCAGGTACCTATTTCCCAAAAGATCGTCGCGGTGGAAAGCCTGGTTTGCTTCAACTTCTTCCCATAGTAAATGATGCTTGGACCAATAAACGGGATGAGATAATGAATTCTGCGGATGAAGTCCAATCATTCCTCATAAAAACCAATACTCGTGAACTGGGAGATCCTCCGGAAGAACGGGTCCTGGAACTGGCGTACAGTGATTTTGTTAATCGTTTTGATAAGGAAGAAGGAGGATTTGGAAAGTCTCCTAAATTTCCATCGCCACACGCACTTTTATTTCTAATGAGGTATGCACATATTAACAATAATGACATTGCCCTGGTCATGGTCGAAACCACGTTAAAAAATATGCGTCTGGGGGGAATATTTGACCATATTGGATTTGGATTTCATCGATATTCCACTGATCAGAACTGGCTCGTCCCCCATTTTGAAAAAATGCTCTATGACCAGGCAATGATCTCTATAGCATTCAGCGAAGTCTACCAAATGACAAATAATGAATTCTATGCTAGGACAAATCGAGAGATCTTGGACTACGTTTCTCGGGATATGATGAGTCCGGATGGTGGATTCTTTTCAGCAGAGGATGCGGACAGTGAAGGGGAAGAAGGAAAATTTTATCTGTGGAGTGATACGGAAATCATTTCCACTTTAGGTGAACAAGACGGTCTAACATTCAATACAATTTTTAATGTTCACTCTGGTGGCAATTATCATGATGAAGTCACCGGCCAACAAACTGGCTCCAATGTACTTCACCTGGAAAAGCGCGTAAAATTGATAGCCGCGAGCATGGACCTTACTCCGGGGGAACTACACCTAAAAATAAATGGCTGGCGAGAAAAACTATTTAAAGAAAGAGAAAAACGGATTCATCCACTTAAAGATGATAAGATATTGACCGATTGGAACGGATTAATGATTGCAGCATTCGCAAAAGCTGGAGTTGCTTTGGATAATCCTGAATACACCAATATTGCTGTAAAAGCTGCTGACTTTATTTTAGATAATGTCCGCGCAGAAGATGGACGTTTGTTTAAGCGTTTTCGAAATGGCAGTGCCTCTCTAAATGCCCATTTAGATGACTATGCATTTATGGTTTGGGGATTACTCGAGCTGTATGAATCAACCTTTGACCCGAGACACCTTTCATCAGCATTGGAACTGACAACGATCATGGTGGAGGATTTTTGGAATGAAGAAGCCGGTGGATTTTTTCTGGGATCAGATAATGCTGAAAAATTGATTGTTCGCAGTATGACTTCTTATGATGGTGCGATTCCTTCTGGTAATTCAGTAGCAGTGAATGTTCTGAATAAATTGGCAAGAATAAGCGGCAATATGCACTGGGCGGATAAGGCAGCGAAGACACTCCAGACATTTGAAAGAGATCTTGATCGCATTCCATCCAGTCATGCTCACATGCTCTCAGGTTATATTTTTGATCAGAATGCCAAAGAAGTTGTCGTTGTGGGCACCGATAATGAAGAAACAAGATTATTCCTTAATACGCTTAGGAACGAATATGAACCCAACAGGATCATACTTTATAAGAATGGAAATAATCTGTCACAGGTAGCCCCTTGGACCGACACACAGGAACGGATCGATGGCAAACCCACTGCCTATGTATGTAAAGATTTTCAGTGCAACCTCCCCACTACAGATCTGGACACCGCTCTAAAGCAACTCTTGGATTGATGGTTTGCGAACATAAAAGTTCCTGCTAAATTCAAAGCATTATGAAATTACATTGGAAGATTATAATCGGACTTTTTCTGGGACTCGCCTATGGCATCATTGGTGCTTCACAAGGATGGAGTGGTTTTACATCAGATTGGATAGCTCCCTTTGGAAAGATCTTTATCAACCTGCTAAAACTGATTGCAGTTCCACTGGTCATTTCTTCGTTGATCACGGGAGTTGCTTCACTCTCTGATTTAAAAAAGCTCTCTCGGATAGGTGGCAAAACTATTTCTATCTATATTTTAACCACAGCTATTTCCGTCACAATCGGATTGGTGATTGTCAATTTAATTCAGCCAGGAAACTCGGTTCCTGAAGAAATGAGGATTCAGCTTGAGGAAACATACCAGCAGGACGCTCAAAAGAGAGAATCAGCTGCCGAAAGCGTTAAAGACAGAGGCCCACTACAGCCCCTCGTAGATATGGTACCCAGCAATGTAATGAGTGCAGCTTCCAATAATCGCAATATGCTTCAGGTTGTGTTTGTGGCTATTTTTATTGGAATCGGATTGATCCAGGTACCAAATGACCGCGCAAGGCCAGTTTTAGATTTTTTCCATGGCTTGAATGACGTCATCATTAAATTGGTTGATGTTATTATGCTGATGGCACCCATTGGTGTTTTTGCCTTGATTGCTGATACTATCAACAAAGTGGCCGGAGATAATATGGCCAATATCATCGAACTCTTAGGAGCGCTTGGTTTTTATATGATATCTGTCATTTTGGGTTTATTTATCCATATGTCTTTTACATATTCCGGTATTCTAAAATTATTTACTAATATGTCATTGAAAGATTTTTATAAAGGCATGGCGCCAGCGCAATTGCTGGCCTTTTCCACCAGCTCCAGCGGAGCTACACTGCCCGTTACCATGGAGCGCTGTGAAGATGAGCTAGGCGTTTCTGAAGAAGTATCTTCTTTTGTGCTACCTCTTGGGGCGACCATTAACATGGATGGGACAGCCCTCTATCAGGCTGTAGCAGCAGTCTTCATTGCCCAAACTTTGGGAATGGATCTGACGCTGGCATCGCAGGTAACTATAGTTTTAACGGCTGTTTTGGCATCTATTGGCACAGCAGCTGTTCCCGGAGCAGGTATTATTATGCTGGTTATCATTCTTGAAGCTATTGGCGTCCCGAGCCAGGGGATCGCCCTTATACTGGGCGTGGACAGGATCCTAGACATGCTGCGTACCACTACGAATGTGACCGGAGACGCTAGTGTTGCAGTTTTTGTTGCATCAACGGAAGGGCAGTTGTCGCCACCTAAAAAAGAATTTGATTAGACCTTGTCCTCTCACGAATCATCAGATAAATTCAAACAGGCTTTTTAACAATTCCCGCCTTGGGGGCGTATTTTCAGGATCTTCAAAAACAATCCCTTGGAGGCTGAACTCTGCTATCAAAAAACAGGCCTTCTCTGGTTCATCGGGGTAAAGGAAGTTTGCTGTTGGCAGGAGGCCACCACTCATGAGTAATCATGATCCTGAAAAACACCCAAAGCGGGAAAATTTTATCCCGACACTAAAGTGTCGGGATTTTTTATGTCAAATGGCTCAGTATTTTTTTAATCTTTTTGGACGGACCTTTGACAGTCATTCGAACACCTTTATCATGATATTCCCTGATCAACACATCAAATCTATCCTGAATCTCTGAAATAGTCTTTCCATCACTGAATGGGATATCTACATCAACTGTTTCAAAATTCTTTTCCATAATCATTTGAATACTTTTAATCAAATCATCCAGTCTCAATTTGTCTAAAGCAGATATAAAGACTGACTCTGTAAATGATCTTTTTAATGAGTTTAGATGATCTATGTTATCAATCTGGTCAATCTTATTTAAAACAATCAAATGCTGTTTCTCGCCAGCTTCAATTTCAGTTAACACTGTACGGATAGTATTGAAATGATCTTGGATATAGGATGAAGATGCATCCAAAACAATAAGGAGCAAATCTGAATCCACAACTTCCTTAAGAGTGCTCTTAAAACTGGCCACAAGATCGTGAGGGAGTTTGCGGACAAATCCAACTGTATCACTCAATAATATTTGATGAGTATCATTCAAATTTACCTGCCGAATAGTTGTGTCCAGCGTGGCAAACAATTGATCCTGGACAAAAACATCTGATCCGGATAGTGCATTCATTAAAGTTGATTTTCCTGCATTGGTATACCCCACCAAAGAAACTCGGAAAAAATTTTGACGGCCTTTGCTTTGAATGGTTCTTTCTTTGTCAATCTTTTCCAGTTCTATTTTCAGCTTTGAGATACGAGTGCGGATCAATCTACGGTCGATCTCAATCTGGGTCTCTCCCATTCCTGCCCGTGTTCCAATGCCACCCATTTGTCTTTCTAGGTGAGTCCACTGGCGAGTTAATCTAGGTAAAAGATATTCAAGATGAGCTAGCTCGACCTGGGTCTTTGCTTCCCGCGATTGGGCGTGCTGACGAAAAATATCGAGTATCAATCCTCCCCGATCAATTACTTTTAATTCTTTGGCTAAGCTCATAAAATTTTTTGACTGGGCCGGTGATAGGTCATCATCAAAAATGATTAATTGAACGTCCAATTCTTTAGCTTGATTGACGATTTCTTCTGCTTTTCCCTTGCCCACTAAATATTGTGGATTGAATTTTCGTAATCTCTGTGTGATCTTTCCTAATATCTCTGCGCCAGCAGTTTGGGCGAGAAGTTCTAATTCTTCCAAATGTTCATCAGCAACATTTTTATCCATATCTCCATAAATGACACCAACAAGAAGTGCCTTTTCCTTGTGCACTTTAATATCCTGCATTATTCAGAAGGATTCATTGAGCGGATTTCCGGTCGAACAATAATTGATTCCAAAAGCATGAGTACGATGGCTAATATCAAGAAATTTCTCCACAACGATTTACCGTAACGTATATCATGTATCTCATTAGAAATATTTAGACTATTAGAAATATACTTTGAACGTTCATCTCCAATTAGATCAACAATAGTATATCCATCGGCTCGTTTATTGGGACGTTCTTTGGGATTCAAGTGTGTTGAAAATGCTGTAAATAGTTCTCCGTTTTTATACACTTCATAAGAGCCGATCTCATCGGTATGTTCAATAACCAATTGTTCGTTTTGATAATCTGGAATCTCTAACGTCTTTTTTAATGAAGGTGTATAAACTTCCCAAGTACCATTTAAAAGATATTTGGGAATATTAATTACTTTATCTGATCCGGAAAACACGGGCATAGTATTCGCCTCGTCTGTTGCAAGGAGAATTATCATTCGATGCAACAGTGGAACAAATAAGCCTCTTATGGCTAAATCGTTCCAATCCAGGCCAACGGGTGACGCAAAATAAAATATTCTCCCTCCAATATAATTATAATCCAACAGGTACGGATCGCCTGTATTCGTTCTAATAATGGTTTGCTGATTACTTCGAGGGCGAACTCGATTATATTGGAAGACCTCTGGTAATTCTGAAGCCATTTTTCTAACAGATAGATCGGCAAATAAAGGATGTTGAATATCCGTTATTGACGTTTGAAAGAATGAACCTTCACTTGTGTTAATAGATTGTGTAAATGAAGGCAGTTTTAATGAAGAAGTAATCGTAGGATCCAAAGGCACATCCAAAATACCCGAGATCCAGATCAAGCCACCACCTTTCTCCGAAAATCGTTGAATGTCGTCCAGCGCCTGCTTTGAAATATCTTTCGGTCTATGCAGGAGCAGTACATCTGTTGTTTCCAGAAAGAGATTATCTATGGAATTCATTATTTTTCGTTCGACACTTATGTATTCTTTTTCGCCGCTGATTGACCGTAGTGCTTTTTCCAACAAATACACATCTTCAACAGATCTTCCGATCAAAGTACATTTGATCTTTTTTGGAATGGATAGTTCAAACGTTTGAACATTATCATATGGAAAATCATCTTCAGGAATGGATAAAGCCCCTCTGATAACTCCGCTCTTTCCCGGATAAGCCTGAAACAAGAATTCTTTTGATCTCTGCGGATCAAAAGCGGTTACCACCTGTCCAACACGTTCATCATTTAAAAATAATTCGATGGGTACATTTCGTTTTTCAATTTTACCTTCATTAGATACTACCGTATTCAGTTTCATCAAGTGGTCAGGAAGTTTTACCTGGCTCACAGGTAGTACCTCATATATCCCTATATTGTCATTCAATGTTTCTTGACCAATAAAATAAAGTTTCCAGTCACTTAATTTATTTTTTTGCAAATCATTAATAGTTGACGTATCTGGTAGTGATTGAAAATCACTAAAAACAAAACATTCTTTATTGATCTTGTCTTGTTCAGTATTGTTCAAAGATAATTGAAGCACCTTCCAAAGGTCATCATATACCAAAGATTGTTCTACGGCGTTGATTGACTGGCTGATCCGCTGTGATCTGTCTTGCGCTCCACTGAAGATTAATTGAAACGGATTAGTTTGATACAATTCTATATGTGTGTCCTCATCCAGTTTTCTGATCAATGACTTTGAATGAAATTTTGCATTTTCCAATAATGTTCCGTTTTCATGTTCCAGGCCCATACTTGCAGAATTATCAATAATAATGACAGCTTTTGAATCCACATCACCCTGTAGCCATGATGATACAAATCCCTCAGTAGTTGGACGAGCCAGCATCAATACTAGAGATGCGATTATCAATGTTCGCAATAGAACCAATAGCCATTGCTTTAATTGCAGATTGCGGATGGACTCATGCTTCATTTCTTCAAGGAAACGAATGGAACTGAATTCCATGTCCTTTGTTTTTGTAAGACTAAATAAATGGATTATGATCGGAATAGTTGCTGCTAATAAACCCCAAAGTATGGCTGGTGATAGAAAGGTCATCAAATAAATGTACTCGCAATCGCCATTGCAGTTCCAGACCCTACAGGTATCAATAAATTATCATCTATATTTATTGGTAATAATTCAAACACTGTTGCAAAAATAGCTCCAACCATTCCTATTGTAAATGGAACAATATCCATCATATATGCAACTAATACACATATAGTCAAACATCCGATTGATCCTTCGATTGTTTTTTTCCCAATACTTGTCCTTCCAAAAGAACGTCCGACCAAACCTGCTGCAATATCTCCCATTGACATAAATACCAAGCTCAGTACTGCAATCTCTTTTGGAAAAAAATAAATCATAGGTATAGAGGCCAAAACTACCCATGTTGCGCCTGTCAGTCGTCCCCTTTTTTCATGTTCTCGCAACATAAATGCGAAATAACGATTAAAAATATTTCTAATGAAGTTATTTTTATTTCTGGTCAAATCTATAATAAGAAATACTGACGAAATCACTATCATCAGTAGTGTCATATTTAGTTTATCTGGCACAATGTATAGATATCCAAAGGGAACAATGAGGCTCATCAGGTGGATCGATTTTCGACTGAACTCTGCAGCAGTAATCAATTTGGATCTGACATCTTTTGGTTAAATATATCCTGAAGATCTAGCACACTAACGACAAGGTTGATCTTCATCGACTTATCCAAGACCGTACCTTCAGTTATGGATTGATCAAGCACTGTGTAAGGAACTAGGTCTTGATCTTCATGGTATGTTATTCTTCCTGTCTTCAGCCTGGCATTGGTTAAGTGTTCTTTTGCTTTGTTCAGACTTAATCCTATAACATTGGGTACCTGATAAAAATTTGGAGGCAGGCCTTGGCTTAAGGTGACCTGGAGTCCCAGACCCTTTTTCATAGTATCATTTGCTTTTGGATACTGCCACGCGATAGTCCCTTTCGGATATTCAGGATTGTATTCAGTATACACTGTATCAATCATCAATCCTGCTTGCTGCAATGTTATCTCTGCACTGCGGAGTGATTGACCAATCAAATTAGGTATCGGAACTAACTTTTCAGAGTTTGAAATGGTCAATTTAACGGTACGCCCAGATTTAACTTTCATATTTGGTTTGGGGTATTGCTCCATAACAATACCTTCGTCAACAGTATTTGTATAGATCGTATCTTTAATGCTGGCTTTATAATTTTCAGATTCAATTATTTCGATTGCCTGTTTATATGTTTTTCCCTTCACATCAACTAAATATTGCCCTCCACCCTGCCGGGTATAAATAGGCATGATCAAGAATTCAACTATAATGATAACTCCAGTTGTGATTACTCCAAGTGCAACCAAGTATTTTATATATTTGTTTTTAAGATTCATTTAATAATCTGACTGCAAACATTCCATCTGTAGAACTAAAAGGTGGGAATGAGAAAAATGCGCCTCTTACATCCTGAAATTTCGAAGGTATCATTCTCGTTTCCATATCCACATAATATTGATCATTAAATTTAAGAAATGCATCGATCACACCCCAATTCTCTTCCGGCTCCAGTGAGCATGTAGAATAAATGATCCGTCCTCCAGGATTGACAAACTTGCTCATATGGATCAAAATTCGCTTTTGTAATTCTGCAAATTCCTGAATTTCATTTTTTTTTCTTCTCCAGCGAATGTCAGGTTTTTTTCCTACTACTCCTGTTCCTGAACAAGGTGCATCAATCAAAATTACATCTGCGTTTGGGAATTCATCTTTTTCAGCATCTTTCCTCTCAATTGTTATATTTTTTAATTGTTCCATTTTTTTGATCCTATCTGCATCATTATCAAACGCGAGCAATTGTCCATCTTTTCCTATCAATTCACTTATATAAGTTGTCTTACCTCCTGGCGCAGCGCAAACATCCATAATTATTTCTCCAGGTTCCGGAGCTATTAATTCTACCACCATCCCAGCCGCCCTGTCTTGCACGAATATCTTCTTTTCTAATAATAATGATCTTAATCTTGCAAAATGTTTTTCTACATGGTAAAAAACATGGGAATTATCCCATGTTGTAATCGTTACATCATTTTTTAAGCAAAATTGAATTAAGTTTTCATGACTCAATTGTTCATTATTCCGTCTTATATCAATTTTCACAGGACATAAATAAAATTCTGCTAAACTAGTCACTTTTTCCAATCCGAATTGTTTTCTCCATCTATCCCATAACCATTTCGGAAGCGAATACCATTCGTGGAGACTTTCCTCATGGATAGAATTATTTTGAACTGAAGATGCTTTTCTTAAAATTGCATTTACAAATTTGCTCTGTCTTGCACCAAATATAGATTTGGCAATTTCCACATAAGAATTCACTGCTGCATAATCGGGTGTTTTTTTATCTAGAAGAATTTCATATAACCCGGAACGAATTAAATTTTTCAATTCAGGTTTGATTGACCTGTTCGGCCTATCTAAAAGTTCTCTCAACCACAGATCAATCCGTCCTCGCCAACGGATAACATCATTTGTTAATGCTGTTACTCGTTGATGATCAGAACCTTTAATGTTATGCTGATCACAAATATTATCGCGAATATCTTTGAGCCTCGCATGAGTTAAATCAAATTGAGTTAGTACATCTATTGTGTACGTTCTGGCAATATCCATTCTAACCCAATTTTGTATTTGGAATTATTGATGTACCTCGAAGATAATCATAAGTGGCCATACGTTTTTTACCCTCAATTTGCAGTTCCAGAACTTTTAATTGGCCGCTCCCAGTCTGAATGATAAAATTATTATTATCTATAATACTACCAAATTGATGCTCACTATTTCCATCAATTAATTCTGTTTTAAATATTTTTACTATTTTGTGGTTCAGGATTGTTCGCGCACTAGGAATCGGTGAAAGTCCACGAATCAGATTATGAATATCTATAGCAGAGCGTGACCAATCTATATTACAAATTTCTGATGTGATCTTTGGAGCATATGAAACGCCATCTAAACTTTGTTCACTTGGGATGATCTCGCCATCCTGGAATTTATCCAATGTTTCTACCAATAAATCCCCACCCATATAGCTCATTCTATAGGATAGTAATCCATAATCATCATTATTATTTATCGAGACACTCTTCTGTAAAAGGATCTGGCCTGTATCTATTTTGGGTTGAATTAAAAATGTGGTCAAACCACATGTTTTTTCTCCATTGATTAATGACCATTGAATTGGTGCGGCTCCTCTGTATTTAGGCAATAGTGATCCGTGGAGGTTTATACAGCCTTTTTTTGGAATGTTGATAATGTCTTTTGGTAATATCCTATACGCCACTACGACAAATATATCTGCATTCAATTCAATTAATTGTTCTTTTTTTTCTATATCATTCAAATTTGGCATTTCAATAATATTTAAATGCAGTTGATCAGCAAATTTAAAAACCTGGGTCTGGACTAATTTTTGCCCTCTACCTGCCTTTTTTGCTGGGTTGGTTACAACAGCCAAAATATTATGTTTACTTTTCACCAATGCATCCAGACAGTTTGCAGCAAATTCTGGGTTTCCCATGAAAACGATATTCATGATTGTTCTCTAATAAAAATAAACCTCCCAGGTTGCCCCAAAAGGTTTTGAAAAATATCGACTATGAATTTCAAATTATAAAATGAAGGATTCTTTACGATCGTGTTGGATTTTTGATCTGGATGTATTCTCGATTTCCTTAAGCTGTTTCTTGACCTGCATTTTGACCAATGAACTTACCCTGTCAATAATAAAGATACCATTTAGATGGTCAATCTCATGCTGGATAGCCCGGCCCAGAAGTCCAGAAAATTCTTCTTCTTTTTCGAGACCCTTAATGTTCTGGTATTTGAATTTGATGAATTCAGGGCGCTTCACTTCCAACCTGACCTCCGGGATCGATAAACAGCCTTCCTCAAACACAGATTCCCCCCAACTTTCGGAGATCTCCCCATTGATGAATACATTGGTATCATCCGTCTCTTCTGTGTGAGAAACATCAATGACCATCAAATTGAGATCAATCCCTACCTGATTAGCAGCAAGACCAATTCCTTCCTCTTCATACATGGTATCAAACATATCATCCACAAGATTATTAAGTTTTGAAAAGTCTTTTACTGGTTCACACTTTTTACGAAGAATTGGATCTCCATACTTTACCACATTCAAAAATGACATTAGGTTTGTGTCTCCACTTGTGTATCCTCTTCAGTTACATGTCCAGCAAGGCCTGCAATTGCTGTTTTGTTCACAGTAATATTCATGTTTTTATCCACTTTCATTACAACTACTTTTCCATTATTCTTTATACCTACAACACTTCCATGAATGCCACCAATTGTAATGACTCGGTCACCTTTTTTTAAATTCTCCAGCATGAGTCTTTTTTCTTTTTGCCTTTTTGATTGCGGTCTGATCATTAAAAAATATATTACCAACATGATTAATATAAATGGTAAAAAAGCAGCGAATCCGCCTCCGCTTTGACCTTCAGGTGCTGCTAATGCGTATAGAATGTCCAAATTTTACTCCTGATAAATAGTCTAAAAATTACCCAAAAAAGTATGCTCTTTCAAAAAGCATTATCTTGGTAGTGATATTTGAAATATTGTGCCTTTTCCTTCTGAAGATTCCAAAACTTGGATCTTACCATAATGAATATCTTCTATGATCCGCTTTACCAATGATAAGCCCATTCCCCATCCTTTGTTCTTGCTGCTGAATCCGGGACGGAAAATATTGCGATGATCCCGTTTGGGGATTCCTCTTCCATTATCAGTTATAAGAATAAACGCATGACCTCCATCAATAGAACTTTCAATTAATATTGTTCCCGAATCATGGTCAATAGCATCAATGGCATTCTTGATGATGTTTTCCAGTGCCCATGAGATTAATATACTATTTCCGTGCACCATTAGATTATTAGAAACATTTGAATCGATCTTTACATTTTTACCGATGCTAGGCAAACGGCGCTCTAAATATTTAATGATCGTCTGTACTGTTTTTGATAAATCATACTCCTCCATTTTTGCATCTGAACCCATTCGGCTAAATCGATCGACTATCTGCTCCAGATGAGAAAGATCGCTGGACATTTCATTCAAAACATCATGGATTTTAGCGGGATTATTCTTCAGCATATCAATCCAACCGAGAAGTGCAGATACAGGGGTCCCTAGTTGGTGAGCCGTTTCCCTGGCCATACCAACCCAAATGTGTCTTTTTTCACTGTTTCGGATCATTGTAAAGCCGACAAAACCGAGAATAATAAAAATGGCCACTGCACCTATTTCTAGATAAGGAAGCCATTGAAGTTTGTTAATTAATTCAGAATCACCAAAGTATAGAAAACCTATATTGATATTTTGCCCAGTTTCATTATTCATAAACTCTAGTGAAATGGGCTCGTTTTGCTTAGACATGGTTAGCTTATGAGCTTCCAATTCATTTGAATTCAACTCTGACGGTAGATTCTTTGAATATATAGGATGATGCTCACGATCGGCATAAATAACTGGGAATTGTACCTTAGTGATTATTTCTTCAAATACAAATGTCAAGTTGGCATCGGACTCATCTTTTACTGATGCGGCAATGATCTCCGCATATAATTGAACGATTTCTCGATTATCATCGCGAAGTTTGTTAACGATGGTTTGTGAGTACATCAACAAGGTAGCCACAAGAATGACTCCCAGCAGGAATAAACCACCTTTTATATTTGAAGATTGGTTGTAGATCTTCATGATCGCCTACGCTTATTAAATAGTCCTATTCCTATAATTCCCAATGCCAATACAAACGAAATACCTGAAAAAAGTTTTCCTTTGTTAAATGAAGACCTGTCATAAATAAACTTCACCGTATGATCTCCCTCGGGAATAAGAATACCACGAATCAATTTATTCGTTTCAATAACATCTGCAGGTTCACCATCTATCGTACATAGCCAGCGGTTGGGATAGTACACTTCACTTATGACTAAAAATCCATTCTCATTGCATGATACTTCAATAGTCATTTCATGAATAGAAAGTTCTATATTCGTCACTGTTCCTAAAGAAAACTCTCCAGCAGCATCTTCATATTTCTGAGGTATATAGGCCGTGTTCGATGGTTCAAAAGATGCTTCATTTATCATTCGCCAAAGCTGATCTTCACTCTTTGCTACTACAGAATTCACAAACCACGCACGCGGTAAGGGATCTAATAAGGAATAAACATATGTATCCTGTACTCCTCTGCCAGATCGCATTTTACCAATAAATTCTTTATTTAGATATGGTACTGGAATTTCTTGTGGGCTCAACAAATAATGGACATTCAACATCCTCATTAACGGAAAAGAACTGATATTTTCCGTACGTTGAATGAAATCATTTGTGATCTTGAGTTTGGCAGGATGGTACCCTCCAACCGACTCGATACCGAAAGCCCGAAATCGTGATTCACCAAACCATGAACCAGCAGGATAGATCCGGAAATCCTGTTCCTGTTCTTGCAAGAATTTTATTATTGGATCAACCTCGTAATATCGTTTAACGCTTGCTGATGACATTGTGGATGCTGTTCGTCCAGACTTGCGATCAGGATGAACAATGCTTTGTCCAACTTTAGCAATATCAAGCACCGCAATAATTACCATAAATGAAAGAAATATATTTTTTGAAATATTACGATTAATCCACATCCAAATTGTGCCCATGCCTAATGCTCCCCATACAATCATCATCCAGGCATCCTTTTTCCAAATATTCAGCCTCAGGTCATTGATAGCTCTGATGGTATTGGGGTCTCGTGTTCTTGGTTGAGTAAAATCACTACGTAATGACGATTCTATGATTCCCTCTCCCAGTACAAGTACCAACAGCCAAATACCAACTATTGCTAATGTGATCCAAAAAGCACGAGGAATGATATGTTCTTTTAATTTCAGCAATGCATCCAATCCAAATGCTGCCAATATAGCTACATTGAACTGGACCAAGATCAATATCATGGCAGGAACACGAAATTTGTTGAAATAGGGAAAGAAGTCGTAAAAAATGTCGTAGATCAGGCTAAAATGTTTTCCAAAGGATATAAATAATGCCAGAACAGATGTAATAAGTAAAAACCAGGAAATGACCTCTTTTCGTTTTTCTACAAAGCCCACTACCGCCAAGGAAAGAACAATGATACCCATATAGTTTGGGTAATCAGTGAATGGCATGTATCCCCAATAGGTCTGACCACCAAATCCATATGCAGACGGTAGCAATAATGTTAGCATTTCTTTTGGATGGAATGACCAGCCAGTAGCATAACTATATTCTGCGCCACCTCCTGCGCCACCACCACGGACAGAAAATGGTGTGTATTCGATGGAAGGTAGATAAATGAGTAATGCAATTCCTATCCCCAAAAATGCAGCAAGAGAGAATCCTCCCAAACCAAGCCATTTTTCTTTGGATTCCTCCTTGTTTATAACATTCCATAAAAGATAGATCAAAACATATGCCCCAGCCAACATCCAGGTGTAATATGCTATCTGTGCGTGGGCACGTTGAAGTTGAAAACCCATGAGCACAGCAAGCAATCCTACACTGCATAATGATGTCTTGTTCATAATCTTTATAGTCAACCACATGATCCATGGGATGTAAGCAGCGGTCATCATTTGACTTCCGTGCCCAAAAACAATCATGGTTAGCATATATGGAGTCAGCATAAACGCTATTCCGCCCAGAAATGAAGAAAAATGTGACAGTCGTAAATAGCGTAATAAAATAAAGCCACCAATCCCGGCAAAGAGTAAATGGAGCAATTGAGCTAACAGACCCTTAATTAACAGTAAGTTGAGCAAGACTGCGGGAAAATAAAGTTTACTGATAAATGTAAATGCTTCAGCTGTTGGCATACCGGAAAAGATCCATGGCTGCCAAAGGGGAAAATTTCCTGTTTTAGAATAAGTCTTTTCCAGAGCAATTCCGGCAGACTTCGGGTTCATTGTGTCCGGAGATCCAAAAACCTGCCCCTGAAAGATCACATGATAGAACAATGCACAGATCAAAAGAGTCATAGCACTTGTTGCAATAAACGTTGGATTCTTTATATCAATTTTCATTTCTTATTGGCTATCATGCGTATACCGGACCAGACTTCTTTATCATCATCGTCAAATTTCAACATCCACAAGATGAAATAAAATGACAAAAATCCCACAAGGATAACAATCATCAGAGATAGAAATGTATGTATGGGCATGACCATAGGTTTGATTATGCTCAAAATAATAAACATACTTCCTCCGGCAAGAATGGGTTTTATTATTTTTACACTAAATGGATGTATACCAACAAAATGCTGTACTTCTATAAGCCTTAAACCGCCTAATGTAATCATGGAAACCAAAGTAGCGTATGCTGCCCCCATGATCCCATAAATTGGGATCCAAACAACATTCAATGCAACATTAACCAAAACAGCAATGATTGAATTGACCATATTTATTTTTGTAAAACCTGCCATAGTCAAAGTATGACCGCCGCCGCCAAAAATGGTCTGAATAAACGCAGCAAAGACCAAAACCTGTAATGTCTCTGATGCGGATACATAAGTTCCTCCAAACAAAAGCATAATCTTTTTTGAATAAACGATCATTATAATAGTTATAGGAATGGATAGGCTCAAGATCCATCGAACGATCAATTTATAGAGGTTACCCATTTCACTGAAATCCCTCTTTCGATGCAGGTTGGCCATCATTGGAGCAAAAATACCCATGAAGGCAACCAATACTGTACGCAGCAAACCCGCAGAACGAGTTGCCGGGTGATACATTCCAACTGTTGAAGTATCTGTAAAATAACCGAGCATCATAATATCCATCCAATGCATGAGTGTTCCTAAAATGGTCACAAACATGAGCGGACAGGAAAATTTAAGTAATTCAGTATCATATACACTTTTTATGATTTGATTAAAATTGATTTGAGTCAGTTTTTTCAAATAGATCCATGCAATCATCGAGCTTACAACGGCAGAAATCAATAACGGATATTTAACCGCATCATGATCTGTAAGGAATGAGATACTGAATAGTACGCAACCAAGCATGACCACAGGTCTAACCATATTGAGGATAATAACTTTATATTTCAATAAGTGGTAACCTTGAGTGGCAAATGCAGCAATAAACATAATTGTCGCAAATGGTAAGGACAACGCACTGATAACCAGAACTGATTTTAAGAATTCATTACCATTGAAAAGATCATAGGCCAGCCACTCTGAAAGCAAGATCTGTGCAACCATGACAAAAATACTGAAAATAATTCCCAGTTTTAAACCTGAGGCAATGCGATTGCATACTAATATCTGTTCTGTCTCTTTATCCAACTGACTTACAAACCTCATTACACCACTGTGAAGTCCCGCTCGAGAAAATACTTCGCCAACTCGTGTAACTGAACTCGCTAGTGAATAAATACCTAAAAATTCCATCCCCACAAAACGAGCCACCACAGCAGTAAACAGATACCGAACACCGTCTCCAATTCCCATACCAACAAAAGAAATGGTGGCTTCTTTAGCGATCTTGCCTGATTTATTATTGTTCAGATTGGACAAAATATTTTTTAATTCAAATTTTTGACAGCATTGAAAACTCTGTGAGAATTATTTCCATCTCTGAAATAGTTAAATCTGTTGTGCACTTGCTTTCTTTCAGTCTCATAATAGTTGGGATTTTCCGTAAACGTTTGAATATACTCAATAATTTCATTCCAATTATTTGCATGGGGACCAGGAGTAACTTCACTGTAATCAAAATAAAACTCTCTATCATCCTGAAGATAATTCTTTTTGTCAAAGGGAGCAAAAATGATGGGGCCTCTTGTATGAAGAAAATCAAAATGAACACTCGAAAAATCAGTAATTAAAATATCAAAATTGGATAATACAGTATAAATATCCTGATCTATGTCTTCATCTCTAATAAAATATATATTACTTAAATTTTTGAAATTTAGTTGTTCTAAATGAAAGTAGTGTAATTTTATGAATAGTGTTGACTGAATTGATTTAAATAATGAATTTAATTCAATGATATCATTTTGAAGCAGTTCATCGATATTTCCCTTACCTTCTTTTCTGTGGGTTGGCATATAAATTACTGAAGTCATATTTAATTTTTTAAGTTTATCCAATTCTTCGCATAAAAAGGAATTCTGATTACTAGAAAAAAATGAATCATTTCGAGGAAAACCAGTAAGCAAAATTCTGTCATCGCTAGTTTTTAGAGCACTTTTAAATATCTTAGAAGCATCACCTGAACCTGAGATAGTGACCCCATTAAACTGTGTCATCCCGAGAAATGGGAAAATAGAAAAAATTAATTTTTCAATTACTGATTGATTTTTCCTTGTAATCTTGTCATCAAACACAATTTTTTTAATTGGTGTATTTCCATGCCACATTAGAATTAGATTTTTTCTGTTAATAACGAATCGATTAATGTCTTTGACACCAACCGTAATAAATAGTTTTTCGGCTCTTGCAGAATAATAGAAGCCTTTAAGACTATACATCCAATTAGCTTCGAACCCTTTATTTTGCACCAAGGTGAGTGCTTGTTGATTTTTTGTTAGCCAAATCGCTCGAATGTGTGGTTCATTTTTATTGATGTATTCAAATAAATACTTGGTATTATCTCCATATTTTTCTCCATACCAAGCTCCAAAAATCCATAATCCTTTCTTTTTTGGAATAAGTTGAGCAGGCCAATAGACAAAAAACATTAATAATGATACAATGAGAGTCCAAACTTTTTTCATATAATTTTCATTAATAAGTTGATCAAGAATATTTCCATTGTTTTAACTTTTTAAAGAGAATTTTATTTAATTCATTCAATTCTGTTTCATTAAAAATATCTCTGTAATCTTTAGGTGTTTTCAAAGTGTTCGTCTTTTCTGAAGTAAAATCGAATTGTAAATTGAAATGATTATATATTTTCTCAAGTTCCAAATAGGGATTGGTCAAAAAATCTTCATACCGTAAATATAAATAATCGTTACTCGAGATTTGACCTAATTGTTCTTCCATATCATTTAATAACCCTTCCCATTGTTTGCCGCAAGATAAATGAGGTGTTAATGTGCAAATTTCACTCCAATTTGAAGGCCGAACTCCCCACCACTTATTTATATCTCCCTGGATATCCTCTCTAGCTTTTAATAATGATTTAGTTACTGATCTACCATCACGAATAATTGCAAGAAATTTTGCCGAAGGAAAAAGCTTCTTCAATTCTAAAATCCGTACTGTATTATGTACTGATTTATTTATTAATAGTTCACTATTCATAAGTAAACATTGTTTTCGTAAAACTTTGTTTAAGAATCTAAACACGTCAGGAGTAATTATTTTGTTATTAACATAATCTGTTCTGTCAAATAGATGCCTAGAATAAATTTTTTCATTTTGATCCAAACTTTCCTCGACCCACGGCCAAAGTCTATTTCCTTCTGCGAGACTGGTAAACCCTTTAACCTGTCCATAGGCATGAGGTGAATCAATTTCCAAATTTTTTCCAAAAATTAAGAAACCAACCCAATTCAATAAAAACGTACTCTCCGGATAAAGGTCAGTAAGTCGTGATATATATGAGAATTTTTCCTTGAGATGAAAAACAAACCATCTATAAATCACAGTTGTGCCAGACCTTGGTGGACCAATTATAAAAATTGGATTTATTTTCACTGATCGAAGATTGAGAAATGGCTCTACAAAAATTTGTTCAAATGAA
The DNA here is from genome assembly GCA_964510385.1 of uncultured bacterium. Lineage (GTDB taxonomy): Bacteria > Fidelibacterota > Marinisomatia > Marinisomatales > TCS55 > UBA2126. Next base: position 25,881 of record CAZECA010000010.1, read on the forward strand.
CCTATTAATGAGTTTACGAGCCTTCTTTGTGTATGATTTAGCACTTAAATATTTTTTTTGAGATTTCTGTATGTTTACATAAATAACTACATAAATTTAAAAATCAATTATGCATACATCTAAATGAATGATACACTCATTTTTCTTCACTTACCTCGTACGGGTGGCACAACGTTAAGGGATATTCTATCTAAACAATATTCTGATCATGAAACATTTGAAAACAAAACACTTTTGGATACAGATGAGAATTTTAATGAAAGTTTAGTAAATCAAATGTCCAGGTACAATTTAATTAAAGGACATGTTTACTTTGGTGTTCACACATTTATACCTCAAACATGCTCATATTTTTCCATGATGAGGAATCCTGTTGAACGTACAATTTCTGTTTATAATTATATTAGAAAGCGTTCGAATCATCCTTATCATGATTTAGCAAATTCATTATCAATTGAAAAATTTATAGAGAGTGGTGAAAATATAATGGTCAATAATGGACAAACTCGTTTAATTGCCGGGCGTGAAACATCACTGAATATCCCATTCAATAAATTGAATAAATCTCATCTTGAAATAGCAAAAAATAATATTAATGATTATTTCCTTTTAATTGGGCTTACAGAGAGATACGATGAAACGATCTTACTCCTGAAACATATGCTCCGCTGGGATACTCCCTATTATTCGATTGCAAATGCAGTCAGAAGAGTTCAAAAAACAGATGAAATGGATCCTGTAATCGTTGATATAATAAAACAATATAATCAACTGGATATTGAATTATATAATTATGCAAATAAGAAATTTGATGATACGTTGAAAATCTTTCCCGCTGTTCAAAAAGAATTAGATCAATTTATGTTTAAAAATAAGATCAGTGGAAAATTGCGATTTAGTGAAAGACTAAAGAGAAAAATTTCGAAATGGATAACGTAAATATCCAAAAACCAGTTCTAATAACTGGCTCTCACCGATCAGGAACAACATGGGTGGGGAAGGTTCTAAAAACTGCGCCAAATGTATTTTACATACATGAACCCTTAACACCAAATAGTATTACCCGTTCCTCATTATTCTTTGATCTCTGGTATCAATATTATATTCCAACATCAGATCATTCAAACATAAAATCTGTTTTAGAGGAATTATTAGACGGCAAATACTATCTTGCATCTGTTCTTCATTTTAAGAAAAAACTGCCTCATACAGACTACCGCAATCTTAATGGAGTTAATGACGATAAGTTCGACTATAAATACATTAAATGGAGGTGGAAAACATTTTTAGATTCATTGGGAATGAGAGGTTCTTCAAAAATGATACCTCTTATTAAGGATCCCATTGCCTTGACAGCTGCCGAATGGTTGTATGAAAATTTTCAAAGTAGGAATGTTTTACTGATCAGACATCCAGCCGCATTTGTCAGCAGTCTGAAACGACTTGATTGGCGATTTAATTTTGAGAATTTCACAAGACAGCCGGAAATGATAAATCGATTTTTTAGTTCAATTCGTTCAGAGATTGAGAAACCTCCAAATGATCCTATTTCTGAAGCTGCCTTGGTCTGGAAATGTTTGATGATTATCATTGCCGATTACCAAAAAAAATATCCCGATTGGATTTATATACGCCACGAAGATCTCTCTATTAATCCAATAAAAGAATTTGAACAATTGTGTTCAAAACTGGATCTTGATTTCACAGAGAAGATGAAAACGGAAATAGAAAAAACGTCCAGCTCAAGAAATCCTCAAGATGTATCTAGTGATTCAAGAGTTCATCAAATGAATCGAGATAGTGTGGCTAATATATCTAGTTGGAAAAAAAGATTAAGTCAGTCAGAAATAAATATTGTAAAGAAAATAACAAAAAATATTGCTGATCAATTCTACTCTGATGAAGAGTGGTAGTTTTTTCTATATCTTAAAAAAGTAATAATCCCTTTCAAAATTAAAAATGGTAGACAGATCAACTGTACCAACCATTGATACGGCTGTGAATACATAAACATTAATTTCATATTTGCCAATCCTTTACGTTTAATTTTTTTTAACGAAAATGCACCTCCAATAGATGCAGAAACTTTATGATATATTTTAGAGTTTGGAACAAAGATGACTTTTTGACCCCTATTTTTTATTCGTATGGAAAGATCAACATCTTCTCCATACATGGTAAATGATTCATCAAAACCATTGATTTCTGCATAATCAGCGACTCTCATGGCAATACAGCAACCGGTGGCGTAGTCCGTTACCTTTTCTATATTGTATTTTTCTTCATCCTTTTGCCTAATGCCTTCATGATAAATATTGCCCGTCCAAAAGTTTATTTTTCCACCAGCATACCATATCTTTTCTCGTTCTTCTGCGTAGTAGATCTTTGGTACAGTTTGGCCCACAGCTTTATCTGCGAAAAACGAGATAAGTGGTTCAATAAAATTGGGGTCAACCAATGTATCATTATTCAAGAAAATAACGTATTCAGCGCCATTATTTTTTGCATGTTCACATCCAAGATTATTCCCTCTTGCAAATCCATAATTCTTGTCTAGCTGTAAAATGTCAACACTGGGAAAATGTGATTTGACAAATTCAACAGAATCATCAGTTGAACAATTATCAACCAAAAGCGTCTTATAGTTATTATGTGTTACCTTTTGCAATGATGACAGGCAATCTTCAAGAAGATCGATGCCATTCCAGTTTAGGACAATAAGAAAAACGTTAGGTTTATCAGTCATGTATAACGCTTTCAATAGTTGAGACCATGTGCTCCCAAGAGAACCTTCTTTTATAGTTGAGAATATTTTCCTCGAACTGACTTGTTACTTTTTGATCAAAGAATTGCTTGATTACATCTGCAAACGATTCAGGATCTGGAGGAACACAAAATCCTGTTTTTCCTTCATCTACTATTTCTGGTAAGCCTCCCACATTACTAACAATAACCGGTGTATTATAATGATATGAAATCTGCACTATTCCACTTTGTGATGCACTCTTATAAGGTAGAACACATGCATCTGCAGCAGAAAAATATGTGCCCACATGATCGTCAGCTATAAACTCAAAATAAGTATTTGTTATTTCGGAAATGTTCATTTTTTTAATTAGATCAAGATATCTATCTTTGTTTTCATAACATTCTCCAACAATCAGCAATTTTAGATCTTTTAACTCATCTTTTATCCTTCCCACTGCTTCAATCAAAATATCCAATCCTTTGTATTCTCTAATCAAACCAAAAAAAAGAATCACATTTTCATTATGAATATTCAAATCTTTTCTAGCTATATGCTGTGGAGGAGCTTCTTTAAAAATATTATAGATTGGATGTGGGCTATATGCATATTGTGCATCCGATTTAATAGTTAATAACTCCTCTTCTACTTTTTTAGATAGTACAATAAATGAATCCACATGGTTAAACAATGATTTGGTTATCTCCTTATCCATAAATCGTTTTTCATGAGGTATGATGTTGTCACAAATTGCAATGATCTTTGTATTACACTTTTTCTTTATTTTTTTCACAATTGATTTATATGCCGGAGCAAAAAAGGGCATCCAGTATCGAATAATCACTATATCTGGATCATATTCCACAATTAGAGATGCAGTTTTTGACCACGTCAATGGATTTATAGAACTCACGCATCGTATACTTTCATAATCCTGCGCTGCTTTTCCTGTTTTATATTGTGTTTTACCTGGAAAAAGCATTGTAGGATATTGTGTAGTAAAATTAAATCCTTTCACTTTGTGAACTTTTGATAGATGGTAAGCTAAAGCAGAATTAAGGTCAGATATTCCGCCACGAAATGGAGGAAATGGACCAACTATGGCTATTCGCATAATATAGGCTAAATATTGTCGAAGATGTTTTTGATACGGTCTTCTTTGCTCTGCTGATTCCGGGCCATCAATTCACCCAGCAGTCCCATGGAAATAAACTGGATACCAATCACGATCAGCATGACACCAAAAACAAGCAAGGCTATGTGTTTTTGAAATGGTTCGAATAAAGCATATTTCAGATAAAGAACATATACTTCCACCCCAACACCAAACGTAGAAAAAATGATACCGATCATTCCAAATAAATGAAGTGGCTGTTGGGTATAACGATTTAAAAATAATATAGTTAATAGATCAAAAAAGCCATGAAATAGCCTCGAACCCCCATATTTTGTTACACCAAATTTGCGAGGACGGTGATTCACTACTATTTCCGAAACCTTGAATTTTTTTTGGCCAGCCAGTGCAGGAATATATCTATGTCTACCGCCATACACTTCAATAGCTTTAACAACTGATTGTTTGTATATTTTTAATCCGCAGTTAAAATCATGTATCTTTACTCCTGTCATTAGTCGGGTAACAAAATTGAAGAGTTTAGATGGCCAACGTTTCGTCCAAGGATCGTGACGAGTTTTTTTCCAGCCAGAAACTAAATCATATCCATTCTCCATTTTTGTAACCAAGTTTGGGATCTCTGCTGGGTCATCCTGTAGATCTGCATCCATGGTTACCACGTAATCTCCGGCTGACAACTTAAATCCTTCTGCCAGTGCAGCTGCCTTCCCATAATTACGATGGAACTGGATCACTTTTGTATGGGGATCAGATTCAGATAGTTCTTTGAGTAAGTCTATGGAACCATCGGAGCTTCCATCATCTACGAATAACAATTCATATTTGTTAGTATTATTCAGTACAGATGAAAGTTCATTATGTAACTCACGAAGTGATTCCACTTCATTGTATACAGGAATGATGACTGTGATTGATCTCATGATTGGATGTATGGAGTTGATTCTGGTATCTGTTTGATCAAATGTGGATAGGTGCTTCCGTATTCCCTCATTTCAAATGTCAATTCAATGGTTTGATTCTTGTTCATCTCTATATAAACAGTTTGAATACCATTTTCATTACTGGAAAATCTAATATTGATCGATGATTCGGAATTGATATTATTTATATCCTTTAAATGAGTCGGCTCATTTCCCCAAAATACCGATGAAAGATCCGAAGGCTTCATGACTTCAAAAAAGGGGAATCGCATAAATATACTCTCTTTTGAGTAACGCATATTCTGAAAGATATCCCACACATTAACATCATTTTCCTCAATAATCATGACCATTGTCTTCCTGCCAAGCATATCTTTAAAATGGATAAAAACATTTTTCCCAGTACATGTGAATGAGAACGATAGTTTGCCACTGATATTTCCTTTTGATATTAAATGACCTTTTCCGCGACATGTTTCATATTGCTCATTCCATTTTTGATTTGTTGAAAGATTTTGTATAGAAGGTTTTGTTGCACCGCATCCCCAAAACATCATAAAAAATATAATAATGAAATTATTGAGGATAAGCTTTCTGTTTAAGTCTTTCATTGTTACTGTCAAATTTTAGTGCTTTACGATAATATTCAAGCGCATCTTCATTTTGATTAATACGTAATAGAACATCACCTAGATGTTCCAAAACTACGGCATTTGTATTTTCCAATTCGATCGAATTCCTGATATAGTTCAATGCTTCATTATTTTTTCCCAGTTTGAACAATATCCATCCGTATGTATCCAAATAAGCTGCATTATTAGGGGCAATATCAATGGCACGTTGTGAATATTTTAAAGCAAGGTCAAGTTTTTCATCTCTCTCAACCAAGCTATAGGCATAATTATTATATGCCTGAGCATCTGAAGAGTCGCTGCTGATCAGTCTTTCATATAATGAATCAGATTGGGACCATTGTTTCATAGAATCATTTATAATAGCCATTACATGTATAACATTCCGGGATTTTGGCGACAACTTTAATGCCCGGTTTAAGTAGATCAATGCTTTTTCATATTCTGTCTTTTGGTAATGCGCATTGCCCAACAAATATTGGATGGCATATTCTTTTTTAAAGCGATCTGCTACAGCACTTAATACAGTAATTGCTTTCCCATAATTCTCCTGATTCAACTCCGACAAAGCATGGCTTATATATCCTCGTGAGTCTGATGAGTCTAATTCTTGAAGATTTAATGCATATTCCTGCGCTTTAATTGGATTATCCATTTCCAAATAAACCGTTGCAATAAAATGAATTACATCCAAATCATTTCCATCCAAATCATTTGCCTTGGTAAAATAATTCAGTGAAGTTTGAAACTGGCGTTTCTGATAAAAAATGATTCCAGATTGAAACAACCTTTCTTTACTTACACCTTCAACATCCATAATCTTTTCAATGATCCTTGCTGCTTCATCATATTGGTTTTCCATAATAATCAAATCTGCGAACGCAGAGAGATACTCTATATTACGTTCATCTATCTTGACAAGTTTTTCATAAACTTTTTTGGCCATTTGAATATTATTTGATCGTAATGCGATCTCGGCAGCTTTTTCCAATGCAAAAATCATTGACGGTTCAATTTCATATGCTTTTTCTAATAATGTGATTGACTGAACCCACTGCATTTGAGCAGCTGCCAGTTCTGCAAGAGAAATAATGTGAATAGCATTTTCCGGTTCAATCCGCTGGAGCTCTAACAGTTGTTTTTCAGCATCATCAAATTGATGACGCATGATATAATGTTCTACTAGCATTTTACGTGCTTCAACATCGTTGGGGTCCAGTTGGATCGCTGAATTTAAATGCTCCTCTGCTCGTACGATCTTTCCCAGTTTCCAATATGATTCTGCCATTGACACATGGATGGATCCAGCGGTAGGATCAAGTTTTAAAGCATCCTGAAGTTCCAGAATAGCCATGGAATAATTATTCTGGCTTATGTGCAATTGAGCATCCATGAAATGTTTTAACGCTTCTGGATGGGGTTCACTTGAAACTTTTTCTTTTAGGTGCATTGATTCAGGTTTGGGTACAGGCGGTTGTACGCACCCTGGTAAAAGAATTAAAAATAGTATGAATATATATTTATGAATCATTTTCAAGATTTTCACTGACTGATCCTCTTTCAATTCCGAAAACCGTTACCAAGTTCCCACCCTCTTTTTTTGAATCATACATTGCTTCGTCAGCGCTGGCAATCAATTCATTTACATTATCAGTATCTTTTGGAAATTCTGCCAATCCACAACTGATGGTCATCTTGACATCTAAATTGTCTAAACTGAATGGAAAATTTTCTACACCTTTAATGATACGATTTGCTACTGGAACAATCTTTTCTGTAGTTGTATTGATCATCAAAATGGCATATTCCTCTCCTCCATATCTACCAACCACATCAATCGTACGAACATTTTCCTTAATAATATTTGCCACTTCTCGAATAACATAGTCTCCGTAAAGATGACCATATGTATCATTGATCCGTTTAAATTTGTCCAGATCTAAAATGGCCATAACCAGATTATGCTGATACCTGTCAGCGCGGCTGATCTCCTCATGAAATCGATCCATGAATGCCTTATGGTTCAATAGCCCTGTGAGACCATCAGTCATGGCATTCTCATGCATTTTCCAATATTGCTTTTGCCAGGAAATGATAGAACCAAATGTAAGAGATAATAATTCCAATAGATTTCTATCAGCATTGGAAAAACGATGTAATTGTTGCTTTTCAATCGCAATTGTATATCTTGCTTCATTATCAACCAATACGGGAATTGACAAGATTGCGTGAAATGGATGATTCTCGAGGTCGCCTGGCAGGAATCGTCCGTTTTCATAAAAGTCATCTAAAATATTGCTTGATGATAAGGTTTCTTTTGACCGGAAAGGATTTCCATGTATGTTTCCATTGATTGAGTACATCTTATCGACATCAACATCACCACTATATCCATCTTCTAGCACAACTTTAAAATGAGAATTGTCCGAGTTTAATCGACTGATGGTTAATTTATCATAACTAAAGAGTGACCGGCAGAGATCTCTCACCTTTTCATACAGCCCTCTAACTTCCGATTGAATATCCATTGTATTTAAAAGGTTGGCAATTTGATAATGAAAATAGTTATCTATAGATAACTTTTCAATATTGTCCAATTTGACCATACTCATAGAAACAAATCGGCTTAGACTGGTCAATAGATCTTTATCCTGTTCTCGAATAGATGAAAAATGATCTGTCATTACTAAAATACATCCCACAGGGGCATTTTTATATAAAATACGTGAACCGATCATACATTCACTTCCGCGCCATGATTGCTCTTTAAGAATGCCATTCCAATGATCTTTTACATCAGTTTGCTGAAACAAAACTGCTTCATCCTGCAGCAAGACGGTTTGAATTATCTCATTGCTAACCTGAATGTTATTGTGAAACCCATCTTTTGTAGATGACTGCATATTCAGTTGTTTTCCTGTATTGTCCAACATTAAGAATGCCGATTTATATTCTTTATTTATGGCTGTCACCATATTAAAGACCATAATCAGTAATTGATCATATTGGTCATGCACGTTTTCACCAATTCTAACACTCTGGCGGAAATCTTTTTCATCTTTCTCTTCATCTTTTTCATCAATAATCAATGTATCTGGATCAGAAGTGGAGAATTGGTAAAGGATAACTATAAGAAGAAAAAAAACAATCCCACGAAGGATATCATAAAACTGTCCACTTGGGTCGGGAAAAATGAACAGAATGAAACAAAGTATGGACAGAATGACTGTTGTTATGGTTCGATTCACGTTCATTGGATAATAAAATCCTCGCTGTAGAAACTACATCTTCAGCGAGGATATCTGGAAGGGCTTTAAATGAATAGTGAACTTACGGTCGTTTATCCCCAACCAATTGAATACGATCATTAATATTGCGTTTCACAGGCACATCAATATCATCTTCAACTGAATCTTCTTCAGTCTCAACAAACATTTGGTTCCTGTTCTGAGATGGCAGGTTCCCTTTATCTAAATCAAAAGGTTCTTCGGCCATTGCGGGAGTAACAGTGGAAGAATTATGCTCATCTGGCATGAATTCCATACCAAGCATAATGAATGCGATAAATACAACGGCTGACAACCCTGCCATTAAGGGAGTATAGCCAGTAAACGATCGGCGATATTGCGGTTTAGCGTTGGATTCTTTTTCAGATTGAATTCGCTGATTGAGATTGCTCATGAAATCATCCGAAGCAGAAACGGGGGGCAATGTTTTCATTGATTCCATTATATTTTTTACGGAATCCAGTTTCTCTATCGCTTCCGGATGATCTTTCAGGTAAGTTTCGACTTCCTTACGCTGTGTCATTGACAAATTATTTTCTATGTAGTCGGATATAAAATCCTCAAACTGATAACGGTCCATCTATATGTTTTTCTCCATTTTATTTAAATTCTTTCAGTGACTGCTGCAATTGAAGCCGTGCTCTATTGATTCTCGATTTCACGGTTCCAAGTGGAACGTCGACTATTTTACTAATTTCTTCATAAGAAAGTTCCTGAATATCTCTCATTATTACGACCGTCCTAAAATGCAGAGGAAGTTCCTGAATTGCCTTTTGGATCTCCTTTTCTGCAAAATGGCCTTGAACTGTGTCATCGGTTTCAGGTTCCACGGAAGGTAACTGATATTCTTTCTCATCTTTGCTCATGTGACTCAAGTTTGTCACTTTATGACGTTTTTTCCGGCGGAGCTCGGTCTTTGCCAAGTTTCCTGCAATGGTATATATCCACGTAGAGAACTTTGCTAGGTCCCGATAATAATGTTTGTGCGTATATAATTTCATCAACGTATCCTGTACTATATCTTCAGCTTTTTCCATATCATTTACAAATCGATATATAAAGTTCATGAGCCGATCCCGATAGCGATTGACCAATTCGATATAGGCCTGCTCATCTCCTTCCTGGAAACGTGTAATCAGTTCTTCATCGGTATAACGAAAGTCGTCAGCCATGGTCACCGATTGCGTTGAAGAGGAAGTATGTGAGAAGAGATTCATCGTTTTCACTGGTCGTTTTTATCCTTCGATCCACTTTACCCAGCAGAAACAAACATTGTTCGATCTCTTTTTGAGTGTATTTTGATGCATGCCCTGGTAGTTTTCTCTTTACTCCTGAGGTTAGTGGTATATAACCCATGAATGGTTTGGAAGTTCCATTATTCATTTTAATAAATAGCATCTCCTGATAAAGAGCAGTTAAAGATGGCAACAATGAGATCATGCTATTTCTAGAAATATATTCGCGTCCTTTGACCAACGATGAGGCAATATCCTTCCCGCCAATGGCATTCAATAACTCCCACATTTGATAGGTCTTTTCCCAGCCACTAAATTTCTCAACAAATTCAGGTGTTAATTCATCATCAACTGTCAGTCCCAGGCATATTTTTTCAACTTGATTCGCAATATGATAGACAGAATCTCCTGCAATATCCATTACTGCTTGAATAACACTGGGAGGTGCATCGATACCCTCATCATTGAAGAATTGTTTTGCCCAGGCATTCAGTTTATTCTCAAAGGGCTTCCTGGCATCGATCGGAGCTACAATCTTTTGAAGTTCTTTAGCAATCTTCAAAGATGAATAAAAATCATCAAAAATGATCACCAGAGAATGATTAGGTTGGGGCTCTTTACAGAATTGGATCAGTTCATCTAGGGATTTTCCTTTTACTAGCTGAGGATTTCGCAACATGAATAATTTTTTACTGCTAAATAGGTCAGATTGTATCAATCGATCAATGATCTCCTTTTGTCCAAGATCATCCGGCATAAGCAACTCCCGATTTGGTTTTTCCTTAACAAATATGGCTTGCTCTAATTTCTTGATAAAATATTCCTGAAGAAAATAATCATCACCCATTACCAAATAAATTTGATCCAATTGGCCTTTATTTAATTTTACAGTTGCATCTTTTAATGAGGTAGAATTCATTTTTTATTATCCAAAAGACTTACACTAATCACAGCGGTGAATGCAAAAACAAAACTCACTAATCGTTCAGTAATTATGGTTCGTAATTCCGGGATATTTGCCCAGATGATTGTAGTTAAGAAGCCAGTTAATAATCCAGCGATGATGCCATTACGTGTAGTCTTTTTCCACCAAAGTGTTAATACCAATGCAGGACCAAACGCTGAACCAAGTCCGCTCCATGCATAACTGACTACACTAAAAATATTTCTATCCTGCGTTTCTGATATGATAGCAATAATAAATGCAAATGCTCCCAAAACAATAATTGTAATCCGGCTCAATGTGACTAATTGTCTATTAGAAAGATTCATACCTAAATATTGATGTATAAAATCTTCTGTGATTGCAGATGCAGAAACCAGCAACTGTGAGTCCGCAGTCGACATCATCGCTGCAACGGCGCCTGAAATAAATAATCCAGCTACGATTGACGGTAACAATTCTTTCGCCAGTAAGGGCATTGCCTGTTCGACATCTACAGTAGTGAAATAGTCAGGACCAAAATGATTCAAGGCAATTAAACCTATCATGAATGCTCCAGTTATTCCAGGGATAGCCCACAAAATTGCAATTTTTCGCGCTTGTTTTACTTCTTTAGTGCTTCTAATTGCCATGTATCGAATGACCAAATGTGGTTGCCCTAGATATCCGAGTCCCCAGCTTAATCCACCCAATACTACTGCCATTGCTGCCAGTCCGTCTTTACCCATCAGATAGGAAGCATTCGATGTTCCCGTCATAGCAAGTGATTCACTTAAAGATGTTGACGACTCTTGCATTTCTATAAAACCTGCAATTGGCAAAATGACCAATGTGCCGATCATCAATATACCTTGCAGAAGATCTGTCCATGCAACTGCAAAAAATCCACCCATTAACGTATAAATGACTATCACTGAAGCACCCATTGAAATTCCGGTAATCGCATCCAACCCAAATAGTGATTTTATAACTTTTCCAGAGGCATGAAATTGAGCAGACACATAAAAGGCAAAGAAAAACGCTATGATCAATGCAGAAAATAAGCGAATAATATTTGAATTATCCTGAAAACGTCGATGTAAATATTCTGGGATGGTTAATGCTTTATATTTTTCTGTTTCTTCCCGCAAACGCTCAGCGATCAGAAACCAAGATGCAATTATACCGAACGTAATACCAATAACCGTCCACACTTCTCCTAACCCTACAGCGATCGCTGCTCCCGGCAATGCAAGCAAGAGCCATGCCGATTCACCTGAAGCTCTTTCAGAAAAAGCTGTGACCCAGGGCCCCAGACTACGGCCTGCCAGCAAATAGTCCTCCTGCGTTTTGTTAAGTTTAAATGTCCAGACTCCTACGCTGAGCAAAAATATCAAGTATAGAATAAAAATTATTCCTATTAGATCCATTATAGTACCAGTGTTAGTGTTCCAATAACCATACAGTAAAATCCAAAGTAATGAAATTTTCCCTGTTCCAACCAGTTTAAAAGCCATTTTAAAGCTAGAACGCCGATACATAATGAACTAGCAAAACCAGTGATCATTACTGGCACAGTTAAAGATAATTCACCTTGAAGATCCGTTGCGGTTAACAAACCGGCGCCAATAATTACAGGAATGGACAGCAAAAATGAAAATCGCGCTGCCTCTTTGGATGATAGACCAAGAAAGAGTGCTGCACTTATAGTCATTCCACTTCTAGATATTCCTGGTATAATTGCAATCGCCTGTGCAAAGCCTATCAAAATAGACGTAATTAATGAGTGATCCTTTTCGTGTTTATGAATCAGTGATGATCCATAAAGAATAACTCCTGTGAAAATCAAAGCAATTCCAACTGCGTTCACATTCTCAAATAATTTGTTTATGTGTACTTTAAAACCAAATCCAATTGCAACCGCTGGCAACGTTCCAATCAACAAAAATAAAATGAATGTTTGTGTTTTTTTTGAATTTAATGATAACAATAATTGTTTTATATCTTGAAAGAAAACAACTATCACACTTAAAAGTGTTCCTAGATGGACGAGTACCTCATACTCATTACCTGGCTGATCAATATTTAGTATTGACTGTCCTAGAACCAAATGTCCTGAACTGCTAATTGGTAGAAATTCTGTGAGACCCTGTACGATTCCCAGTATTAGTGCGTCAAAAATATCCATAGAGATCGTATAATTTAGAGGGTTCTAACTGGAATGAAAAGACTACAACCAACCAGCCATAGCGATCATTCGACCGGCTTTTTTTCCATCCCTGCGATAAGAATGATACAATTCAGGCTTACAATGACTGCATTCGCCCATATCAACGATCTTATCGGATACAGCACCAAGTGAGATTAATTGATCCACCACCACACGTTGCAGATCTAAATATGAACGATCCAGTTTCCCTTTAATACACAATTTAGAAGGAAATATTTCAGCTACTTCAGGTCCAATTTCAAAGCAGCATTGGCGAATTGATGGCCCAATAACAAAAATATTATCTTGGATTTCGCCAGACAATACTTTTATAGCTTCAGTAACAATGCCGTGCGCAGTCCCTCTCCAACCTGCATGGATGAGGCCAAACTCTTTTGTATATTTATTCAAGAAATATAGTGGAATACAGTCAGCCACCTGAATGGATAGAATCAAAAGTGGATCACTGGAGATTACCCCATCGGTTGAATTTATTTCTCCTGGTTTTTTACACTGGAAAACATGTGTACCATGAACCTGTTTCGCAATTACCAATTTTTCAGGATCAAATCCCAGAGCAACTGAAAATTCTTTTCGATCGTCAGTTTGTTGATTTGAAAATCCGTTTAATGAAAATCCAGCGTAAAAGTTGGGCTCATTAAAATAATTAGATAGGTTAAGGATTCGTTCTGATGTATGAGTCACTGATCAGGGGCGCTGGGAAATATGGAATTGGACAGTATCTGAAATGAAGGAACCAATGGGAGCAAATTTTCTCTCCGAACATTCAAGTATCTCCATAGTGGAGTTTCCATGATCGTCAGGATGAAATACAAAGGTATGGGCAATACCCTGGAAATGAGTTTGCTCTAATTTTTCCTTGAATTCATTTCTGTTTGAGATACCGGAAGTAATTATTGAAGATAGAAGACCACTCACATCATATCCCAATAGAAAATCATTATTTTCCAACTGATCTGGGGAATCAGATCGATGATTCGCAGTTTTATGGGTAATAATAGTCATTCCTTCCATATGCGGACCTACATTATCCTGGCTAATAATATCTTCTTGGTTCCAAGATATGTTTCCAACCAAACTAGTATTCAGATTATACATTGGTAACTGAGTACCAATATATTTTAAATGATCTTCAGGAATTGGGACATAGAGCGCCTGTATTGTTGAAAGCACGACCTTTGAAGAATCCTTGATCTTTTTGTCTTTATCATCTTTTTCAAAATCATAATAATCTTCAGTATTCACTTCAAACAATGCATCCAGACTATCAAAGGACATTCCTAAAAATTCATCATATGGATTATCCGGCGGGATAAGATCAAATGCCACTTTTCTTAGTCTTTGGAATTGATTTTTCACATTTTCAGGTTTACCGGAATATCGTTCAACTGAAACGATCGTTTTATTCTGTGCATCCATTTCTTTTAAAAATGCATCTGTGACAATCTGGCCAAAATTGTCATTTGAAGATAATATTGCAATACTATCCTTTTCCAAATATTCAGCGATCCATTTTGCTGCTAACTTTCCCTGGTTCGACCAGTCAGATCGTAACTGAAAGACATTCTCCCCTGCATCGGTCAATCGAATTGCATGTCCCCCGGGTACGATTATGGGTATATTTGAATCCTTCATACGATTAATGGCGGAAAGGGACTCGGTATCATCCAGCCCCATAATGATCCCCAGCAATTGATTATTCTTTGATACTCTGTCTACAGCTTTAATCATCTCGAGAGGATCGCTTTGCGTATCTTCAACTTGAAAAACAATATTTGCCAATTGTCCCGGCGATTGGGTGAACTGATATAAACCTTTTAAGAAAGATCTGCCTATTTCTGCATCTTCACCAGTTAATGGTAAAATAAGACCAAACATAAAGGATTCCAGTGCCGGTTCGTAAGAAGCTAGAAGTAATTTCTCATATAATTCGTAATATGAACTGGGAACCTGATCAGGATCAAATTGGCTCAATGTGGATGCACATTCATCGGGATCACCGTTTGTTAAATTTTGCAGTGCTTTCGATAAAATTAATATAATCTCATTTTCACCAAAAGACGTTAATTGCAGTTCATCTATAGTCTTAAAAGATATTCTCTGGAGAATAATATTTTGTAGTCTTTCATCCACTTTCAATATAAATGATTCTTCATTATCCATCTGCCGTGAACGTAGATACATTCTAAAAGCGGCATCCATGTCACCCTCCGACACAAAAATATCTCCAAGAATCATAAATGTTTCCGGCAAATATTCGTGCTGACCGTATTGAGTGAAAAGTTTTTTACCAATCGATTTTGCAGCCTCCAATTTTTCGAGGGCATAGTAAGTCTTCATGACCAGCAAATTCACTGGTAATTCATATTCTCCAGACTCTTTCTCCAGTACTTTGACAAGAATTTTTTCAGCCGTTGCAAAACGACCCTCATCATAATGCGTCAATGCTTTTTCAAACTGATCAGTAACAATACGCTGCTGAAGCCAGTTTTGTCCAAATATCAAACTAGAAAAAAGAATGAGTGAAATCAGATTTTTCATGATCACCTTTCTAACTATTCAACCGTGACTGATTTCGCGAGATTCCTTGGCATATCCACATCACACTCTCGAAGGACAGCCAAATGATAGGCAAGCAATTGTAATGGAATGGAAGCCAGGATCGGAAAAACTCGGGGATGGCAGCGAGGAATCTCAATAATATACTTAGATATTTTTTTTAAGTCGGCTGTTTTCTTATCTGTAAGTATGATGATACGGCCCTTTCGCGCGTGAACTTCCTGGATATTTGACAAAACTTTTTCATAGGTCTGATCATGGGGAACAATGAATACCACTGGCATATTATCATCTATTAGAGCAATGGGACCGTGTTTCATTTCTGCGGCTGGATACCCTTCAGCATGGATATAAGAAATCTCCTTTAATTTCAATGCTCCTTCCAGCGCAACTGGAAAATTCACCCCTCTACCTAAATATAAAAAATTATCTACAGATTTGTGATCAGCAGCAATCTTTTGGATCATTTTCGTGTTATTTAAAATAGACTGGACATCATCCCCAATATTTGCCAATCCTCGGGCCAGTTTGACACCGGTTTGTTTAGACATTCCTTTTTTCCGTCCCAGCAATAATGCCAGCATGGACAGAATGGTCACTTGAGCAGTGAAAGCTTTGGTCGACGCCACTCCGATCTCCGGTCCGGCATGGGTATATACACCGCAATCTGTCTGCCTGGCAATTGAACTACCTACCACATTGCAAATTCCAAGTGTTAGAGCACCATTTTCTCGTGCCTTTTTCACAGCAGCAAGAGTATCGGCCGTTTCGCCAGACTGACTGATAGCTATTACCACCGTATCCTCATCAATAATAGTATGGCGATACCGAAATTCAGATGCATATTCAACATGAACAGAAATATTTGCATATTCCTCAATGATATATTTCCCGATGATCCCCGCGTGCCAAGAGGTTCCGCAGGCAGTAATATAAAATTGTTTTGCCTTTTCAATTCGCTGCATATAATCTGTTAAGCCTCCAAGAAAAGCATACCCTTTCTCAACCTGAAGGCGGCCGCGCATGGTATCGGTAATAGTATTTACTTGATCGTGAATCTCTTTTAGCATGAAATGAGGGAAATTCCCTTTTTCTATTGCTTCGAGATCGTGTTCAATCAATGAAATTTCTTTGCTGACTTTTTTCTTATCCTGTATCTTTGAAATGGAATAGCCATCATTACCAAGAACCACCATTTCGCCTTCGTCCAAGTATACCACGCTCCGTGTATGCTCCACTATTGGCGAGGCATCACTGGCAATAAAATATTCTCCTTCGCCAATTCCAAGGACTAGTGGACTGCCGTGACGAGCTGCGACCATCACATCCGGTTCATCTTTGCAAATTGCCACGATACCATATGCTCCTACAACTTCCTGTAGCGCGACGTTGACCGCATCCGCAAATGATAATCCATCATTATAATAGATTTTTGATATCAACTGTACCAATACTTCTGAATCTGTATCAGAATTGAATTTGATACCTTCTTTAACTAATAACTTTTTGATCACATTGTAATTCTCAATGATACCATTATGGATTAAAACAATATTACCTGAGTGATCCACATGAGGATGAGCATTGATATCATTGGGCTCCCCATGAGTTGCCCAGCGAGTATGGGCAATACCAATGGTTCCGCTCATCACATAATCATCCACTTCTGATGCCAAAATAGAAACTTTTCCCGCTTTTTTAAGAATGTTTATCTGATCATCACCCATCACGGCAATTCCAGAAGAGTCATATCCCCTGTATTCAAGCCGCTTCAGGCCATTTATCAGAATTGGGACTGAATCCTTGTTTCCGTAATAACCTACTATCCCACACATAAACTTTTCCTATAGATAATTTGGATTATTAAACATTATTCCCATTCAATAGTTCCTGGTGGCTTCGACGTAACATCGTATACCACACGGTTAACCCCTTTGACTGAATTTACGATACGATTTGATATAGTGGACAATACATCATCCGGCATGCGGTACCAATCTGCTGTCATTCCGTCTGAACTGGTGACAGCCCGTAATCCCAACAAATTCTCGTATGTTCTCTGGTCGCCCATAACGCCGACTGTTTTGACCGGAATTAAGACTGAAAAGGCCTGCCATATCTCATCATATAATCCTGTTTCATGGAGGCATTCCATGTAAATGCTGTCGGCTTCCTGTAGAATACTAATTCGGTCAGGAGTAATATCTCCAATTATCCGAACAGCCAAGCCGGGTCCGGGGAAGGGATGTCGCCCTACCAATGTTTCTGGCAAACCAAGTTCTCGTCCAACATTTCTCACTTCGTCCTTGAATAATTCACGTAACGGCTCAACAAGCTCAAATTTTATATCTTCAGGGAGACCTCCCACATTATGATGACTTTTGATAATATGAGCAGATTTTCCATGGCTTATGCCGCTTTCAATCACATCCGGATATAATGTCCCCTGTGCCAGAAATTCTATATCCCCAAACTGTTTTGAAAGCTCCTCAAATGAACGAATGAATTGTTCCCCAATTATCTTACGTTTTTGTTCTGGCTCTTGGATATTTTCTAGTTTATTCAGGAATTTATCTGATTCATCAAAACTATGGATATTCACCCCTAGTCCATCTTTTAGGGCAGCCACACAGTCCACTGCTTCATTTTTGCGCATCAGACCATGGTCAATCAATACAGATGTACACCGTTCGCCGATTGCCCTATGCATTAACGCACCAACCACAGAAGAATCGACACCTCCACTCACACCGCAGATAACATGCCCCTCACCTACTTGATCTCTAATCTTCTCTATCTGATCGTTTATTAAATTTCCTGCTGTCCAATTGGGGTCGCACTGAGATATTTTATATAAAAAATTTTGAATTATGGTTTCACCAAAAGTTGTATGGACTACTTCAGGATGAAATTGAGTTGCGTAGCGTTTTCCATCCGGTGAACACATGGCAGCAACTACATTATTTGATGATTCAGCTAATACAGACCAGCCACTTGGAATCTCTGTCACTTTATCCATATGGCTCATCCAGACTTGCGATCCATCATCCACATTTTCCAATAGTGAGTTCCCTTCATTTAGATGAATATTTGCAAATCCATACTCTCCTTTGGAACCTGGCTCAACCTTCCCATTATAATGATGAGCCAGGAGCTGAAGTCCAT
Source organism: uncultured bacterium (assembly GCA_964510385.1). Lineage (GTDB taxonomy): Bacteria > Fidelibacterota > Marinisomatia > Marinisomatales > TCS55 > UBA2126. The sequence goes on from CAZECA010000010.1 coordinate 44,712, forward strand.
AACAAATGCCTAAAATGGGTAGCTCTATATCAAATAGACTCTCATCAAATGATGGTGAATCTGTCGCAAACACACTCGATGGGCCCCCTGAAATAATAACAGCTTTGGGATTTCTTGAATTGATTTTGTCAACAGTTGTTTCCGGCGATAGTATCTCTGAATAAACATTTTGTTCTCGTATCCTTCTGGCGATCAATTGAGTATACTGAGATCCAAAGTCAAGGATAACTACGCCTCCATGATGAATGTCAGCCATAAATTTCCCAGCTTTTCAGTTCATCAATAAATGCATGATTGGTCAATCGATAATGAATCGGTGTCACACTGACATATCCTTCTGTCACTGCTTTATGATCCTTTTCAATTTCTGTGTCAGGATCCAGTATTTCTCCTGTCATCCATTAATAGATTTTTCCACGGGGATCTTCTCTTCGTTCAAATGTGTCGCGGTAGGTTACATTCCCTTGTTCGGTAACCCGAATACCTTTTATCTCCTGTGAATCAATTGCAGGTACATTTACATTCAATAATGTTTTTTTTGGTAACCCATTTTCCAGTACTTTTTGAACGACTATTTTTGCCGCATTCATAGCACCTGAAAAATCAGGGTTACTGTTCGTACAAAGACTGACTGCGACAGACGGTATGTTAAGCATAGTCCCCTCAGTGGCAGCTGAAACAGTCCCTGAATAGATAATGCTTGTTCCTGTATTTTCACCCAGATTAATCCCGGAGACAATAACATCAGGCGGTTCATTCAAAATAGATTGGACACCAATCTTAACACAATCGGCAGGGGTACCGCCGACAGCATAACCAGAAAAGCCGTCACTACGACCAATTTTATCGACCCGTAATGGATCTGACAATGTTATAGCGTGACCAACAGCCGACATTTCATTTTCGGGAGCGACCACAGTCACATTACCTATCTCTGTCATGGCCTTCCAGAGGGATTTGATCCCCGGTGCAAAGATACCATCATCATTTGTTACAAGGATCATGGGTGATTTCAATTTAAAATGTTAACTAGATTTGTCAGAGTTGATTTCATTTCTTCTCGGGGAACTATATGATCTACGAATCCTTTTTCAAGAAGAAATTCAGCGCGCTGGAATCCATCCGGCAGATCTTGTCCAATGGTCTGCTTGATCACCCTAGGCCCAGCAAAGCCAATCAACGCTCCAGGTTCTGCCAAAATAATATCGCCCAACATGCCATAACTTGCCGTTACACCTCCTGTTGTTGGGTCTGTTAAAATAGGTATATAAAGACCACCACTTTCAGAAAAACGGGCCAGTCGAGAACTGATCTTTGCAAGCTGCATTAGAGAGTAGGCGCCTTCCTGCATTCTTGCTCCACCAGAAGCACATACAATGATCAGTGGAATATTATTTTCACGGGCATGTTCGATTCCTAGTGAAACT
>CAZECA010000011.1:0-43239 GCA_964510385.1 uncultured bacterium
GTGATTACCTTAAAGCAGGTTGGAAGCTATTTGTCATTTCTATCTTTCTTCTGTTTTTGGTTTCAAACCTGTACTGGCCATATTTATCATGAAATTTCTGATTGCAATTGGAAGTAAGGACTTTTCAGGACCTACTCTTGAATTAGGTATGCGTGTTGCCAAGGCATTCAATGCGGCCGTGGACATCGTTTATGTAGGTGAAAATATCAGTGCTTTTAGCAAATCTGAAGTATTGCTCGCCCAGGAAAACCTGGATAATTGGGAGTTAGATCGAAAAGGTGTAGATGTGCTTCAATGGGCCTACGAGTATTTGGTATCGAATAAGTATATTCACTCTGATTCGGAAACTGTCGATTTCAATACAGATAAACTTGTCCAAACTGATGATGATCGTTGTGAAGTGCATCTGGAAGGAATAGTAACTCAAGAAGTAGGTTTAATCTTAAGAAATGGGGATATTATCCAACAAATACGTGAAGAAGTAAAGCGTAATGATATAGATGTAACTATTATTGGAGCCAGTAAAAAGCGACGAATGATCCATGACTTAATACAATATATTGACAGTTCTATTTTTGTTGTCAAAAACTATGATAGAGAGCGCAATTATAAACTGCTTCTTGCCGTTAATGATGCGCCCAATACCAAAAAAGCATTGAAGTATGGTATAAGAGTAGCTGACGCTTTTGACCTGGATGTGAATGCAATGACCACATCGGACTCCAAAGAATTCAGAGACAATTATAAGAAAGCCTCAAAATGGGCGGACAAATTTTTACGTAGATCTGGTGTAAATTATAAAGTGAATTTGGTGTTCGGAGATTTTTTAGAGGTCATGAATAACACAGCAAAGGATGACCATATAGTTGTAATGGGTATCTCGACAAAGAGTCCCCTAACTAAATTTTTTAAAGGGAGTAAGCCGCTTAATGTCTGTGAAATTTGTAATTGTCCGACATTAATAGTAAAATAACCAGGAGTAAAAAATGAGTGTAAAAGTCAATAATCGGAAAGCAGCAGATGATCAATTTGATCGTGCAGCAAAGCTCATTGGATTAAACGATGATATTCGTGATTCATTAAAAATGCCAGACCGCGAATTAATGGTAGAAGTTCCATTGCGTAAGGATGATGGCTCTATTCATAGTTTTCGGGGTTATCGTGTACAGCATAATAATTCTCGAGGACCCTTTAAAGGAGGGATTCGGTATCACCATGAAGTAGACATTGACGAAGTACGATCATTAGCATCACTCATGACATGGAAAACAGCATTAGTTGATATCCCTTACGGTGGTGGCAAAGGTGGCATAACAGTTAATCCACATGAATTGAGTGAGCGAGAATTGGAGCGTTTGTCACGGAGATTTTTTAGAGCTATAGATCCGATCATTGGGGTAAATAAGGATATACCTGCTCCTGATGTAAATACAAATGCGCAGATCATGGCTTGGTTTGTGGATGAATATGGACAGCTTCATGGGCACACGCCTGGAATAGTAACCGGAAAGCCAATAAACCTTGGCGGTTCTCTAGGCAGGGAAGCTGCTACCGGTAAGGGTACCGCTATTATTACTCGTGAAACTGCAAAACGCTATAATATAGATTTAGAAGGAGCGTCTGTTGTAATACAGGGATTTGGTAATGTCGGATCTTATACAGGTAAATTCCTCTCAGAGATGGGTTGTAAAATTATTGCAGTTAGTGATGTGCATGGAGGGTTACATGAGCCAGATGGTTTTGATGTACCATCATTGTTTAAGTACAATTATGACAATCGGGCTGTAAAAGATTGTGGACAAGGTAAAACATTGAGCAATGAAGAATTACTGGGCCTAGAATGTGATTTTCTCATTCCTGCCGCACTGGGAGGGGTGATCCATAAAATGAATGCTGATCAATTAAAATGTAAAATTGTTATTGAAGCAGCTAATGGACCCATAACACCGCCTGCATCTGAAATTTTATATGATAAAAAGATACACGTGGTACCAGATATTTTAACAAATGCAGGCGGCGTAACTGTTTCCTATTTTGAATGGGTACAGAATCTCCAACAGTTTCAGTGGGATGAAGATGAGGTGAATGAAAAGCTGGAAAAACGTATGGTGAGAGCTTTTAATGAAGTCAGTTCATTTTGCGATGAGAAGAAAACATCACTGCGTTTGGCCGCTTTTGGTGTCGCTATTGATCGGGTAGCTCATTCATTCGAATTAAGGGGTATCTAATTCATTTAGATTGAAATGGACAATTAGCGTAATTTTAAATAATATTTTTTAGAATAATTAGGAGATAAACATGGATCTGATACATCCTATTTTCAAGTGGCTGCATATCATCGCAGGTGTTTTATGGATTGGCCTACTCTATTTCTTTAATTGGGTCAATGGGCACTTTGCTGCCACCATGGATGGAGATACCAAAAAGAAAGTAGTTCCTGAATTAATGCCCCGCGCACTTTACTTTTTCCGATGGGGCGCAGCATGGACATGGATTACCGGTGTTGTATTATTGATGATTCTTTTCTATCATGGAGGTCTTGCTTTTGATGACCCAGATACTGGATGGAATACATGGGCATTCGTGATGATCGCGGTCACCTTTTTAGGTGTATTTGCTTATGATGCATTATATAAGAGTGGTCTTGCCACTAATGTCCGACTGGTGACAATCATCAGTTTTGTATTGGTAGGAGCGATCGTTTATAGTATGAAAGAATGTGCTGGATTTAGTTACCGTTCTTTCAATATTCACCTGGGAGCATTATTTGGTACTAATATGGCGTTCAATGTATGGTTTAGAATATGGCCGGCCCAACAAAAGATAATTACTGCAATAAAAAATGGAGATGCACCGGATGGAGATCTCGTAGCACTAGCCGGATTACGATCTAAACACAATACCTATATGTCCGTTCCATTGATCTGGACCATGATCAATGAGCATACAACAGCATTGTCCGGCGGTCAATTTGGAATAACAGCATCCACTAATTGGATGGTGCTAATGATAGTTGTAGCTATAGGATGGCATATTGTTTTTCAGATTTATAAAAAATCTGCCAAGGTAAAAGGCTTTTAAATAAAGATTAAAAACACAGAATAACAAAAAACCCTGCCGAAGCAGGGTTTTTTGTTGGAGGGTGTTTTTATAGGGCAAATCTAAACTTTATCTTGCTATAGCTTTTTAAATCTTTTTGGGTAAAATATTTCTATACTTCCCTGATAGAAATTAAAAAAAATATTACAATTATCAATACAAATACATGAAGAAATTTCTAAAACCATTCTGGTTATTCATTTCATCTTTCGGTATAATGTTTGCGCTGCTTTCTTGGCTCCAGGAAGCTGGCGTTCTATCAGATGCAGGTGGATGGTGGAAGGGCGGACTGGCTGTTTTATGTGGAACTATTTTATATTTATCGGTACCAAGGAACATTGGTGACTAGACTGTGACACATAAAAATTCTATTGTCTTGTTGATTATGGCAGGTCTCCTTTGGAGTATTGCTGGTGTGTTGATTAAAACGATTCCCTGGCCGCCGATGGCCATCGCTGGTTTACGCAGCGGGATTGCAGGACTGGTCATTTTATCATATTTAAAACGACCGAAGTTTACCTGGACAAAATACCAGATCGGAGCTTCGGTCATGTATGCTGCAACTGTGACTTTGTTTGTGATTGCAAATAAGTTGACAACTGCCGGTAATGCCATACTGTTACAATATACGGCACCCATATATGTTGGGATTATGAGCTATTATTTTTTGGGTGAAAGGTCAACAAAAATAGATTGGATCACTATTCTTATTATGTTTACGGGATTGGTTTTATTTTTTATGGATGAACTAACTCCCAAAGGTTATTTGGGTAATGTGTGCGCAGTTTTTGCAGGGATATCTTTTGCCTTATTTACTATTTTTCTCCGAAAGCAAAAAAATGATTCGCCGGGTGAATCAATTTTATTGGGAAACCTGCTTACTCTACTGATAGGATTGCCCAGTATCCTGACTTCGGTGACTTTCGAACTAGAGCCCTGGATCAGGATAACAGTGTTAGGTGTGTTACAGCTTGGACTACCTTATATCTTATTTTCTATTGCAATAAAATATGTTACAGCTCTGGATGCAATGATCTATCCAACAATAGAACCGATTATCAATCCGGTATTGGTTTACTTGATCATTGGTGAGGCACTGGGCCCCTGGGCTGTATGGGGTGGCTTTCTGGTGATCGGTAGTGTTATCTTTCGAGCATATTTAAAATACAAATAAAAAAACCCCACGAAAGTGGGGTTTCCATATTTTTAAATAAAAAGTGGTTTAAGAAAGTGTTGAGCTTTCTGTATTACACGCCATATCATGCCCGCAGCACATAGGAGATTTGATTTTGCCATGCCCATTGGGACATTTTGCTATACCAACCTGAGTGCCATCATCTTTAGTAATATGATCATGGACAAGTTCATCGCCACATTTCACGCAGGTAAGGCCTGTAACACCCATACCGCAATGATCACATGTAAAATCTGCCATAATAAATTCCTTTTTAATTAATTAAATAACCGATAAAAATTACTCACTTTTTTACATAAATGAGAAAAATATTTTGATAAATAAATAGTAATGATTCCTGATAAGGGTTAAATTTGATTCCTTAAATATGCGATATTCCAAACAACGAACACTTATCTTACAAATTGTTAAATCCACTCACTCTCACCCATCTGCTGATTGGATTTTAACAAGAGCCCGAAAAAAAATATCTAATATCAGTAGAGGGACTGTTTACAGGAATCTGAACCAGTTAGTAGAAAATGGTGATATACGCGTATTAAATGATGGGGGTGTGATGAAATATGATGGTAATATTTCACGTCATGATCATTTGTTATGCACAAGATGTAATAGCGTTTATGATGTAGATATATTGCCAAAAGACTTGGATAAAAAAACGCAAAATCTTTTCAATTTTGATGTGAAACAAATTTCACTTACAGTTGAGGGTATTTGTCAAAACCATTAATTAACTAAATAATAAATAAGGAGAATCAAATGTCATTAGATGGAACAAAAACTCTTGAAAACCTGAAAGCAGCCTTTGCTGGTGAATCACAAGCAAACCGCCGTTACCTATATTTTGCCAGACAGGCTGATATCGAAGGCTATCCAGATGCAGCAGGCGTTTTTAAGAATACCGCTGATGGTGAAACTGGCCATGCATTCGGTCATATTGAGTTTCTAGAGAAGCAGGGTGGAGGTGACCCAGGTACAGGTTTAGAGATCGGGGATACTGAAAAAAATCTGAAAGCAGCTGTAGCTGGTGAAACTTACGAGTATACAGAAATGTACCCGGGGTTTGCCAAAACTGCTCGTGATGAAGGATTTGACGAAATTGCAGAGTGGTTTGAAACTCTTGCAAGAGCAGAAAAATCTCATGCAGGCAGATTCCAGGAAACTCTAGATACACTATAACTAAAAAATGTGGGTCCCGGGTCACTGAGCCCGGGATTCGCATCGTATTCCACATGCTGAACCATTCCGATACAACAAATACAGTTTATGATATAAAAAAACCTCAATACTGGGACACTGATTCATTACGTGAGGAAATGGATCGAATTTATGATATATGTATTGGATGTCGACTCTGCTTCAATTTATGTCCGTCCTTCCCATCGCTATTCAATTCTGTAGATGAAGCTGGAGATACAAAAAGGAATGAGGCAGTAGATCAAGGTCTAGTTGAAGTCTTAAAAGTAAAAGACGAATATATGAACTTACCTGAAGGAGAGCATGCGGTAGAAGCAAGTCCAGAAGTGGAGTTTCGTGGTGAAATTTCTGACCTATCTGATGCAAAGCGTTGGGAGGTAGTGGACCTATGTTATCAGTGCAAACTCTGTGACCCTGTTTGCCCTTACACGCCGGGGAAAGAACACGAATTTCAATTGGACTTCCCAAAGTTAATGACGAGGGCACAGGCAATAAGGACAAAGGAAAGGGGAATAAAGCGAAATGATTCTTTTTTAGCTAATACCGATTTTGCAGGAAAGCTAGGTTCCCTGTTCGGACCAATTATTAATACCGTAAATAGGATTGGTTTTGTTCGACTATTAATGCAAAAAGTGGTTGGAATTCACCACAAAAGAATTTTACCAAAATTTTATATTAACACATTTAGCAAATGGTTTAAAAGTCATCAATCTGAAATTATCAATCCGGTTGATAAGGTCGTCATTTTTGGAACCTGTTATACTAATGCACATGATGTTGAATTGGGGAAAGCAGCAGTGGCAATTTTGGAACATAACGAAATAGAATGTGAATACCCTTCCCAGCAGTGCTGTGGAGCGCCTTATTTGAGCCCTGGTGATTTCGATGGATTTCAAAAACAGGCCGAACCCAACATTAACGAGTTTTATAAATGGGTATCCGATGGGTATAAAATAATTGTAACCGGTCCTCCTACCTGCAGCCTTACGCTTAAAAAAGAATATCCTGATTATATAGGTTTAGATGAAAAAATTAAATTGATTTCAGAAAATACTTATGATATTTCTGAATATCTTGTATATATGAATAAAAAAGGAAAGCTAAAAGTTGACTTTAATAATTCGATTGGCAATGTGAATTATCATGTTAGCTGTCATCTCAAAGCTCAACAAATAGGGTTTAAAGGACGGGATATTTTAAAATTGGTTCCAGATACAAAAATTAATCTAATTAATAGATGCAGTGGTATGGATGGCGGTTGGGGAATGAAAACAGAAAATTTTGATGAATCAATAAAAGTTGCTGAAAGATGTGTGAATGATATTAATCAGCGTAAAGCCGATACAGTATGCTCTGACTGCTCATTAGCCAGTCACCAACTCAAACAAGCAAGCAAAGGTACCATGATAGCCAGTCACCCGATTCTAGAATTATTTAAAGCGTATGGCCTTAACAAAAATTAGTTGGAGAATATGAAACCAATTGTATTAGACGATTTGATGGATATCATCGAATACGAAAAAATAAGAAGTGAATATCGAAAAGATTTAATTGATTATAAAATAAATCGCCGAATATCATTAGGGCCAAATGTTACCTTAACATTTGAAAACCGCAGAACATTAATTTTTCAAATACAGGAAATGATGCGTGCTGAACGTTTGGTTCATGATGATGAAATTCAAGCAGAAATAGATGTTTATAATTCGATCTTGTCGCTGCAAGGCGGACTCAGTGCAACCTTATTTATAGAAGTCACTGTAGAATCGCAAATTCGTCCCATACTAAATAAGTTTATCGGTCTTACAACTGGTAAATATTTATGGTTTGATTATGGAGATCAAAAAATATATGCACAATTTGAAGATGGTCGTGAAGAATTTGACAGGATAAGCTCGGTACACTATATCCAATTTAATTTTACAGATGATCAGTTAACTGATTTTAATAATTTATCACAATCAATTTATTTACATATTCAATACAAGGATTATAACTTTAAAGTAAAACTTGCAGGAAAAACACAAGAATCTCTTGCCAATGATTTTTCCTGATTTTGGTTATTCTCTTGTAATGAAATCGTCTTAAATTTATCACAGCATATTTAGCTGTTTATTCAAATTTTATTCGAGGTAAATAAATACATGTCAAAATGGGATAAAAACCGTTTCGTTAACCATATGACGGAAAACTGTAGCCGTGAAGTAGCAAAGATTGGCAATGCAATTATCGGTTTCAGCGAACAACACGCTGATGAACTATCCTGGGGAAGAGGGACCGATCATGGTACGCTTACCTTCAGATGTAATTCAGATTTTGGCGTATTACCTTTATTTCACATGACGAGTGAAGGTACATTGAATATTCAGGTGAACTTCCTTAGAAGTAAAGGCGTCCCAAAGCAAGTAATGCTGGATATGGTGAGAAAACTGGAATCCAATTTTCTTCGAGATTATGATGAATTGATGTATGATGTGGATACATTTGAGCCAATGGATGAATTATTCTTTACGTCCACACAGGTAGATAAATTTTTGAATACCATGGAAGGCTGCTGTTACAGACTTCGTCAGTAAAATGCCTGAGACATTTTATTATTTAGGAGCCCTGCTGGCCTTGGTCGGTGGGGCTCTCTCATTTTATTTCTATTCTGTGTATCAGGGGAAAATGTTTTATAAACAATGGTGGATGCCCCCTGTCTTAAGAATGACATCTGATAATTGCTCCAACGTCATAGATACACCTTATGGACGTCATTTTAACCTTCCGAATGCAGCATTGGGAGCTCCCCTCATGGTATTATATGCAGCGCTATTGTTTTTGGTTGGAAATGAAATGATCTCAAAAACAGTACCTCTATCATTCGGGGTCATCACGCTATTTGTTGCAGTATATTTGATCTACGGACTATGGAAGATCAATAAGCATTGTAGAATTTGTTATACAGTTCATTTTTTGAATTTGGTTATTTTCATTATGCAATTGATTTAGTATTATGGGATTATATCTATTTTTCACATTTCTCATTTTCACGTTTGTGATTGGTGCTCTTGTTTATGTAACAGGAAAAAATAGAAGAGAAGATACTTACACTGATCTGGACATGGAAGAATGGGACTGTCCTGAATGTGGCTTTCACATTCAGGCTGGCAAAAAGTGTATTTATTGTGAGACCAATAAACCCTGAAATTTCTGTCATTATACCTACGTATAACCGGGCTCATTTATTGCCCCGGGCTATAGAATCGGTATTAAATCAATCCCTTCCTCCAAAAGAGATTATTGTGGTGGACGATGGTTCCACTGATAATACTCTAAATGTTTTAGATCAATACCCTGACATCAATATTATTGAGCAAAGAAATAATGGTGTCAGTTCTGCACGTAATATCGGGATCGAACGGTCCTCAGTTGAGTGGGTTACATTCCTTGATTCAGATGACGAATGGCTTCCGGAAAAACTGGAAAAACAATGGACAACGATTTGCAATGAAAATAAACTGATCTGTCACACTGAAGAGATCTGGATCCGTAATGGAATACGGGTGAACCCAATGAAAAAACACCAAAAGTACGGCGGATCGATCTATGAAAAATGTTTACCCATGTGTGTGATCTCTCCATCATCAGTTATAATTCATAAAACTGTTTTTGATGATGTAGGGAATTTTGATGAAACGATGGAGGTTTGTGAAGATTATGATCTATGGTTAAGAATTTGTTCAAAATATCCTATAATGTTTGTTAATGATCCTTTGATCATAAAATATGGCGGACACGAAGATCAACTCTCGCGCAAACATTGGGGCATGGACCGATTTAGGATATTGGCACTGGAAAAAATGATTGATACTAATGATTTGGATCAAGAAAATTTTATCTTAACAATAGAAATGATCATTCAAAAATGTAAGATTATCATCAATGGTATGAACAAGCGTGGGAAGTATGATGAGGCCCACGAATGGGAAACAAAGCTAGATAAATACTTTGGGTATGAAAAAAGATTCATTTAAGGTGGGGATTGATATTAACCGTAATAAATTTGAAAACATGAGAAATCTGATTTCACTCATAATTATTGTATCAACTGCCCTTGGGCAGGATCCATTACCCAGAAGCTTGACTGATGAAGAGCGAACCCGCCTCGATGAGATTGGGATGAACAGATCCATCTCAGATCCACCCGACAGTGTGGTCTATGCTCCAGCAGAATTTGACTCTGTAGCTGGTATCATTTATGCATGGGAAAGTTATTATGACCTTCTAACGGACCTGATTAAGGAAACGGCAGAGAACGACACGGCCTGGGTAGTTTGCGATAATGCCAATGAGATTACATCTGTTACAAGTACTCTGTCCAACGCTGGTGTGAATATGGATCATGTTGTTTTTCAACAGATTGCTACTAATTCTGTTTGGATGCGGGATTATGGACCATGGTGGATCTACCAGCCAGATGGAACTCGAGCCGTTCTGGACCTGGTATATAATCGTCCTCGTCCACAGGATGATTATTATCCGGAAAACCTGGCCAACCTTTGGGGAATCGATTATTATGGACTAGGCCTCGTTGAAGCAGGGGGGAATATGCTTCTGGATGGTACAGGGCAGGTCTTTGTTTCGAATGTGATATTTGATGATAGTCAGGGATTTGACCCTACCCTGACAGTTGAAGCTTTGGAAGAATATTTTGATGATTATTTTGGTGTCGACAAGGTCATTATTACTGACCATTTACAATATGATGGAACCGGGCATATTGATATGTTTGTGAAGGTGATCAATGATACTACTGTCATTGTGGGTGAATATGCTTCACCATCGTCGGGTGCGGGAAACAACTATAACATTTGTAATGATGTGGCTACCCAGATTGAGGGTGAAACCAATGGTAACGGCAGGCCATATACAGTAGAGCGGATGCTCATGCCCCCCTACAGCGGAGGGATTACCTATACCTACATCAATTCACTTATTGTCAATAATAAGGTCTTTGTTCCCATCTATGGATTTTCTACTGATGAGGCTACTCTGGAACAGTACGAACAGCTTATGCCTGGCTATGAGATCATTGGATATGACTGTAATGATATTATACCGGCCAATGGCGCCATCCATTGCATTGCCATGAAAGTGCCCGCCATGCTGACGCAGATCAGTTGTTCAGAAACATGGACAAATGGCGATCTAAATATAGATGGCCAGATTGATATTCTTGATGTGCTATTAACGGTGGACATTATATTAAATGAAGAGGAACCACAACCATGTGTACAATTCGCAGCAGATCTTAATGAGGATGGTGATGTTACATTTTTTGATATCATACAGATTTTGAACATTATTCTCGACCTTTAATAACTATAAACAATAAATGCCCGCTCAGCTCATTTGCCCTATTAGCTTGGGTAAGTGAACCGTTTCTTATATTAAATTTCTATTTTACTTTAGGAAACTCAATGAAAAAGATTGCAATTATAATTTTTACAATTTCTCTGATTCACCCGGAACCGAATTGGGAAAAGATTCGACTTGAGACTGTGGATCTTCTGCAGCAGTATTTGCGGATAGACACTAGTAACCCCCCTGGCGATGTTCGAGAAGGTGCTTATTGGCTGACAAACATTTTTGAAAAGGAAGGGATCCCTTATGAAACATTTACCGTTCCAGAGGATCCCCGACGGATGCACGTTTTGGCAGAACTTCCGGGATTAAATCCAGAACTAAAACCTTTGCTTATGATCAATCACATTGATGTGGTTCCGGTAGATGATGTTTTCTGGTCGGAAAAACCGTTTGATGGAGATTTACGTGACGGAGTGATCTATGGCAGAGGCGCCATTGATATGAAAGGAATGGGCATCATGGAAATGATGGCCATGATCCAACTTCATCGGCAGGGATGGCGGCCGGAGCGTAGCATTAAGTTTTTGGCAGTAGCAGATGAAGAGATATTAGGTCCACTGGGAGTCTCATGGATGATCGAGAACCATTGGGACAAACTGGACCCACAGTGGGTCTGGGATGAAGGAGGAATAGGAAGCGAAGATTCTTTCCCGGGGTTGAGCGCCTTTGCCATTGCTGTTGCACAGAAAAAATCATTTTGGGTAGAGGTAGAGGTCTACGGCGAATCGGGGCACGGTTCGCGGCCCTATAAAGACCACCCTAATGAAATCCTGGTGAAGGCACTGGAACAGATCGTCAATTGGAATACACCCATCGAGATTAACCCTGTAATCGATGAAATGATGGATCTAATGGGTGAAAAGATCGGCGGAGGGCAGGGATTCATCATGGGAAATTTAGATAACGGTCTAGTAAAATTTCTGGCGGGTGGTTCTATAGCTGAATCCAGTACATCTACAAACGCCATGCTGAGAAACACTATTTCTCTCACCATGCTAACGTCCGGATATAAGACAAATATCATTCCGGAGAAAGCATCTGCCACGCTGGACATTCGCCTGCTGCCACATGTAGAACCAGAAGATTTTTTGGAAGACCTGAAATTTGTGGTGAATGATAGTAGGGTGCAGTTCATTCCCAAGCGCATCCCCCGGAATAAATATGTTTCCAGCTGGGACACGGACCTGTTCAATGTCATGTCTGATGAGCTTAACAGGGAAAATCCTGATGCCCTGGTCATGCCATTTATGACCATTGGCGGGACTGATTCCCAATTCTTTCAGGCAAAGGGTGTGGACTGCTATGGACTGGTTCCCATCATGGTAACAGAAAAGGATGTCCAATCCATCCACGGGATCGATGAAAGTATATCGGTGGACAATTTGATGATGGGGACACGGGTCATTTACCATACCATCAAACGGGTATGCGGCCCTGGTGAATAAAGTTCACGAGCCTACTACAACACTAACAGACCTCATAATCTTTGGCCTTGGTCTTTATTTTGCCTGCGGTATCTATGCTCATTATACAATGTACAGTACATCTATCCATTTTTATTTTGCCTGCACCTTTCTCTTTATGGGATTAGCGGGACTGTTTGGCGCCTTAACCCACGGGTTCGGTCCGGATATTTCTCAGCAAACCCATCAGTTCTTTTGGAGAACGACTCTAGCGTGTATTGGACTTACCACCGTCTTCATGCTTTTGGGTGGATTATATCACATTTTGCTAGAGCCAAGCTGGATGCATTGGCTTCCGTTCATTGTGTTTATCCTCTTCTTGGTAGCCATATTCAAGAATGATAATTTCAAAACTGTGATTCTTTTTTATGTCCCAGGAATGGTCCTCATGCTGTTGATGATGACCGTTTCGTATATGACTAACAAGAATGAGGGAGCGTTATGGATTATTGTCAGTATTATCGTAGGGTTCGTGGGCGCTGGAATCCAGCAGAGCGGATTTTCATTCCACAAAGATTTCAACAACAATGATATTTACCACGTTGTCCAAATGTTAGGGATGTACCTTCTTTACTACGGTGTGATGGCTTTATAAGATTCAGTTAATAATTTTCATCAGCAATTTCCGTAAAGATTTACCCTCCAACCAGCCTATATTCACACCCGTTTTTCTAAGAGGAAATTGTGAAAATAAATGTGACTGAGGTCAACGCCTACTCCCGGGAAATGTCCGTGAATGTTCCTTGGACAGAACTGGAAGATGACTTCAACAAGAATGCAAAAAATTTTAGTAAAAAAGTGAAGCTCCAGGGTTTTCGGCCGGGGAAGGTACCAGTAAAAGTATTATTGAAACATTACCAGCCGGCCATGGAAGCAGATTTTGTTGAAAATGCTTTAAATAAATTTTATTTATTGGCCCTTAAAGAAGAAAGCTTGTTACCCGTTAACAAGGCGGAAGTTGAAAAAGTGGATTTTCATTATGAAGGAGATATGTCTTTCACCGCCAAGTTCGAGATCGAGCCAGAGGTAAAACTACCCAAGCTGCGGAAACGAGCGTTTAAGGTTCAGAGAACGAATTATATTCATGACCATGAGGATGTAGAGAATGTGATCCGGGATCTACGCCGTAATCACTCTACAATGCAGACAGTGGAGACTGGCGCTGAAGAAGGACATTTTGTGTTAGCGGACCTCCAAAAACTGGATACGACTGGTGTTCCTATTATTGGCAAAAAACTTGAAAAACAGTACTTGAAAGTTGGTGGAGGTGTTATCAAGGATGAGAATCTTGACAAGCTAAAGGGAGCTAAGCCGAACGACACGATCCGAATGCATTTAACAGAAAATGAGCAGGGTGAAAAATCTGAATATGAGGTGAATGTCATTAATGTGGAAAAGGAAGTACTGCCGGACATTAATGAGGAATTCATCCAAAAAGTGGACCCGGAAGCTAAAACGCAAGATGAGCTCCGGGCCAATGTGGAGATACGGATCAAGGATAATTATGAACATCGGAGCAAGGAAGCATTTGAGCGTCAGCTTTCAGATTCGTTGATAGAAAAGGTGAATCCCGAATTTCCACCTTCAATGGTGGAATCGTATCTGGACCATATGATTGAGGATATGAAGCAGTCTGGTCAGCCGGGGGCAGAGGATCTGGATGAGGACAAGGTCCGGGAAACCTATCGAGCGGTTGCGGAACGCAACATGAAATGGTTTTTAGTGAGAAAGGCGCTTATCAAGACAAATGCACTGGAGGTTACAATGGAGGAGGTCCAGACTGAAATTGATACACTGGTGGAACGTTCACCGGATCATGCCAATGAGATTCAAAAGTATTATAAGAAGCCCAGTAACCGGACAAGAATTGAGGATGATTTAATGGAAAAGAAGATATTAGATTACCTCCAGCAATTTGCTAAAATAAAAGAGGTGGATGTCAAGACCAAAGATCTCCGCCAACAGGAAGAACACAAACATGAGCACTAAAAAGAACGAAATTACCCAGCTTGTACCTATGGTGGTGGAACAGTCAGGGCGGACCGAGCGGGCATATGATATCTATTCACGCCTGCTGAAGGAAAGGATCGTCTTTTTGGGCACCCCAATTGATGATACTGTTTCATCACTGATTATTGCTCAATTGCTGTTTCTGGAAGCGGAAGACTCGGAGAAGGACATCTATTTATACATCAATTCTCCCGGCGGTTATATCACTGCCGGCATGGCCATCTATGATACGATGAACTACATCAAGCCCGATATATCTACAATCTGTATGGGGCAGGCTTCCAGCATGGGAGCATTTTTACTTGCCGGTGGAAAAAAAGGAAAACGTTCCGCGCTTCCCAATTCACGGATTATGATACACCAGCCTCTGGGTGGAGCAGAGGGCCAGGCCACAGACATCAAGATTCAGGCCGATGAGATCATTCGATTGAAAAGCAAATTGAACAAAATCTTGGCCAAAAACACCGGCCAGAAGATCACCAAGATAGAAAAAGACACCGACCGCAATTATTTTATGAGCTCTGATGAGGCCAAAACTTATGGCATTATAGACTCGCTCCTTACTGTCCGGAAATAAAATGAAATCCGATCCGGCCAGACAATCTGAATTTACGCCTGACCCGATCCCTGAATCCGTGGAAGCGGAACCCCAGCACAAAGCGCTTCCCCGCCCATCCGAGATCAAAAAGTATTTGGATCAATATGTGGTGGGACATGAGGAAACGAAAAAAGCCGTAGCGGTAGCGGTTCATAACCATTACAAGCGAATTTTTTACAACGATGTGGATGACGGCGTGGAACTGGAGAAAAGTAATATTCTCATGATCGGTCCCACTGGAACAGGGAAGACGCTTATTGCCCAGACCTTGGCACGATACCTGTCAGTCCCTTTTGCCATAGCAGATGCTACTTCACTAACAGAAGCCGGCTATGTAGGGGAGGATGTGGAAAATATTCTGGTGAGGCTGCTTCAGGTAGCCAATTATAGCATCAATTCAGCGGAGCAGGGGATTGTATACATTGATGAGATCGACAAGATTGGACGGAAGTCTCCAAGCAGTTCCATTACCCGGGATGTATCTGGAGAAGGAGTTCAGCAAGCTATTTTGAAAATTCTAGAAGGCACTATCGCAAATGTTCCACCCAAAGGTGGCAGGAAGCATCCTGAACAGAGTTTGATCCCGGTGAATACAAAAAATATTTTATTTATTTGCGGTGGTTCCTTTGAAGGTCTGGAAGAGATTATTTCCCGCCGTGTGGGAAAAGCTGAGATTGGATTTCGAGGAAGCAAAAAACGTCGTAAGGCAGACGTTAGCGGAATCTTGTCCCAGATCAAGCCCCAGGACCTGATTGAATTTGGTTATATTCCGGAACTTATTGGACGGCTTCCTGTGGTAACGACTCTGGACTCCCTAACAGAACATGAATTGCATGAGGTATTGATCTCACCAAAGAACTCTCTGGTGAAACAGTACCAGAAATTATTTCGAATGGAAGGGATTGAACTGGAATTTAGGGAGGATGCCTTGAAAGCAGTCATCACCAAGGCCTACGAACACCAGGCCGGTGCACGGGGACTTCGCTCTGTATTAGAAAAATCCATGATGGATATCATGTATCATATACCCGAAATGAACAGTGTTCACAAGATCATAATCACTGAAGATGTGATCGAAAAGAAGAAGAGTCCTCTGTATCGACGCAGACGTAAGTCAGCGTAGTTTATTTCATAAATACCAGTTTCCTTGTTTTAAGAAAATTTTTGCTTTCCATTTTCAGCAAATATAAGCCGGATGATAATTCATTACCCATCTGATCCCGTCCATTCCATGTGAACCGGTAGGAGCCCGGCTGGTAAGGTGCCGAAACAGACAAGACCTCCTGTCCCAATAATGAATAGATCGTGAAGGACACATCAGATTGCACCGGAACATCAAAATTCACATGAGTCACCGGGTTGAAAGGGTTAGGGTAGTTGTCTGAAATCGAAAAAGACTTGGGAAGGTCCTGTCCTTCATCTGTACTCATAGTGGTGACAACAAACACACCATTCGCGCCTTCGTATTGTAAGTTATAATTTCCAAATATATCCGTCAGATTAACGTTGGACAGAATCATACTTACATTTCCTGCGTTAGCATTGGGATTGACAGTATATAATATATTGAATATGGGGCCTTCGCCTATGGGAATAGAGTCCAATGAGTTAAGTCCGGCGACCATGATATTCACATCAGAAACTGTATGTGAGAGGTCCCAGTTTTCAGTGCGTTCAGTCGCCGAAACCACATCTGTCCATTCACCGTCACCATTAAAATCAGCAAACATTTCACCTTCATCATATTGTCCATTATTGTTCATGTCTGTATAAAATTCTGATGTAGGAGTTAACCTGTCAGGTGAATCAGCTATGGTGATCATAAACATTTTGATAGGAATAGAATTGGTCAAATGAATCGGCACTGAAACGGCGTCCCCGGGAAAACCAGTCGCCGTATCTATCGCCACACTTTGGGTGATCTCATTGATAAGATAGGAACTCTCGTCAAAGTTAAAACAAACCATATCTCCACTCTCATTGCTGGAATTGATATCTTCCGCTGTTACGTTTACTGTGCCATCAGAGCCGGTATTGGCAAAGACCGTTAGCATGAGTATTTCCCCGCTTCCAGATGTGATTGTTGGGTTGATCAGTTCAATAAAGTTTTCATTTATGATAATTGAGTCGGCCGTGGCCCGTCCAGCCAATTCAATATCTTGAATTGTGAGAATATTGGGCGACAAGTCCAGCTCGAATGATAATTCACTAATAGCAGAACTGTTCGTCATGGATAAAGATAAGTAACCGATGGCATATGCATCACCAAATCCTATGCCGCTCATGGTCCCCGTTTCAACATCATCAAAGGAAAGATCAAAGGACATTATGGAATCAGCATCAGATATATTAGTAAAAGCGACCATGGATGCCTCACCATAATAACTGACCGTGCTGGGAGAAGAACAATGAGTAAACTCTCTGTTGCCGGTCAGTCCCGGGAAAGGATCCCCACGATCGCTTCCGCCATTGTTCTCAAGCTCGAATAATCCATCGGCCTGTTCCAATCCCACACCGTAATGGGGTTCATCGTTATTTGGTGACCAGCCACTGGTTTTTTCCGTATCAATGTGCCAGAAAAGCAATCCCGGCTCGGGCATAAGGTTATCCGTTCCTCTCTTCTGGCGATTCTCGATGAGCCAATACTCACTATTGTCCTCGGGGTTGTCCACGCGATAAATAGTGTTATTGGTATAAGATTGCTCTAGTTCAATGTTGGTCTGTTCCGCGTCAAGTTCAACAACATTAGACCAGTTCATCTCTGCCTTGCACCATGCATTCATGGCGGAGGGATACCAAGGTGTGTTTCCTGTCGTTCCCCATGCACCGCTGCCCATCAATGATAGTTTACCAGCTCCTGTTGAAGTATAATCAGTATCATATAGGTCAGGGAGGCCAATGGCATGACCAAATTCGTGAGCTATAACACCGATAGCCACAATATTATTACTCTGAACTTCAGGATTAATGTTATAGTCATTAATATATACACCATCATAGTAAACTGCATTATTTCCCATTGACCAGCGGTGGGACCAAATATTGGAACCGTCACCTTGTTCTGCTCCAGGCCCTGCGTGAACCAATGTAACACCGTCCACATTACCATCACCGTCATTATCGAACTCTGACCAGTCGATACCTGCAGCCTCCGCAGAATCTACCATTGCACGCACCAATTGTCTTACACGTGTACCGTAGTTGTTTCCGTCCGATCCATAATAGTCATGTTCTTGAGGAGCGGTAAATACTCCTATAACTGTAGATTGTGGACTAAATTGATTATAAGATATTTCTTCATAGAATTCTCTAAAGCTCCCTGATCCAGGATTCCCTGGATGTCCGTATCCTTCTTGATTGAAAATATTGTCAATCTCGGACATTTGATAGGTAATCGACATATCAGGAAATTGAAAATAGATCACTGGTACTTTAAATGTATCTGTCCTTGCCGCATTCAGTGAAAAATTGGATTGGTATGCGGGCCTGTGAATAGCAACAGGCCTTAAGTGTTTTTCAATAAAGGCTGGAGGTGTGTCTAGGCCCACTACTCTGTTACCTGGGATCAGTTTCTCTCCATTCACGCCTTCAGCATAAACCCATGTTCCATTCTCATTTTTTGTTATGCTCCATCCGTCAGTGGTTTCATGCCAGTTGGCCCATTCATCACCCCTGACAAAACAGGAAATCATTGAACCATTAGGCTGCTCTACGGTAATCTCTCTAGGGAAAGCGTCGATCGCCCAAAGAAGATTCATTGAGTAAAATATTATCAGAATTCGTTTTATCATTAGTAGTATATCCATTTAGTAGTGTGAAAGTTAGTGTAATTATTGGCTATTTATCCTTGGAAAAACACATTGATTTACGCTACACTTCACGACTATTATCAAGGGACTTTTGATTAATTTGAATTTCTAAGGAGATATTATGAAAAAAGGTTTATTCATCTTAATAAGCTTTACAGTATTTACGTCTTTGTCAGCGAAGGTACTCACTTCAGAACAGATTGAAGCAGTGCCCAACGTTTATACAAAGATCATTGATGAGTCACAGGTATCCTCCAATCAGCCCCTTCCAAAGGTATTACAGAGGAGTAGGGCGCTTCGTGGTGCACAGAACCCCAATGTAACAGCCACGAAATTGGATTCATCCGTACACGGTTATGGAATGGTCGTGCCCCACACTAGCCCAGTTTCATTTGTGGCCAATAAGGGTATAAATATTGGTTATCGCGGCTGGGTGCTGGAGCCGTTCACAGATGCGCAGGGGAATACAAGTTCTGCAAATAACAGTGGATTTATAAAGGCTGCATTATCATCTGATGGTGAAAATTTTTCTATTTTCTCAGGTTTAAACGATGAGATCATGGGTCCCAATACGCAGGTGACAGATGGTCCGCTAAAAGGCCGTTACCCCAGTTCGGTGGCTGATGAGGACTACCCATACGTCGTATGGACAGAGGCAACTCTTTATACGGGAAGCGCCACGAATAATGGTGGCCGTCCCATGTATACCTATGATGAATTTGGATGGTTTGCGGGTTCATATTTTCAACCAACCATCGATATTAATTATGGGTGGTACAATGGGACAGATCCACTGGATGCTCCCGGAGACATGTGGGTAAACTCACCTGTTTTGGTGGATGATGGAACAGACAAAGCAATGGTCATCTCATCGACACAATGGAGCGCATCACCCGACGCCAGTTTTCCTGATAAGTCAGCTTATGTCATGCGGTCTACGATCAATTTTTCTGGAAACTATCAGTTCTACTCGTTGCCGGAAATATTGTTCAATCAAGATGATCTGGGCGGCTCTGCTAATACTGGTACAACTTCACAGACCTCCATGGATATTAACAGCAGTGGAATCGGGTATGCCATGTGTACGGCATATTTAACCGATTCAACTCTATCTGAAAGACATAATTACATTATCAAAAAGACCGAAGACTATGGATTAACTTGGAGTACTACGGGAACAAGCGGAACTGAATATTATTTTCTCCCTGACACTACCATGCACAGAGTATTCGTTGAATCAGAACTCTTGCCCGACTCTGTGCTTTTTTATTCTGTCAATGATACCACTGGTGATACTACATGGACCCCCACTGATCTTCCAGGAGTTTTTCCACTGTACGACCATGAAGTATTGGTGGATGAAAGTGGGACTTTGCATATTATAACAACATTGGTGGTAGAGTCTGAACAGTCCGGATATATATATACTGCTCTGAATGGAGTTGGTCTTTATCATCTCTGGACAGATGACCCTTCCAATCCTGGCGGTTGGCAGGCGTCCCAGATTGCCGAACTATCATCCACTTTTGGGAATACCGGTATGGCTGATGGCAACGGAGGCGGAAATTATTTTAATGTATTTGGAACAGGAGCGATTAGCAATCACAGTGATGATGTAATGTGGGTGGGATACCATGCGTTAGGTGACACATCGCAACTTGGTTTCAACTGGGATATTTTTCTTTCAAAGTCAGAAGATGGTGGAGCCACTTGGAGCGAACCGGAGAATATTACCAGTACCGGTGGCCTGCAAGAAGATGAAATGTATGTTCACCTTGCACCTGCAGCTACAGATTCCAATTGTTTTATGCTCTACAACCAACCCGACTACACCCAGAATCATTTGGATGATCTGGCCAACATGGCCGCATATCAGCAGAACCTTTGGTTTGTCATGTATGGTGAGGTACTGCAGTTGGGAATTGATGATAATGTGTCCCTGCCGGGATCATTCTCATTAGAGCAGAACTATCCAAATCCATTCAACCCTGCAACATCCATTAACTACTCTGTGGAACGGGCCGGGAATGTGAAACTGTCTCTTTATAATTTGATCGGCCAGCGGATCATGACCCTTGTAAATGAATCAAAGGAGCCTGGTGAATATGCCTTCGAATTACATGCCGGAGATCTGGCCAGCGGTGTCTATTTTTATAAAATGACACAGCACGGTAAGACGGTGACCCGCAAACTTGTTTTAATGAAATAATAATAAGGTCTGGATAATAATCAACGTAAAAACGGTGTTATCATTTCTGGTAGCACCGTTTTATTTATAATTAGATCACTATATTGAAAACCGTGAAAACACGCAGAATTCTTAAGATTTATTTTATTCTATTTTTATTTAATGGGTGCGAGGAACCTGAGAAAAAGCAGGAAGATTTTGTTCAGGAACTGACCAATACACTGAGCCAGGGCGACCTTGGAGGAAAAACGGGCCATATTTTGGATTATTTTTATGACTTTGATACAAATGTGGATATTGATTTTTACCGTTTCACATCCAGCTATTTCACGTTCGACTACGAACAATATTTGAACCTGTTTCAGGAAGAGCCATCTATTCTCAAGCTCATGAGCTTTCCGGAATACCTTGTAGAAATTGATCCCGGTGAAGTGGAATATACTCAACGCACACAGATCGATTCGTTAACCAACCTGGGTGTGATTGAGAGCGGATCATTACTGATTCAATCTTCCCAGTTTAAGAATATTAATACATTGGTATGGGATACGGATGCAGAGGTTGATGCACAGCGTTACAAGCCAAATAATTCTGATTGGATCTTTGACACGACAAGTGTGACATACAAGGACACCATGGATATTATGGCCTACAGTGCTGTGGTGGATACCCCTTTGATAGATCAGGGAGTCTTATACATTGATCAGAGCGAATGGGTTGACACGACATATGAATATGTTTCTGAGAACCGATTGGAATTCAGTCACACATTTAATTTTGAGCGAAAACAATTGAACAACGATTCTCTCATGTTTCGCATCAATGCTGACTGTAATGATAATGGAGCCTGGGATGATGCTGAATCCACTGATGGCGGGAATGGATTTTGGGATCCGGATGAGCCATTTTATGATATAGATGGAGATGGCTCCCGCAGCAATAATGAACCATACCAGGATCGAAATTGTAATGGCTCTTGGGATAGTGAAGAAGACTTTACTGATGCCAACGGAAATGGTGCGTACGATGAAGGTGAATCATTTGTAGATACTGGAAACGGTATCCTGGATGCTGAGGAATCATATACCGATCTGGATGGTGACGAAGTACCGGATGGTAATGAATTATTTTTATGGAATTCCATCCCAAATGGTTTATTGGTTCACTGGGCAGATCAATACACATCCTCTGTCTTATCTACGGTAGAGCCCGGAGATTCATTGACAAGCAGGTGGGGAACAACGTATGAAAATATAATTGAGATCATTGACTTTGATGATTTTAAAACTGTATCAGTAGTAAATAAAGATTCAGTGGTTACCTTGTTTACTAACCAGGTCGTTGGGCATATCAAAGAAACGGATGGAGAGCAGGATTACTTTATCGTAAAAACAGAATGGGTGAATGATAATACGGATGGAGATGATTACGATTATTTACTCTTTAAGGAAAATGAGCATATTTATAAACTTGTGAAACCCAGTTTTTTCAAACCCTATGGTTATTATTG
Organism: uncultured bacterium; assembly: GCA_964510385.1. GTDB lineage: Bacteria > Fidelibacterota > Marinisomatia > Marinisomatales > TCS55 > UBA2126. Next base: position 22,479 of record CAZECA010000011.1, read on the forward strand.
GTCAGAAGGACAGCTTGAGTCTGGGTTCTGGTTCAAAAAAGATTTTGAAGACCAAGTAGTTTATTATACCGCCAATGGCCTGCTCCGAGAGGGCGAGGAAGTTGAAGCATCCTACTATGATACAACTAAAGTTGCCGTATATCGTGTTGAACGATCCTTTAAGGTAGAAGTTGAGGATGTGTCTGTTCCCGCCAAGAGCGTAAGAGGATTTATCAATGATGATGGTGATGTTGAATGCTACGCGAATGCGTTGTGGCTTGCCGATGATTTTTCAGATTGTCCCGGTGCCGATACTACTTTTGTAGATGCATTCAAAGTGACCAACGTTTTGACAGAGGTCATGATCGGGACGGATGTGGAGTTTGGTGAGAGGAATGTTACCTGGCTTGTAGAAGGATATGGTATCGTAAAGGATGAGCTAGAGATCAGGTGGAATGAATATCCCACATCACAATCGGAACAGTGGGTAGGTATCTCCCGCTGGGAGCTGGGGCATTTTTCTACAACATCAAACGGTGGTGCGCAATTATCTAACCTCATGAAGCGCGCCCATAGTGTGAAGCTGAATGAACTTCAGTCCCTGCCAGAATTGAGTGATCCATTCAAGATTACAAGAACATCTGGTTTGCAAAGAGTGGAAATCCCTCGAAGATGATTAAGCGAATTTTAACATCCATATTATTTTTTAGTGTCGTATTTGCAGGTACCGATGGAACAATCCGTGGAGAAGTAAAAGATGCTGATGGGATGCCCATGCCGGGCGCTCAAATTTTTGTTCCGGAACTGGCCATGGGAGCCATTACAGATGAGAATGGTAATTACATCATTTTGAACCTTCCGGTAGGGAGTTATGACGTAAAGGTAATGATGATTGGATACAAGACCATCAACATGAAAGAGGTTAGTGTCATGATGGATCAAACTACATGGCTGAACTTTACGCTGGAGGTGGAAACCATTGAAGGTGAAGAAGTAGAAGTTTACGGTGAAAAACCTCTCGTGGAAAAAGGACAAACATCAAGGAAGGTCACCGTTTCCAGTGAAGCCATCGAATCGCTACCCATACGGGACCTGAGTGAAGTGTATACTCTCCAATCTGGTGTGGTGAAAGTGGAAAGCAAAACCCATGGAATTCCCGATTATGAGGAAAAAGGATTGGAAGAAATTCACGTTCAGGGAGGACGCTCTGGTGAGATCGCCTATATGATGGATGGGATGTATCTACGAAACCCAATATACAATGTGATCGGCAATGGAACACGAATTAACCTAATGGCTATCCGTGAATTGGACTGGCAACAGGGAGGATTTAATGCTGAATACGGCGATGCCATGTCAGCCGTTTCTAATGTCCACACAAAATCTGGTAGAGACAAATTTCAATATGGTTTTCGCTATGAAACTAGCAGCGTGGGCGCAGCTATTGGGTCTGAATACGATGACTTAAGAGGCTATGATGATGTTTCGCTCGGATTAGGTGGCCCCATTTTTGGTACTAGCGGAAAGTTAACATTTTGGATGTCCGGTCAATATACGAATAATGCGTCGTCACGAGTTTACAAATTTGACGAGAAGGTATATGAGGCGCCCCCTACACTTGAAAGTGACGGCTCCAACTATCAGGAATACTTAACCATAATAAACCAGAACAAAGAAAACTTGGTGCAGCCATGGGACCTGATAAGCGGATACAGAGGATTTGGTTTCAGGAAGACGTGGGACATCTTTGGAAAGCTTACGTACAAGCCCAATAACAAGGTTCGAGTCAATTATTCGTATTGGCAAGTGGAAAACCACCAGAAGATTTTTAGTCCTAGTTTCATGTTCTGGAATGATGGCCAGACCGAGTTGTTTCAGGACACTTACAGGCATTATTTGGAATACAACCAATCAGTCACTTCAAGAACATTCTTCACGGTTCGGGCCACACAATTTGTCCAGGATAGGTTTTTAGGTGTCCGCTGGCAGGATAGTGATGATGATAAGCGGCCGGACTGGTTTGAATGGCGCCATGAAGCTGGACCGTATCGTGATTCCTCTGATCCATACAATCCGGATATGGTCCCGTACTCCATTTCAGAAAACGGAGATACATTGTTTTATACTATGAGAGATCCCAGAAGCGGATGGTATGTAGGAGCTGACCCGGGACTGTACAATTGGGAGACGGCAGAAGATTTTACAGATCTGAATGGAAACGGTATATGGGATAGCGACGAGCCTTGGGTAGACAGAGAGGGCACGGGATACACCGATGGTGAATGGGATGGGCCGGAACAGATCATGTCACTGTATTATAGAGATGGTAGTTATTGGTTGGAGCCTGAAATGTATGAAGACCCATCTCCATATGTAGATTATCGGATTCTTCAAAATAATATAGATATGCACCCCTCGTTTCATCCGCAAGCAGTACCCCAAATTTCAGCTGATGAAGGATACTTAGGATATATCTATACGGGCTGGGATAGCGATCCCTTTTATTATATGCCCACACGATCTGGATATACCTGGAACGAAGGAAGGATTTTTGGCGGGCACAGTTATAATTATAATACATCACGGGCAGAGACCAATGAGATCCGAATTGATTTAACATCCCAGCTTACGGATGCTTTGAAAATTAGGACTGGCTTCGATTATAAGTCTCACAAGCTCAATTTTTATGAAGTGACTTCACCATGGTTAGGAGAAGGAGCTTTTCTGCAGACTTTTGCTGAATTCTGGCAAGATACAGGACCGGACTCCTTATTGCCAACAGATGATGGTTATGAAGAACCAGATATTGGAGAAGGAAACAACAGGTATGATCCTGGTGAGCCTTATGCTGATGCCAATGGGAATGGCAAGTGGGATAACTTCCGCGAGCCAGAAGAAATATCCACGTACATTCAAAATATTTTTGAAGTCCCATGGATGGTAGTGAATGCTGGTGTGCGAGTGGATGCAGTAAATTACAATACACAGGTCTGGTCGGATACCAGCGGTAATCTTTCCCCTGGACAACCCTGGTTTTATTCTGATAACAATGACAATGGGATCTGGGATAAGGGACAAGAAGAGGTCAGTTCATTATCAGGATTGACCAATCAAAAGGTTCTGTTTACTGATACAAAATGGTCATATCAGATCAGTCCCCGATTGGGTATCAGTCATGTGATCACTGATCAGGCGACATTCACGTTTAACTATGGATTGTATTACCAGACCCCAGTTTATCAAAATGTATTTTTGCGCACCAATATGCAGGAAGACCCGGAAGAGTTATTTGAATCGACTTCCGGTGCCACGGTTGGGAATGCTTCAATGACCTCTTCCCGAACTGAATCCTATTCATTTGCATTTAATGTGCAATTTAATCGTGCGTGGGCATTCACTCTCGGTGCATACAACAAAAAAATGTCACAAAATTTATTTGCACGTACGAACCGCTCTGGCGTATATGAATACAAGGTTTTTTCTAATGGAGACTATGGCAGTGCCAGGGGAATTGAATTCACACTGCAGAATAGGGGAACCAGGTTCAACACCATGCTTCAGTATACATACTCAATTGCGAAAGCAAACAGTGCATATGACTGGGCATCGGTCACAGGTGTCTATGTGGACGCTCCTTCACAGGAATACCGCATGCCCTATGATCGTCCCCATGACCTCACATTATCTGTCTACACTAAGCTACCTTACGGGATAAATGCAGGGCTGACTGCTTTTTATGAGTCAGGGCCTCCATACACGCCTATGATTTTTAATGGACGTGATCCCCAATCAGATACAAAGAATCTCTATTCAGAGCGTCAGCCTTCCTATAAGAATGTGAATCTTCTTTTCACCAAAGCATTTGAGTATTTTGGTCTTAAGGTCAACATGGGATTGAATGTATATAATGTGTTCAATTTAGAGAACGATCTTGATATTTATTCTCTAACAGGAGTGGCCTCTGATCCGGGAACATATTACACAGATACCGTGGGGCTCCCATCAGAAAAACACGATAAACCTAGCTCATACTACGACCGTCCCTGGATGTACTACAGTCCCCGACAGATCAATTTTTATTTGAGGATTGATTTTAGATGATGAGGAAGCTTTTATTTTTAATGATTCTGACCAGTTTTCTCTTTCCTAAAGAAGACAAAATTGACAAACAAATTCAGCATCGCGTGACCAAACAATCTGTTCCAGGTTCAATCGAAAAGATCGGTGATTACCCATTCCCAACCAATCCCTTGAATGACCGAGCGAAAGGATACCTTTTGCAGGGAAAAGTAAAAAATGCTATCAGCAATTATGGAGGATTTATCGATTGGGATAATCATCCAGCGGGTCTTTGGGGTGAGTATACATATTTACCGAATGTTGCGTTTCTTGCGGGTGTCCCAGGGCAGAAATACACATCCCATTTCAATTGGACAATTTACGAGACGATTACTGAAGGGACAGAGATAGTTCGGCAAACATGGGTTTCATCAGAGGCTCATGACGCCTGGTTTGCTGATGGTGATACAAATTTTGTCAGTGTTCTTTTTGAAGCGGAAGATGATAATGGCATATGGCGGCCGGATAGTGTAGCCAAGGTTCTCACTCCTAATTTGATAACAGGTCACTACCAATGGGGTATCGATGAAGAAAATGGTCGCATTTTCATCAGTGCCTTGGGTACAACTGATCCAAATAATTCCGGTTCTCGGATGGGACTTATTTACGCGTGGGCGTTACGACCAGCTCTTAAAGAAAGGACAGATGACTTTGACATTTATGAATATGGCGAGGACAAGGAGGAATGGACTGATGACGATGAATGGAATTATTATGGTGCCAATGTAGCAGAGTCGTGGTTCACTCGGATTGGTGGTAGAAGTAATACAGACTGGCAGGCCACGACAAAAGCCAGGACCGTTACCCACAACACAGAAGTTTCTGCGGGAGACATTTTCGGAGATACCTATTTTTCTGATCCCGGAGACACCTACCCATTATTAGCGCACAGCAATTATTCCCAGACCTGGCCAGAACAGTTGAACATGGAAACTGGAGAAATGGAAAAATTTTGGCCTGGATGGTGGGCGGAAGAATTTGTTGAGGATCTCCCCGGCTGCAGTGGAAACCGAAAAGATCCAGATTGTTGGCAGGAAGTTCCTGGCCGATTCATATCTGACACAGATGTTTATATGGAGTTTGATGACCGCTGGGCCCATCGCGGAAATACAGTGAATACTAACGATGAGTATGAAGTATCTGGTTACCCAATGGGTCTAAAGGTCAAGGCAGAAGCCCATTCGTATGGTGTCTCATATGCGGAAGATATCATGTTTGTGACCGTAAAGGTTCGGAATGAGAGTGGTGACTGGTACGATGAACAAGGAGAGTTTCATCATGGACTGATCATGCCTGATGGAACAAAATTAAATAGGGGAAAAGGATTTAATTATAAGGATATCTCATTGGGTTTTTATATGGACGCGGATGCGGCTAGTACAGATATTTATGGAAATTTTGGGGTCCACACCAACGATGATGATTATATGGAATACTATGATGAACGCTTCGAGATTGGAGGTGAATCACTAATCATTAGCATGTCAATGATCTACGATTATGATGGTAACAGCAATGGTGCAACAGACCTAGGAATAGTTGCCACTCAGTTACTGGACACGCCAAAAGCAACTCGTGATATCGATTTGGACCTGGACGGCTTTCCTGATAGATTTGCAGGCGAAGCTCTGAAAATGACAGACTGGCATTGGTTTGATTGGTACAATCGTCCGGGAGTGGTGAACCGGGAAGGTAACGGCAGTTGTTTTGCTGGAGGGCAAGGTTGTCCCCAAGCAAAAAATAAAGAAGAGATCATGTACAAGCTTATGGTTGGCGATACCACTAATGTAAAAGAATCAGAGCACGCATGGCATTTTCACACGCCCAACCCAGACACTGATCTCGGTTCTGAACTAAATCCGCACTTTGATTCTCTGGAGGGTTTAGAAGATGAGGACGCATTCGATGGTGGATTGGATTGTGTATTCATAATGAGTTGTGGCCCCTTTGACCTCGCAGTTGGAGAAGAAGTGCCATTTTCATTTTGTATCATTTTTGGCCAGAATAAACAGGACCTTATCAGTAATGCAAAGTTTGCCCAGATAATGTATAACTCCCATTATCAAGGATATACTCCGCCTACCCGACCAGAAGTTCATGCGGTTTCCGATCACGGAAAGGTGACTCTCTATTGGAATGATGCCGGTGAAAAATCCACTGATATTGTGACCGGGTACGCCGATTTTGAAGGGTACAGAATTTATAGGAGTATGGATGGAGGAAGCGCCTGGGGAACGCCGGATAAGCAAATATATGATGACAACGGAATCGCTGTGGGGTGGCAACCATATGCTCAATATGATCTTAGCGCCTATGAGGATTCCGTTCACTGTATCTATGAAAATGACGAATGCCCGGAAGGGTCTAGCAGGGGACGTTCTATATCTGGTCCAGATCCAAATGCTCCGTGGTTCAATCTGGGTTCGGATACTGGTTTAGATCAGATCCGAATCGATACAACTATCAATGGAAAAGAATACGCCTATGCATTCGTTGACAGAGACGTAAAAGATGGGGTCAAATATACCTATGCTGTGACGGCATATGACATGGGCGTTGAGGCAGATTTCTCTATTAGTTGGAATGAAGACAGCAGCGGCGGATTTGTCCCTGATACATCTTGGTCCTTTTCAAACCCTGAACATTGGTCCAGCCCCCATGGATACGCCAGCATTGAGAATTCTAAGGGGACCACTATTTTAGATAAGAATTTTGTTCAAGTATATCCCGGGTTTCGTTCACAAGAACAGATCTCAGAAGTGGGCGTGGTTCCTAATCCTTATATTGTCCGTTCTCATATAAATGAGTCAGAATATATCCGTGAGATTCGTTTCACAAAATTACCCTCATCTTGTCAAATTACTATCTATACAGTTACCGGTGAACTGGTCCAAACAATTGAACATGAAGACCTGACAGGTAACGATTCAAATGAGATTTTTTCTGGTGGTGAAGCTGTCTGGGACCTGCGAACTGTTAATAATCAGGAAATAGCTCCCGGGTTATATGTATTCACCGTTGATTCTGATGGGATGGATACCTTTATCGGTAAATTTGCGGTGGTACGCTGATGGTACGTTTGATCGTAACATTATTATTAGGTACATGTTTTGCGCTGGGCCAGTATAGAGATATTCCGGACATCGTGACCAATGTGGCCCAGTCCACAGCCAATTGGCTGAAGATTGAGACCAATCCCCGTGCCGTTGGGTTAGGCGGTTCTTTTGTGGCCTCGGGTCGTGGAATAGGAGCCGTATCCTATAATCCTGCGTCCATTGCATTTATAGAAGGTGAGGAAGGGTATGTGTTTCGTACGCAATATGTGGCAGATATAACCCATAATGTTGTTTCATATGGTAGGAAGATGAGCAGCAGTGATTTTGTGGGCTTTCATTTGTTTTATCTGGACTCGGGCCCCATGAAGGTAACCAATAGGGAATATCCCGATGGAACAGGAGCAGATTTTCATGTACAGTCCATTGCCTTTAGAACGACTTACGGAAGGCGCCTAACGGATAGATTAAAGGTAGGAGTGAACCTGAACTTTATTCGGGATGAGATCCATACAGTGTCAATGAATACTTTGGCCTTTGATGTGGGGTCTAATTTTGATACAGGGATCTATGGGTTTAGGTTAGGGATGAGCGTCACCAACTTTGGACCGGAGGTCCAGTATCATGGAGATGGCCTTCAGCAGACCGTACCGGACACGGTGGATATAGATGGTGTACTGCACAAGGTCACTGAGACTTTTCCCTTACCATTGGTGTTCCGTGTCGGTGTGGAGAATGAGGTAGTCGGTCTTAACAGTTTGTTTATCCAAAATAGTGTCCACAGTGTGAAGATCACAATAGATGGTGTGGTTCCCAATGATTTTACCTTAACCAGCCATGTGGGAGTGGAGTATGGGTTCAAAAATATGGCCTATGTCCGAACAGGAATGAGGTTAGGTCATGACACGGCTTCATTCAGTGGTGGCGGCGGAATCAGGCTTAAGACCCGTCCCATGATCTTTCACATTGATTATGCCTTTGTGGATTATGGCATACTGAAGCTCACCCACCAGGTAGGACTGGGAGTGGAGTTTTAATGAATAAACAGCTAATCATTCTGTTTATTATAATACAAATACTTTTTGGGCAATCTGCACCCACCACACCAACATTGTACGCGACGGTGGACCATGAGAGAGTATATTTAGCGTGGAATAATGCTGCCGAACAGTCGATAGATTCATTGACCGGTTATGCTGATTTTGAAGGGTACCGTATCTATAGAAGCACAGATGGGGGTGTAACATGGGGAGGTGCCCATGACCGCTTATATGACCACAATGGAAATTTTATTGGCTGGAAACCTTTTTCCCAATTTGATTTAGATGGAGATGAGGATGAAGAATTTTGTGTGTATGGAGATGATTGTGATGCTAATAATACTGCAACACGCGGTGAAGAAATTTCGGGACTGGATCCATTTAATACACGAATCAGCCTAGGTGAGAATACTGGGCTGACCCATAGTTTTATTGATTCTAATGTAATTGATGGGATCGATTATACCTATGTGATCACTGCCTATGATATGGGGCTGCGAACCTATGAGATTGAATATACTGATGAGGATGGTGATGGTATTTTCATTGCAGACACGGCCTGGTCACCATCCAACCCGGATCGATTAACGATCAATGGAAATGGATTAGCAAGTATTGAAAGCGCTATGGGAGCATCAGTATTCGATAAGAATTTTATTACAATCACACCAGGATATTATGCAAGTAATGTGTGGTTCCCAGCCCAGGACAATATTGATACATTATTTGTTACTCAGCCGCAGACAACAGGAACAGGGAATAAAACATATTCAGTAGTTGACCGGTATGAATTGACGGATGAATTACTGAGATTTGAGATTCAGGCCAGTTTGGCAGATGATGCAGTAGAGGATATGGCCTGTGAGGATCCGCAGATCTATGTGTACGAGATTGATGACACAACATCTCAAACGCCAGTTTCCATCGCTGACCAGTACACCACCAGTGAGCTTACCCCGAGCCAGATTGATTCTCTTATTGACATGCCAGGTGCATCAGAGAATGGAGGCGTGATCTACATCCCAGAATACAAAATGATCGCGCCTGTTGATGAGATCAGTGATAAAATGAGTGGAATTCAATTTGAGTTTATGAATATGCCAAAAGTGGCTCAGGATAATGTATTGGTAGAAGAATATTACTGGTCTTCAGATTCATTAAGCTATAATAGGTCCTTAACTGGACCTTGGTTATTAAACCTTGACTTTGAATACAGCAATCAAAGTACGTACGATAGGAGATTGAATTTTGATTATTTGATCAAATTTTTTGATTCACCGCGAGGCGATACTGTCGCTAATGTGTATTGTTCATCGTTTCCTACTGTCCTCCCATTTAGCGTAACAAATATTACAACAGGTAAGAAAGTCTCTTTAACACATAAAGATCTGGGGACAACGGGTGTTCTCCCACCAAATTATGATGAAGGTGCGTTTGACTGTGCGTGGACCCGTAATGAAGAAATGAAATTTTGGGGTGATACGTTGACCACTGCCGAAGGAGAAGAAGCTATTTTCACTTTTACTCTTGAACTAGAGATCCCTGTTTATGAAAAAGTTGGCGACTCACTTGCGTGGTCCGAAACGGGTACCTATACAGAGAATTCTGTGGTTTACCATAAGGCTATGCTCTGGGAGTCTCAAACAGATGTTATCCTAAATGAACCATCAGCAGAGTTTTATGATAATGATGGTGATGGTAAGAATGATAATCCCTGGGTTCCGTTTTATCCTTGGAATGATGGTGATTCTTTGATCATTCGTACGGAAAAATTTTATGTAGATGGTGACAGTTGGGTTGTGGATATGTCTTTATTGGGTCGTCAGGAAAATGTAACTGAAGATAAATTAGAGGATATTAGCGTGGTCCCTAATCCGTACATGGTTCGTTCCCATTTTCAGGAAGAAAATGACCGACGGCTTAGGTTTACTCGTCTTCCCAGTGAGTGTCAAATTACGGTGTATACAGTTACCGGTGAACTGGTGACCGTTATTGAACATTCTGATGCCTATGATAGTAATGAATGGTGGAATTTACGTAGTGGAAAAAATCATGATGGAGATGAAGTCTCTCCCGGTTTATATATTTTTGTGGTTGAAGCGGAAGGGTTTGAACATATCGGTAAATTTGCGGTGGTACGCTGATGGTACGTTTGATCGTAACATTATTATTAGGTACATGTTTTGCGCTGGGCCAGTATAGAGATATTCCGGACATCGTGACCAATGTGGCCCAGTCCACAGCCAATTGGCTGAAGATTGAGACCAATCCCCGTGCCGTTGGGTTAGGCGGTTCTTTTGTGGCCTCGGGTCGTGGAATAGGAGCCGTATCCTATAATCCTGCGTCCATTGCATTTATAGAAGGTGAGGAAGGGTATGTGTTTCGTACGCAATATGTGGCAGATATAACCCATAATGTTGTTTCATATGGTAGGAAGATGAGCAGCAGTGATTTTGTGGGCTTTCATTTGTTTTATCTGGACTCGGGCCCCATGAAGGTAACCAATAGGGAATATCCCGATGGAACAGGAGCAGATTTTCATGTACAGTCCATTGCCTTTAGAACGACTTACGGAAGGCGCCTAACGGATAGATTAAAGGTAGGAGTGAACCTGAACTTTATTCGGGATGAGATCCATACAGTGTCAATGAATACTTTGGCCTTTGATGTGGGGTCTAATTTTGATACAGGGATCTATGGGTTTAGGTTAGGGATGAGCGTCACCAACTTTGGACCGGAGGTCCAGTATCATGGAGATGGCCTTCAGCAGACCGTACCGGACACGGTGGATATAGATGGTGTACTGCACAAGGTCACTGAGACTTTTCCCTTACCATTGGTGTTCCGTGTCGGTGTGGAGAATGAGGTAGTCGGTCTTAACAGTTTGTTTATCCAAAATAGTGTCCACAGTGTGAAGATCACAATAGATGGTGTGGTTCCCAATGATTTTACCTTAACCAGCCATGTGGGAGTGGAGTATGGGTTCAAAAATATGGCCTATGTCCGAACAGGAATGAGGTTAGGTCATGACACGGCTTCATTCAGTGGTGGCGGCGGAATCAGGCTTAAGACCCGTCCCATGATCTTTCACATTGATTATGCCTTTGTGGATTATGGCATACTGAAGCTCACCCACCAGGTAGGACTGGGAGTGGAGTTTTAATGTGATCGCGGTCACCAGTTAATGTGTTGTTCATGGATAAATTACATTTTGAAAAGCAAAGTTGTTATTAAGTAACTGTAGATTTGAGGACGTTATTTTCTTATAGAGTGGACTCTATATCGGTAAAACAAAAAAATTAACTTAAATTTGTTAGCTAAATAAAAAAAATTAATTCAACTAATCAGGAAGGATACTCATGAAGTTAACGAGATATTTTTATCTATTTATTTTTGGGGCTTCTTTAATTTTTGGAAAAGAGCTCCATTTAGTAGCTGAATCTTCAGTTATTAAAGGTGCAAAGATTGATGATCTAACATCTGTTACTCGTTCGCTGAACAGTCGCACAGATACCACAACTATTTTCTTTGACGATATGGAGGGGGGAACTGAAGATTGGACATTAGATACAGGCTGGGTTGAAACTACGAATAGTTATAGCAGCCCGGTAACCAGTATGAACTTTGATGATAATAATTATGGTTTAATAAGTGGAATGGTATCACCGATTGTCTCATTGCCGGAACTTTCGGAAAATGAATTGATCCAGTTTAGCTTTGACGTATGGTGTGATTTTCCGGATTCGGATGGTGATGGTGACAACTATTTAGAAGATTATTATTATGTGGACGTAGCCAATTTGGGTGACGCCCCAACATATTTTCATATTTCTTCTGTGGATGCCTATGATGGTACTTCCTGGTGGTGCGCAGATCCAGCAATTAATGGATACGAAAATGGATGGCTGCAATTCCTTGATACACCAACCATTTCAATACCCGCCAGTGGTGGATCTCTTACTACCCAAATGAAATGGGGTATAGAAGATCCTTCTGGAGCTTCAGTTGCGGGTACATGTACCAACGGTTGGGACGCAGCGAATGTACGTATATCGATCGATGATGGAACCACTTGGGAGCTATTAATGGGAGATGATATCTATGATTTTACGGACGGTTATGGATGGATATTTAATGATCCTGATTATTATGACTGTGAAGACCTGGCCGCAGGCTGGGGTGGTCAACAAGATTGGCACTTGGTCACCTTTGACTTGAGCACTTATGCTAACCAGGATGTAATTATTCGTTTTGGTTTTGGTTCTGATCCCGGATGGGCCACACTAGATGAACCCGCAATTGATGGATTCCGTATTGATGATATCACGGTTTCAGATGGCAGCGGAAATGTTTTATATGAAGATAGTGCCAATGACGATTCAGATATGACACCTGTACCAGGTTTTGCTGTTAGCTGGGATCTGGTTTTTTATGAATATGGAGACACCCGTCCAGGTGGGGCCGGCTGGGTTACATACATGCCGGGAGATCCGTTCAACAACAATACCAATCTGGACCTCTCTGAGTATGCCGGAAGCGATATCAGAATGAGGGTCAGAGCCCGGGTGGATGAAGATGACGATGGTGGTAATGGCGAAGGGTTGCATATAGATGATTTTCACATCTGGAAAGTTTCTCTCGAAGAAACAATCCCTCAAGTATCAGGTGTCTATGCTGAAGCTGGAGATGGAAATATTACTGTTACCTGGAATGATCTAAACGTAGGGTCGGGTGGAGACGTTGCATATGATGATGGTCAGTTTGACCCCAACGAATCTATTATAATGAATTCAGGTACATCAGTCTGCGGTACATTGTTTGATATGCCCTATGGCGCAACATCAGTAACAGTAAACAGTGCTTCAGTTTATGGTGCAGCAAGCAGCGGCACTACAACTGTATACGGCTATTCTGTAAATGCTGGTATACCGGATGCAGATCCATCCTATAGTACATCTATTACGACAACTGCGGATCAGTGGACAGAGGTAACAGTGAATTGGTCATTTTCAGGTGATTTTATTATTGGATATGAAATCACAGATGCTATTGCCTGTGTGATTGACTCTGATGTTCCCGGTGATCAAGCTCACTCATGGACAAATCTGGGAGGCTGGCAAGATTGGAGTACCATTGCAAACAATTACGGACTCTCTGATGGTGAATGGGGTATCCGTGCTAATGTGAATGTAGATGGCGGAACAGCAGAGTATAATGTTTACAGAAGTGTATCTGGCGGTGATTACAGTGTCCTTTTCAACAGTCAGGGGCTTGATGAATCTGAATACATTGATAATTTGGTTGAGAATGATGTTGAATATTGTTACAAAGTCTCAGCTGTCTATGGTGACTTGGAAGGAAGTCTTTCCAGTGCATCTTGTGCTACTCCCGAAGCCCAAACGATTCATCCCATTGCATATGATGATGGCGAAGCAGAGACGAGTACAAATGTTGGCAGTGGAAATTTTATGTCTGTAAAGATCACTCCATTAAAATATCCCTCTGAATTGAAGCGGGTTCATTATTTCATACCCACAACATCACCGGGCCTGGCTGCAGTGCGTGTTTGGGATGATGATGGAACGGATGGCAATCCGGGGACAGAACTTACCCCTTCCAGTGGTGTAATCATGCAGTTGGCTCAAGGTTGGAATATCAAAGATATATCCAGTTTAGGCATACAAGTTGGCTCTGGAGACGTTTATGTTTGATGGTAAGAAACATCCAATACGCCACCAATCGGTATTGACCTTTCCGATCCTGATTTCCGCAGCTATATCAATATAGAAGGTTCTCCACCAGCCGGTACGGATGGTGAATGGGCCGAACTTTATGTTGATGGAGATTTCATGGTCAGAGCAGAGGTTGATTCAGGTGCGCTATCGATAGATGATGGATTAAACAATGTGGTTCCGGAACATTTTGTGCTACGTCAGAATTATCCAAACCCGTTCAATCCTGTGACCAATATTTCATTTGAGATTCCCGAGTTTTCAAAAGCCCATTTGGCTATCTTTGACCTCACAGGTAGAGAGATTATTACTTTGATCGATAATGCAAACATGAATTCTGGCAGATATCATTATAAGCTGGATGCCAGTGAATTACCATCTGGTATGTATTTCTACCGTTTGGTTGCATTGTCCCAATCTGGAAAAGACTATTCAGATACCAAGAAGCTCATCTTGCTAAAATAAATGATGCATCAGGGCACCTTTATTATAAGGTGCCCTGAATTTTTTGAATTATTAAATGAAAAGATATATCTCAGTATTGCTTGTAATAGGGGTGGCATTTGCCAACTCTATTTCTGTGTCACCTGATACGCTTTCAGTTAGCTTACCTTTGGGCGGATCGACAAATGAAAATATAACTATTACCAATCACAATGACTTTGATGTGACCCTGGATATTTCATTTTTCGAGTACACTACTCGAAGTTCAAACACAAACAGCATACAAGCTGAAATATACGAACCAGTCGCAAGTGAGTTGATCCGCGAAGATGAGCCAGACATTCAGCATTTGAATGAAGATGGTGATTGGGTAAACGCTATTCGTTGCGCCACACCTTCTGATGATGAAAGTGTTCTCCAATTGGTTCAAAGTGCAATTGAAAATCATAGATACGATAGACAAACATCCAGGAATATGGTCAATGTTCAGGTAGCCTGGCATGTGCTATATAATAGTAATAACCAAGGTAATATCTCTCAAAGTATGATCGATGATCAAATTGAAGTCCTCAACGATGCCTATGCCCCCTATGATATTTTTTTTACGTTGGTCAGTGTAGACTATACAATGAATAACGATTGGTTTGGAGATATGGATCAGTATGAGAGTGCATATAAATCACAATTAAATATTGATCCGGTTCACCATTTAAATATTTATACAGGAAATATGCCTGGCCTCCTGGGATGGTCATACATGCCATACTCTTGGCCAGAGAGTCATTATATGCATGGAGTCTGCCTGTTGTATTCCTCTTTGCCAGGAGGAACAGCAGTGCCATATAATCTTGGTGATACTGCTACCCATGAGGTCGGTCATTATCTTGGACTATTGCATACCTTTGAAAATGGGTGTTCACCAAATAATGATTATGTTGCTGATACACCGCAAGAGGACGATGGTAACAACATTTATAGTTGCAACAATACCGATACTTGTCCTAATGATATAGGCATGGACCCTGTTCACAATTTTATGACCTATACAGATGACGTATGTTTAAATCAATTCTCTTCAGGTCAGGGTGAGCGAATGAATGACATGATAGTAACATACCGTCCTGGGTTACTAGAGAATCCTGTTTCACCTAATTGGGTTTACTCAAGCTCAACATCAATTATGATTTCTGCCAACGATTCATTTGATCTGGAAGTTACCTTTGACTCTGAAGATCAAATTGGTGGACAATATTCCGCCATGGTGTATCTTGAGGAATTATCTATGGATACAACTGTTATGGTCCCTGCCTACATGAATGTTGAAGGAGTATCTGGTTTATCGCTGAGTTTTGAATCATTAGTGGACACACTGTACCCCAATGAGTTCACTAATAATTTTTTAGAGATGACCAATACCGGGACTGACCAAATGACCTACGAATTCACTTATGATGTGGATTGGGTGATGGTCTATGGCGGAGATGGAATACTGGATACAGGTGAATCTCAATTTGTTACCTTCAATATAAATAGTTTATTTATGGCTCCCGGTACTTATGAAGGGGAGGTCACCCTTAATACTAATGTGGGCTCCATGGTGTTCACAGTTACAATGATCGTCATTGAATATGTTAGTACGGAGGGTGAAACTGTTCCTCTCATTTTTTCTGTGAGCGACAATTATCCAAATCCCTTCAACCCGTCTACACGGTTTTCAATTTCACTGCCGGATCCAACAGATGTAAAAGCAACTATTTTTGATTTGAATGGTAGAGCAGTAAGGACCCTTGCAAATGGGTCTTTGGCTGCCGGTAAATATGATCTTGAATGGAATGGAAGAAATGATCAGGGCTCATCTTTGGCAGGAGGTGTGTATATACTTCAGGTCCTGGCTGGACGATTTACCCATAACCAAAAAATGATCTTATTGAAATAATGAAAAAATTAACCACGGCCCTATTGATTTTGATTTCTTTTTCTGTTGGAAATGATATAGAAGTGTCACAGGACACTTTAATGCAATATCTTAATTACGGTGAAACTGCAGATCGAACCATCACTGTGACGAACAATACACCCAATGATATTGATCTGACTATTTCGTTAATTGATCAAACGTGGATACCGCCCTTAACACGGGAACCGCACCAAGAAGGACTAGCTCTTCCGGACGTACCGGACGTTTTGGGGTTTTCCGAAGAATATATTTGTGGTACACCGGACCCAGATCCAGCGGATCTTTTGATCACTGTTGAACAGGTTGAGCGTTGGTTGGAAAATCAGGGACGGGATTCACGAAATGTAGTAAATGTTCTGATTGCTTGGCATGTAATTCATGCTGACAATGGAACAGGGCAATTAACCGCCAGTCAGATCGCGGGCCAGGTTTCGTGGTTGAATGCTGCATTTGCAGACCATGATTTTATTTTTACCCTTGCCTCGGTGGATTATACTGCGAACAATGATTGGTTCTATAACATGTATGACCTAGACGGCCAGGTTAAAGCCGCTCTATCAATTGATCCGGTGCACCATATGAATGTTTATACAGCATCTATCTTTAGCGATGGAGTAGCAGGTTATGCATATCTCCCAAATCAATGGAGTGAAAACAGTTATATGCATGGAATTGTTTTGGATTACAGAACACTTCCCTATGCAGCAGGATACGATGGTGACACAGGCACCCATGAAGTGGGACACTATTTAGGGCTTCATCACACTTTTTATAACGATTGTACAACAGGAAACGATGGTGTTGAAGATACACCAGCTCACCATTCAGATTATTTATGGCAATGTAATGATAATCTTGACAGCTGTCCAACGCTCCCGGGGAATGATCCTGTGCGCAATTATATGACTTACACAAGTACCTCTTGCCAAAATGAATTTAGTATCGGTCAGAAGGATAGAATGCATGCAATGGTCTCTACATATCGTCCGGGTCTACTGGAAAACCCTGTCGCTCCACAATGGCTTACAACTGCAAGTGAGACTATCACAGTGCCTGGCAATGGATCATTGGACGTAACGTTCAGTTTTGATGCATCCTCGACATACGGAGGTACCTACTATGGGGATATAAATTTTGCTGCAGTATCTCTTGATACAACGGTAACTGTTTCATCAACATTAGATGTTACTGGTGAACCAGAAATCGGAATATTTAGCAGTTCAATTACTTTCTCTGATGCATACTTGAATGATACATCTATGGTCAACATTGATATAGCAAATGTTGGAACAGATTATTTGGAGATCAATGGCCTGGATTTTGATAATAATTATTACTTTTCTGATGTGTCTTCAGCAACAGTGGGTCCTGGAGAATCTGAAGAGGTTACATTATATTTTGTGCCTGACTCTACTGGGTCATTTACCGGGACACTCTCCATTCATTCCAATGACAACGATGACCCCACTGTTGATATAGCACTTTCTGGAGAAGGAATAGACTCACCACTTATTTTTTCCTTCGAATCACTGATAGATACATTAGAGCCTAATTCAGTAAATGCTCATTTATTAACGTTGTCCAATTCAGGAAACACATCTATGGTTTATGAGATGGAACATGAAATTGACTGGTTGACCATTAGCCCTGAGAGTGGATCCATTCCGGCTTTTGGTATGGAACTAGTCCAATTAAATATCAGCACATTATTCATGAATTATGGTGAATATACAGGCACAATCTCAATTGAAACGAGTGTAGGTAGTTTTGAAATTATTGTGACCATCCATGTAGCTGAATTGTCAATGGATTATGATCCGCCAACGATACCGGAACAGTTTACTGTGCATAAAAACTTTCCAAACCCATTCAATCCTATCACTGGGTTTCAGATTGATGTTCCTGAAACTGGTTTCATGTTGGTCACAGTTTTTGATATACATGGGAGGAAGATCAAAACTTTATTTGAAGGCGCTATAGATGCTGGAAGTCATCACTATAAATGGAATGGAAAAAACAATGTAGGTGAGGGGGCAGCTTCAGGCGTATATATACTGAATGTTCATTTAAACGGCCAGTACCGTTCGCAAAAGATGTTATTGGTGAAATAGAGTATTCGGAGTAATTTTCACCTCTAGGAGAACTAAATGAAAAGATTAACAATTATTTTATCACTTTGTATTGGATTTGCTCAGGCACTGGACTGCCCAGCCGATTCAGCCTATCATACAGATAACCGCACACTTTTGCCAGACGGAACACCCAATCCGAATTATGGCCAGCTTGTGGCCACAGGCCTATGTGCCTGTTTGGGTTTTGAAACAATTTTATCAGGGATGCCGGAAGATTCTACAGTTACGTTGATAGTAAAGATAGTGGACAACGAGCCCATTCGGGGCATTCAGATGGATGTGCACCATGATGCGGGTTCAGCGCTAGTATATGGAGATTTTGGCGATGTGAATAAAGGCAACAAGCTTGATGAAGTTTATGATGAAAATGGAGATCCAGTAACTAGCTCCAACGCCATGCAGCTATTAAGTAACGAGGTGGATGATTATGTAAAGGTTATGGCATACAGCACTAACCGGGCACAAACAGCCGGTGATGGCGAGGAAGGTACCCTATATTATATTACATTTAAAGCAGCGAACGGTCATGCTAGTTTGCCAGCCACCATCTCATTCTGGCTGGATGATGTCAGCCTTCCTGGAACATCCTTGGCTCCTGATTTGTTGGATGTGAGTTGTGGTTACCCTGATTCTGACAATCCAATTGTTTTTAATACTTCTGAAATGGGAATCGGTGAGGAAACCTTGCCGACACAATTCAGTTTGGCGCAAAACTATCCCAACCCGTTCAATCCCACTACAAGGATCTCCTTTGACCTCCCCGAGCAGGCCCATGCAACGATGGTGATCTATAATCTGTTGGGCCAGCAGGTTAAAGTATTGGCAAATGATTTTATGAATGCCGGACGTCATTTGATTGATTGGAACGGTTTGGATACCCATGGAAATTCCGTTGCGTCCGGTGTCTATTTCTATGAGCTTCGTGCGGGAAATTTTGTATCGAAGAAAAAGATGCTTTTATTGCGCTAAATACATACCACTTATCAAAATTCTTTCTAAATTCCCCTGTCCTTGAGGTCAGGGGAATTTTTTTATGCGTATAAAAAATCTACTTGTAATTGTAATAATTGTCACCACGTTGGCGGGGCAAGATCAGTATCGCTCCATTCAAAACGCCCAGGAAGATTGGCAGGACTATACCAAATTTCAAAAACATGAACTCCTTTCATTTTGTGATTTTCTAATAGAAGAAGAGTTCTATGAACGGGCACTGCTAAGTCTTTTTCAATATTTATATCGCTATCCCCAAGACAGTTTAGAAACGGCCATTTACTATTATATTGCTCAGAGTTATGAATTTTCTGGTAATGCAGATTTGGCCAATATGTATTATGATCGTGTCCATGCAATGAGTGACAGTACTGATATGGTCTTTCGTGCCGCTGAATATAGGAAAATGTTCATGATGCTAGAGGCAGGAGATTATGATGAAATTTTGAACAGGACCGTGCTATCTGAAGATCCCTACGACTTAACATTTAGGGGGTATGCTTTTTTCCATACATTGAAATGGACGGAGGCACGTCAATCTTTTTTAGCTGCTGAAGAACAATTCAACCATCCCTATTATTCCAAGCGGCTGGCTCCCATGTATAAGGCTTTAGATGCAGCGGCGAATGTTCCTTTGAGGAGTAAATGGCTTTCACTTGCAGCATCACTTGTTCCTGGTGGGGGACATGCATATTTATCTCAATGGGAATCTGCAGGAGGTATGATGGCTTCTATGATTATTGTGTCATCTATGTTTTCATCTGCATCCTTATCTCAATCTGGTATTGCATATTATGAAAATTCTATACAGAGCATCGTCCCATTATCAGACGGTCTAAATACTGGTAATGGATCATTTACTAGTCAGCGAGGGTATTCATCGCCTGGTAGCATCAAATTAACTAAAGAAAATTCTAGTATTCTTATTCCGCCCATTATTATTGGCGCGGGGTTATATATAGGAGGCATCTGGAAGACATGGATGGATGTGGACGAGGCCAATCAAGCCCGAGTGGAACGCTTTGTCGGAAGAGTAACAGATAAGATTTCCATAGTGAGGTTTATGGATTTCCCAGAACCTGAACTCACCTCTCAATAAATAAACATAAAATCTTCCTTAAAAATATTGACTTGCCTTATAGAAAGGCATTAATTTTGTGGGCTTTGCGCGGAATGATTTCAGCGCATTAGTTTTTTGAAAATTTGGTATACGTGACTCGTCAGTGAATTTGAGCCAAAATCGAAACAACAAATCAAACTAACAATGGAGAGTTTGATCCTGGCTCAGGACGAACGCTGGCGGCGTGCTTAACAC
>CAZECA010000012.1:0-41330 GCA_964510385.1 uncultured bacterium
TTCATATTTTAGCAATCCTTCTGCCATTGTATGAAGAATAAGTATATTTTCTTCTAATAAAGTTGTAGCTCTTTTTTGCGCTTTTCGAATTATGCGGACCACTTCCTCATCGATCATGCGGGCAGTGGACTCGCTAAAATCTCGGTGGCTTTGAATCTCTCGCCCTAAAAATACTTCTTCATTCTTCTTACCAAATGTCATGGGTCCGAGAACATCACTCATTCCCCATTCGCATACCATTTTTCGGGCAATTGCAGTTGCCTTTTCAATATCATCACCAGCACCAGTAGTTAATTCTTTAAAAATGATTTGTTCTGCAGCTCTACCTCCCAGAAGGATAGACAGACGTCCTTCAATATAATCACGAGAATAATTGTGTTTTTCATCTATAGGTAATTGAGCTGTGACACCCAATGCCTGACCACGCGGTATAATTGTTACTTTATGAATAGGGTCTGCGCCAGGAATCATAGTAGCCACCAGTGTGTGTCCCGATTCATGATAGGCAGTCACTTTTTTCTCTTCATCAGAAAGGATTACGCTCTTTCGCTGTATTCCCATCATTACTTTGTCTTTTGCATCTTCGAAATCATCCATATCCACTGATTTCTTCCTCTTACGTGCTGCTAGGAGTGCTGCTTCATTAACTAGATTTGCTAGGTCAGCTCCTACCAATCCTGGTGTACCGCGCGCCACTTCTTCTAACTTGACCTTTCGTTTATTTAAGACAATTTTTTTTGTGTGGACTTTCAAAATCCCTTGTCGTCCTTTCAGATCTGGGATATCAACAATAATCTGACGATCAAATCTACCCGGACGCAATAATGCAGGATCCAATACATCAGGGCGATTGGTAGCTGCCAGAACAATGACCATTTGGTTTGAATCAAATCCATCCATTTCTACCAATAGCTGATTCAATGTTTGTTCACGTTCATCATGGCCACCGCCCATTCCAGCTCCACGCTGACGACCAACTGCATCTAATTCATCAATAAAAACAATGCACGGGGTATTTTTCTTTCCTTGTTCAAATAGATCACGGACTCTTGATGCTCCAACACCAACAAACATCTCTACAAAATCTGCACCGCTCAAACTGAAAAAAGGAACGCCTGCTTCACCGGCCACAGCTCTGGCTAATAACGTTTTTCCTGTTCCTGGAGGACCAACCAATAATGCTCCCTTTGGAATGGATGCTCCCAATTTTTGAAATCGTTTTGGTTTTTTCAAAAATTCGATGACTTCTTTTAATTCTTCCTTTGCCTCTATACAACCGGCAACATCATCGAAAGTAATTTTCGGCATATCAGATGTCCATATCTTAGCACGACTTTTTCCAAAATTAAATATACCTCGCATTCCGCCTCCACCACCTTGCATACGGCGAATAAAAAATATCCATATACCAATTAACAAGATCCATGGAAGCATATTGAGCATATATCCTGTCCAATCAATGGATTTCGCTTTAAAGCTGTAGCTCACACCATAATTGTCCCATTCAGTCATGACATCTCTATCAATAAATGGCAAATTGACATTGAACTTGGTAATATTTTCAATATGAGAAACATCCGTCTGGATCACCTGAGGTGAGGAGAATTCTCCATAGAATATATTTTCTACAATCTCCGCTTTAGCAATCTGACGATCTTCTAAAAATTCTCTATACTGAAAATATTGAATCTCGACTGATTGTTCATTAGAAGTAAATAAACCAGATAGAAAAATAGCTACCATAAGAATCAAAACCCATATCATGGATGTTTTTCCAGCCCTTCTCCATTGAAATTCGTTCTTCTTATTGTCACCCTTTGGAGGATTGGGGTCGCTTGATGATTTCTGTCCTTTATTTCCCTCCATTTTTAAAATATTATTATTATAATACATTTTATTCCTCTTCTATGCGATAAATCGCTGGTAAATGGCGCATTTTCTGGTCATAATCCAATCCATATCCTACAACAAATTCAGGTGCAATTTCAAATCCAACTATGTCTACAAGAAAATTTAAATCTGCTACATCTGGTTTCAATAATAAAGTGACAATCGTTAACGAATCTGGTGCAGCTTCCCGCATTCTATCTTTGACAAATTTAATGGTTAATCCTGAATCAATAATATCTTCCACAATCACAACATGTCTTCCTGTAATATCTGCCGATATATCTTTCAACAGTCTTACAGTTCCTGTTGTCTGCTTTCCTTTATAACTGGACAACTTGATAAAGTCCATTTCACAATCAATATCTAATACCCGGATCAGGTCAGCCAAAAATATAAAACTCCCATTCAAGATACCGATAAAAATCGGTACTTCATTTGCAAATTTATTTGAAAGGTTATTTGCTATTTCTTGGACTCTTTTTTCTATCTGTTCCTTTGAAATGACCTCGGTTAAGTTATATCCGCTGCTCTTCATCATTACCCTACATTGTACCTGAATGAAAGTTCCAGAAATCGAGATGTTTTTGGTGTTACTTTAATTTTTTCACTGATACGTTGTCCACAAAGCCAAAACACCTCATTCCCGTTAGCAAGAACATATTGGTCACGCTTTGCAAAACGGTCCATTTTAATATCTGTTAAAAAATCGCTGACTGTTTTTGTACCATTCATTCCTAACGGTGAGAATTGATCTCCACTTTCCCAGGGTCGCAACATTAGGGCTTTTGGCAGTGAATCTCCGTCTACTGTTTCAGTGTCCGATTTCTCATTCAAAGAATGATCCGATACTTCCTTTCGTTCAAAAATAAAATCTTTATCCTCGATCAATAGATCATCTTGAATGCGATACATATTTTTATTTCTATTATATTGTTCTTTTATAATGATCGAAGATCTGTCTTTTAATATTTCATGATCTCCGATAGTTACGATCGCTCCTGTCTGTCCTTCTGCTATCAAATATTTTAATTTATTCCATTGGTGATTTCGCCAAAAAGTATTTTTTCCTAATAAATATTTTAACAAGTAAATCTTAAATGATAATGGTTCTTTTTCAAAACTATCGAGCTTAACAATCGACCTATTCTTTTCCATTATCACATAATCATCAACACATTTTGAAATTGCATAATTCAATGCGTCATCCGCTTCTTGTATATGATGTGTAGTAGATGTAAATGATGAATGAAGATGAGTGTATCGTTCAGTTAACTTAGGAATGACCTCATGCCTTAAGAAGTTTCTAGGGTGGCGTAAATCTTTATTTGAAGCGTCTTCAACAAATGAGAAATTATTTTCCAGCGCATAGCTTTTAATCTCTGATTTTGAAAAAGCTAGAAAAGGCCTAACAATATTTCCTAATCGTTCCCGAATGCCTTTCAATCCATTCAGTCCTGTTCCTTCGGATAAATGCATCAACAAAGTTTCGACCTGATCATCCCCATGGTGGGCTGTCATAATAGAATCAGCATCAATTTTTTCTGATAATTGCAAAATATGATCGTACCTCATAATTCTTCCCCAATCTTCTATAGATTGACCTTTAGAAATTGAGTCTGGATCTAATTGAAAAGAATAAAATGGAATATGATTCCCCTGACAAAATTCTTCCACAAGCTGTCTATCATCACTTGATTCACTTCTCAATTGATGATCTACATGAACAGCAGAAATTTTTAGATCAAATTCATCTCGACAACTGTATAATAAATTCAATAGTGACATTGAATCTAACCCGCCAGAAACGGCAACAAGAATATGGTCCTTTAGACGGATCAGTTTATTAGATAAAACATGTTTTCTGAATTTTTCTAACATTTTAAAAAAACTCTCTGACCACATTCACAACATATTTTGATGACTGCATAATGTAGTAATGAATACAAGGTACATTAGCATCATACAATTCTTTTGTCTGTTGAATAGCCCAATCTATTCCAATCCTTTTTACTTCTTTTTCGCTCGTCGCATTTTTAATCTTACCAGCTAATTCAGATGGGATATCCACATAAAATATTTCTGGAATTATTTTTAGATGTTTTCTTTGTGTTAACAACTTCAATCCAGGTATAATGGGAATATCTATGCCTAATTCCCTTGCTTTATCCACAAATTCAAAATAAACACTATTATTGAAAAACATTTGAGTAACAATATAATCAGCCCCATTATCTACTTTTTGTTTTAAGTATTTCAAATCCGATTCTAGGTTATTTGCCTCAAAATGTTTTTCCGGATAACCTCCAACACCAATGCAGAAATGAGTTGCGCTTGCATCTATTAAATCATCCAGATATTGGCCCTTATTCATTGTTTTAATCTGAGTAACAAGATCAGATGCATATTCATTTGAACTTCTACCATTTAAAGAAATATTTTTCCTAAGATCATCGCCGCGCACAGCCAGCACATTATGGATTCCAAGATAATTCAGCTCGATTAATGCATCTTCGGTCTCCTCTTTAGTAAACCCTTTACAAAGAATATGTGGCACTGTCTCTATATTAAACCTGTTCTTGATGGCAGCACTTAATCCTATGGTCCCTGGTCGTTTCCTTCGAACATGACGTTCGATTTTCCCATCAGCCGTGTCCAAATATTCAATTTCTGCAGAACGACTTGTCAAATCAATAAATGGAGGAGCGTAGGGCATTAGTGTTTCCACCATACGAAATATCTTATCCGCACTTCCACCTCGCAATGGAGGCATTATCTCATAACTAAAAAGTGGTTTATCTGCCTTTTTAAAGAAATCTGTAACTTTCATAGTCAGCAATTTAGTTGTTTTTTCAAAGGAATTAAAAAGGGGTTTTCATCACGCTCCACGCGTAAACTAGTATCAGGCCCGTGTCCCGAATGGATAATATATTCATGAGGGATCTCTTTAATCATTCTCACTAACGAATTTTCCAATACTGACCAATTTCCTCCAGGGAGATCTGTTCGGCCTACCGACCCTTTGAATAATGTATCACCAACAAATACATGTTCATCAATAATAAATGTAATTCCTCCTGGAGTATGCCCCGGAGTAAACATTACCTTGATACTTATTGCGTCAAATTTCAGGTCTGATTCATTTGTTATCCAATAATCTACTGTTGGAGTAGCCTTGACCGGCACCTGGAAGATCCTGCAGGTTTCTTCATATGTATCTAAAATAATCTTTTCATTTTCATGAATAAAGAATGGTATTGAAAATTCATTTTTTAATTCTTCGACTGCACCAATATGGTCCAAATGTGCATGAGTATTGATGATTGCCACTGGAGTGCAATTATTATCCTTGATCATTTGCAAGATCAATTGAGACTCATCGCCTGGGTCAATACACACACCCATCAAAGAGTGTGAATCAAAGACCAAATAGGAATTTTCTTGAAACGGTCCTGTTACGACCGAGTGGACAAGAATGCTCAAATATCTGTAAAAAAGAGGTCAGATAAACATTGGATCTTGTCATCAAAGGCATGCGGATACAAGAATCGTTCTGCAGCTGCAATACTGCTTAAAATAGAATTTCCATCTTGTGGAGTGAAACAGAATCCAGCGATTTCGTGTTCATTTCTAACGTTTAGAGTTTGTGAAACCACAACAGTTTGGTTAAGTATACGTCCATAATGACCGTGATCTCTACCAAAAGAGAAAACAGTGCTGGTCATATCTTTTTCTGTCATTGCGACAAGTGGATTGGAAATAAGTCGTTCCGTAACCTCATTTAATGTGATTGGTTCTTTAACTTTTAAATTAAACCATAGAATATGCATATATTGGCTATTTGTCTTCATAGCCGATGAAAACAGATCAAGATCCATATTCAATGTATTAAACAGACCCGCAGCATCTTCAGCATGGTGAGACCCATATTTTTCATGATGGTGAGCACCAACCTGCGGTGAAGGTATAAATCCTCCCGGTTGACTTATATCATTTGCCCGGCGGATACAAAGAAATTTTCCATTGATCAAATTATCCGGGGGCAAATCCTTGATTGCAATAGTATTTGTAATACACGATAAGTTATGTGTATTACATGAAACGATCTGGATGAATTGATTATTTTCATTAATCACATCATCATTTATTCCACGAGCATATTTTTTTCCAAAACCGTTCTCGCTCCCTTGCGCTAGAAATCCTTTCACTTCATCAGCAAATTTTGAATAATAATCTTCCTTATTTTGGTGGCCAATTCCTTTTGGTGTACAATCGATCACGACAGATGACCTTTTGATAGCTTCTTCTGTCTCGAAATCCGGGTCCATCCCCAGATCTTTGAAATCATCAAAACGATCAACATTTACAGCAAGACGGGCACCCCTACGTTGAAGGTCAAAAACCTTTGATCTGTCCCCTGTTAATGGTGTATTTTTATGAAAAGTTACCTCATCAATACCTAGATCCTGTTTACGATCTGTCAACAGACCGATAAGAGGCTCACCAATTGTTCCTGTGCCTACAACGTGGATAATTTTACGTTTCATTCTTTAGATCCATAATCCTTTCGTGAAATTTGAATTTTTTTATCTATTTTAATTTGTTGTAAAAACCATATGATTAAAGCGAGGAAAACAATACCATACGCAGTCAAAAAATATCCAATAAAATTATACATTATTTTCCTATTTATAGACTTGAAAATTCAAAATATTTGTTCGATATCTCAACATTAAAACATTCAATATCATAAAAGTAAATAGTGAAAATAAAAACGGATAAACTATTTCACTGGATTGCTGCGCGATCTCGACTTGAGGATGTAACTGATATTGAGGAGCCCATAATTTGACTGAATAAAAAATCAGTGGTACATCTAAAAAAGCTAAAATACCAATCACAGCATTGTAACGTGCAACACGCTCAAGGTGGCCACCGAATTGTCGTACCATAAAATAACCAACATAGATCAAAAAAAGAATTAATGTTGTAGTCAGTCTCGGTTCCCATACCCATGGTTTTCCCCAAATAGGTGTTGCCCATATCGGTCCAGTGATAAGCACAAGAGAAATAAAAAATGTTCCAATTTCTGCAGCTGCTACCCCCAGATTATCCCATTTTGTCTCATGTGTACGGAGATACTGAATTCCAGCAATCATAACAATGAAATAAGAAAGAAATCCGTTCCACGCAATGGGAACATGTAAGTAAAAGATTTTTTGCGCCCAATGCTGTTCTGGAATCATTGGAGTAAAGAAAAAGATATTGATTACATTAATGATCGTCAAGGTCGAGAATAGAATCAAAAGGGTTCGAGTGATTTTATCAGATGTTAAAAGGAGCATTATTCTTCAGAAATATATTCAAAAAATATGTACCCGGCGATGGTAAAAATTACAACATAAGTGATCATGATAAGAACCCATAGATTCCAATATTCAAAAGGCAAAACATGATACCACCCAATAGTAGATTTAACGCTGGCGATCAATAATGGTGTTAAGAGTGGAAATAATAAAACAGGTAGCAGAATTGCGCTCATTTTTGCTCGCATGCACAAACCTGCGATGGTTACACCAACAGCATTGATTCCCAGGTTTCCTATAATCATGAGTCCAATTCCATAAAAAGGATTTACTGGCTGGCTTAATCCAAAAAATAAAAACAATGGAATGATTACTATTACCTGAAAGGTCAATAAAAATATGGCACTGCTGGTCCATTTTGATAAAAAGAAAGTTCCTCGATTTATCGGCGCAGATAATAAACGCGAAAAAGCATCCATATCCTTTTCCTGGCCCAGCATTCTGTGAAGTCCCAAAGTAGAGCTTAATGTAACTAATGACCAGAATAATCCAGGAGCTAATTCATGGTTGGTTTTGGGTGTACCGAAAACAGAAAATGAAAAAATCAGTAATACAGTAACACCAAAAGCAAGCATTGAGATTAGTACTTCTTTACTGCGATACTCATACAAGAGATCCTTTTTCAGTAAAATGTAATACATATTAGTTCAATAAACCCATAATATCATCTTTGACACTATTTTCTTTTGTTTGATTGTCAATAATTATTTGTTGATCTTTCAAGACTAAGACTCTGGAAGCTAATTCAAAGGTTCTATCGATATTATGATCGACAAATAAAATAGTTCTGTGATCATTTTTCCATGATTTAAAGTTGGATTTCACCAGATCAACCCCTATCAAGTCTAACCCGCTAAATGGTTCATCAACTAATAATAGCTTCCAGGGTATTAATTCTACCAATGAGAGCTGTAATCGCTTAATCATTCCTTGAGAATAATATTTTATTTGTTTTGAAGCATTGCCGTCCAACTCAAATTTTTCCAATGTAGTTTCGATCATTTTTTCATCTGTTATACCCTTGTGAATGGAACTAAAAAATTGGAGGTTCTCCTTTCCAGATAATGCAGGGTATAACCCAGGAGAATGGCCAATATAAAAAAGACCTCTCCTATTTAAATAATCAGAAGATAGCAGATTATTTTCTTCAAATTCAATGTTTCCAGAATCTGGTGAAGAAATTCTTGACAGGATTCTTAATAATGTAGATTTACCCACACCATTATTACCCATAAGTCCAATTACTTCGCCTTTATTTATAGAAAATGAAATATGTCTTAAAACTGATACAAAATTAAAAGATTTAGACAGGTCTGAAACTTTTAGCATTAATTATAAATTTTTTAATAGTTGTATTAAGTTGGATACTTCTTGCTTTAATTCTGTACGCTGCTTTTCAAAGTCTGTTTGATCATGATTTCCCATCTTATAATCCATCTCCAGTTCTTTTATCTGTTGATATAAGATTTTTTTACGCTGTTCCAGTGAATTTTTTTGAGCTTCCTTATCTATTAAATGAATCTTCTGGTTAATGAATAAAGGTTGGACAACAAAAAATGCGATAATCCCAAACATGATAAAAATAATCACTAAATTTATCATAAGTTTTCCCGCTTGTTTGGCCAAAGGGCAATCATGGTTCCAAGCACAAATATAAATCCACCAAGCCAAACCCAATTTACTAATGGGTTTATCATAATTTTTAAATAAGCAACATTATTTTCCATATCAACGCTGTTAAAAATGGAATAAACATCTTCTTTCATAGATGAAAAAATATCCAATTCACTGTGAGGTTGGTGGCGGTCAGGATTGGGGCTTCTATGAAAATATATTCGTTTCTCAGGATGCAGCATAAATGTTTTTCGACCATCCTTTAACACTTGAAGATCAGCGATCCAAGAATAATGATTGGACCGTTCCTCTTCTCTTAATCCATCCAATACAAATGTGTATCCCTTCAGGCTTTCTGATTCTCCTTTTTTCAAACCAAATTCTTTTTCAGAATCAAAAGCATGTCCGGTAAAACCAATGAACATAAATACAATTGCTATATGTACTATATAGCCTCCATACCTGCTTCTGTTTTTTCTTAATAGCATAAAAAGAGCTATAATAAATGATTCCGAAAAATTAGAGACACGTGCTTTGATACCCCTGTAAAATTCCCGAATGATTGTTACGAGTACAAAAACAGATAAAGAAAATGAGATCAATACATATCCTCTAAACCCAATAAAAATAAAGCATATCACCGCAAAAAGAGCGGTTAGAATCGGAATTCTAAAGTTTCGATAAAAGCTTTCTTTAGAAGTACGTCGCCATACAAGCAGTGGACCAACACCTGTTAAAAATAATAGAATGAGTCCAATAGGAGTATTTACCTGATTGAAAAATGGAGCTCCAACTGTGATTTTTGTTCCACGTATTGCCTCAGAAATGACTGGGAAAAGTGTTCCCCAGAAGACTGCAAAGAATAATGTAACAAATACAACATTGTTAAATAAAAACCCACTTTCTCTTGAAGAAAATGATTCAATTTTTTTTGTTGAACTCAAAAAAGTTTTTCGTATCAACAACAGCCAAAATGATATAATTAATATAAAGAAAACAAAACCCAGAAAGATTGGTCCTAGTGAAGACGCTGTAAATGAATGGACAGAAGACATAATACCGCTGCGAGTTAAAAAGGTCCCAAATATGCAAAGAGTGAAAGTGAGAATAATGAGAATCATATTCCATACCTTCAACATATTCTTTTTTTCCTGAATCATAAATGAATGAAGTAATGCTGTACCTGTTAACCAGGGCATGAGTGATGCATTTTCAACAGGATCCCAAGCCCAATATCCTCCCCAGCCTAATTCTTGATAGGCCCACCAACCCCCAAGCATGATACCAATACTTAACATGAGCCACACAAATAATGTCCAATTACGAACAGTTCTCATCCACAAAGCATTCATATCTTTTTGAGCCATGGCAGCAATTGAAAATGCAAATGGTACCGTGAAACCCACATACCCTAAATACAGCATGGGGGGATGGATTGCCATGGTGGCATTTTGAAGGAGTGGATTCAAACCCAATCCATTCTGTACAATAAAATCTGCTTCGGTAGGAGCAAAGGGATTTGCCACAAAATTGACCAGAATTAGAAAAAAACCTTGTACAGTGACAAGTACTATCATCACATAAGGCATAAGGGATAAATGAGAACGGCTGTTTTGAAGAATTGTTACAATAGAAAATAAAGAAAGAACAAATTGCCAAAATAATAGTGATCCTGATTGTCCAGCCCACAATGCAGTAAGTTTGTAAATAGTGGGTGTTCCCAAACTGGTATAATGTGCAACATAGTCCACATCAAAATTGCTCACGAGCAAACACTGAGCTAGAACGAATGTAGAAAAGATTGAAAGCAAGGATACACCCAGCGCAGATCGTTGCGCTGATAGAAATAATCGGCCGTCCTTTACCAATAAATAATAGATGTTTAAACAAATGGAAATAACGGCAATGCCCAGCGCAAGGTTTAGGGCAACTCCGCCGATCACAGGTGTCATATAGAAACTTCGTCTAAATTATAGCTATCCGCATCTCGAAGATCTCCTTCGTAACGAGACGCACATTTTGTTTGTAAAATATCTGCTACAAACTTCCCCGCCATATATTCTCCTTCGACCACTACTTCAGCGCCATCTTTAAAAAGATCAGGGCGAACTCCAGTATATTGAACACGCAGAAACTTCTCTCCCTCTTTCAGTTCAAATGTACAGGTTAAATAATTGGATTGATCTAGTTTGATAGATCCATCTGCTACCAATCCGCCTAAACGAATGCGACCAAAATTTTCCTCCTCCAGTAATTGTTCAACAGACAAAAATTTTACCAAAGCTTTTTCATTTGTTGGGCTAGTAGATGCATAATAGATCCAAAGTATAACAATAAAAATAAATCCACTGATTACGAGTATGAATTTATGTTTGTTCATTAGAAAACTGCTGCCTCCTGCCATTCACCAAACTCTCCTTTCATGGATACGACGATCTCACCAATAGTTGCATATGTTTTCACTGCCTCTATGATGGAGGCCATTACATTTTCGCCATTTGAACATGCCTCTTGAACGTTTGAAAGGGCTTGCTGAACAGCATCATTATTGCGTTCATTTCGCAGTGAATTCAATGCCTTCATCTGTTTCTGGCCAACTTCCTCGCCAATCTCTAAAATAGGAATCTCAATTTCTTCATCATCTTTCTCAAATTCGTTCACTCCTACCACGATCCTACTCTTTGCATCAACCTTTCTTTGATATTCAGATGCTGCGTGGGAAATCTCCCGTTGAAAAAAACCTTTTTCGATAGCAGGAATTACGCCTCCCATATTCTCGATTTTATCAAAATAATCCTCTGCTTCCTTTTCAATCCGATCCGTTAGATTCTCAACAAACCAAGATCCTCCCAATGGATCACTAACATTTGCGACACCAGTTTCATAGGCGATTAATTGTTGTGTTCTAAGAGCAATCTCTGCTGCTTTTCTTGATGGAAGCGCTAATGTTTCATCCATAGAGTTTGTATGCAGAGATTGTGTGCCCCCCATTACAGCCGCCATTGCCTGAAATGATGTCCGGGCGATATTATTTTCCGGCTGCTGGGCTGTCAGGGAGCAACCAGCTGTTTGTGTATGAAATCGTAACTTCCAGGAATGGGGATTTTTTGCACCATATTTTCCCTTCATGTGACGGGCCCAGATTCGTCTTGCAGCTCTGAACTTGGCTATCTCCTCAAAAAAGTCCAAATGGGAATTAAAGAAAAATGACAGCCTTGGAGCAAAATCATCAATATCCAAACCGGCTTTCATACCATACTCTACATATGTGAAGCCATTTGCCAATGTGAATGCTAATTCCTGGGCCGCTGTTGATCCCGCTTCCCGGATATGATAACCACTGATTGAAATCGTGTTGAACTTGGGCATATGGTCTGTACAATAGGTCATCATATCCGTAATGATCCGCATGGATGGTTCTGGTGGAAAGATCCATTCTTTTTGTGCGATAAATTCTTTTAAAATATCATTCTGGAGAGTCCCGCGAAGTTGATCTAAAGGGACACCCTGTTTTTCAGCTACAGCAATGTAAAATGCTAAAAGTATAATGGCGGGACCATTGATAGTTTGAGAAACAGAAATATCTCTCAAGTTGATCCCGTTGAATAATTGCTCCATATCCTTTAAGGAGGCTACACTGACACCGCACTTACCTACTTCACCCACTGCAAAAGGGTGGTCAGGGTCATATCCCATCAATGTTGGCATATCATAGGCTACCGATAAACCTGTCTGACCGTGTTCCAACAAATAATGATACCGTTCATTGGTTTCTTCGGGAGTTCCAAAACCAGAAAATTGCCTCATGGTCCATAGTTTTCCCCGGTACATATTCGCATGAATGCCTCTAGTATATGGATACTGACCAGGGAATCCCAGATCATCCATATAGCTAGTTTCATTTGTTTCGGGATAATATAATTGTTCTAAGGATTGGCCACTCAATGTATCAAAATTGTAATCGCGAATCCCTGTGGAATCAACTTCTTTTTTCCACTGTTTTCTAGCGTTTTTAAAAATGTCCAATTGTTCAGCCATAACAGTCAATAATTGAGTATATAAATTACCTAATTTTTCCCGATTAATTATATCAATTTACTTTTTTGGGCTATGGTTTATAGCAGTCCTTCTATCATTATCCAACTTATAAACAAGATCAATAGTGATCAGATAGAAATTGTTTTTTTATTAATTAATAATTCTACAGCTTTGATCAAGCCTTCAGAACTTAAGCCAAGATTTTCTAATATCAGATCTCGCGGACCATGTTCCACAAATTCATCCGGAAGCCCAAGCATTTTTGTTTGACCTTTATATCCATTTTGTGCCAACCAGCTCGCAACACCCTCACCAAAACCTCCTTTGTTAACCCCCTCTTCAATGGTCACAACTGAATCAAACTGTTGTACAATCTTTGATAGATATGCTTCATCCATTGGTTTAATAAATGTACAATTCACAACTTCACAAGAAATATTATTTTCTGATAATGTTTTGGCCGCTTCCAAAGCGGTATAGACCATCGGACCAACGCATAAAATCACAGCATCTGTTCCTTTTTGTTCCACAGACCATCTTCCAATTGGCAAAAGCTCAGCCTGTCCATCTTCATCAAATTCCACTGAACTGGCCTTGGGATATCTAATTGCAAAAGGACGGTCCTTTATTTCTAATGCAGTATATAAGAGGCTACGAAATTCATTTCCATTCATTGGAGCAGCAATTATCATTTCTTGGACACAACGTAAATAGGCAATGTCCAATGCTCCATGGTGAGTAGGTCCATCTTCTCCTGCAATTCCTGCCCGATCCATACAAAATATCACAGGCAAATGTTGAATGGCGACATCATGTATTATATGATCATAGGCTCTCTGCAAGAATGTAGAATATATTGCACAGATGGGTCGCATACCTTCTGTAGCCAAACCACCTGCAAATGTGACGCCATGACCCTCTGCAATTCCTACATCATAATATCTATCAGGAAATTCTTTTTCAAATGGCACTAGACCTGTCCCCTCTCTCATGGCAGCAGTAATACAGACGACCTCACTATTATTTCGGGCTACTTCCCTGGATAATGATCCAAAAACAGATTGAAAAGAAGGTGCTAAATGAGGATCTATTTTTTGACCGTTAGGACTAATTTTACCATTTGCCTTGACACCATGGTATTTGACAGGATCCTTTTCAGCAACGTCCATCCCTTTTCCTTTTTTAGTCACAATATGGAGCAAAACAGGAGTTTTTATATCTTTTATATTATTCAAAGTATGGACCAATTCATCTACATCATGACCATCAATTGGTCCAAAATATCGGAACCCTAATTCATCAAAAATAATTCCCGGAACAATCATGTTCTTCAACCCTTCTTCCACTTTTTTGATAAATTTTCTCGTAATACCCTTTCCAAAAG
This sequence comes from uncultured bacterium, assembly GCA_964510385.1. GTDB lineage: Bacteria > Fidelibacterota > Marinisomatia > Marinisomatales > TCS55 > UBA2126. The sequence continues at coordinate 14,290 of CAZECA010000012.1, forward strand.
GAACACTTCCAGTTAAACGCCAGATTTCATCCCGTACGCGATTATACAGAGGGTTGGTAATGACGTGAGTTAAGTGAGTGCGGATGGCCCCTACGTTAGGACTAATAGACATTTCATTGTCGTTCAAGATCACCAATAACTGTTTCCTCAAATGGCCTGCATTATTCAAGCCTTCAAAAGCCAGTCCACCTGTCATGGCCCCATCTCCGATAACTGCACATACTCTAAAATCATCATTGTGATGATCTCGAGCAGCAGCAACGCCCAGAGCAGCTGAAATGGATGTTGAAGCATGGCCAGCTCCAAATACATCATATTCACTTTCTGTACGTTTAAGAAAACCGCTCAGCCCCTTGTATTGGCGAATTGTTTCAAATTCTTTGAACCGACCCGTCAATATTTTGTGAGCATATCCCTGATGGCCCACATCCCAAATAACTTTATCTTTAGGTGTATTATAAATATAGTGGAGCGCTACAGATAATTCAACCACACCTAGAGTCGGCGCTAAATGTCCTCCTATTTTCGTTACAACATCTATAGTATACTGACGGACTTCATCACACAACTGTACCAGTTGTGAACGCTCAAGGCTTTTAAGATCATCGGGAGAATGTATATTACGTAACAATTCAAGCTGCATTTGATGAACCTGAAACTTTTTCATTATTATTAAATAATTCTCGGTGAAAGATGTCAATACCATCTAACTCGGGATGAAAAGCCAATGCTATGTGCTTTCCTTGTCGAACAGCACATGGATTTCCATTAAATTCCGCCATGACTTCAACATCTTTTCCCATTTTGCTGATTTTTGGAGCCCTTATGAATGTAGCCGGTATATTTTTTGAATACCCATTTAACCTGATATCTAGATGGCCAACGAATGAATGAACCTGCCGGCCATATCCATTCCTATCCACTTCCAAATCCATGATTCCCAGTGGTCTAACTAATGGATGATCTACTTTTTTAGACATCATTATTAATCCTGCGCATGTACCAAGAATTGGAAAATTTTCAGCAAAAGAAAGAATATGCTCATACAATTTATTTTTTTGTATTAGATGAGTAATTGTAGTGGATTCTCCTCCAGGAATGATTAATCCTTGCACACCATCAAATTCATGTACATATCGAACTGGTCGATTCTCAATTTTTAATTTTTTTAGTATTTGGCTATGTTTTTTAACATCGCCTTGAAGAGCTAAAATTCCAACAATCAATTTAACCTCTTACCAACCCCGTTCCTGCAATCTCTCTTCTTCAGGAATTTTCGCTATGTCTAATCCATCCATTGCCTTTTTCAATCCATGGGAAATGGATGCTAATTTTTCTGAATCATCGTAATAAGTGACTGCTTCAACAATTGCCTCGGCCCTAGAAGAAGGTTCTTCACTCATGAAAATTCCGGATCCAACAAAAACGGTTTCTGCTCCTAATTGCATCATCAAAGATGCATCTGCGGGTGTGGCCACTCCGCCAGCTGCAAAATTAGGCACTGGAAGCTTTCCTAATTTGGATACTTGTTGAATTAAACTAAATGGCGCTCCTAATTCCTTGGCTTGACTCATAAGTTGATCCTGATTCATTGTTTTCAATTCTTTGATCTGGCCCGTAACTTTTCTCATATGACGAACTGCTTCAACAATATTTCCGCTTCCAGCCTCACCTTTTGTTCTAATCATGGCAGCGCCTTCACCAATCCTCCGTAGTGCTTCGCCAAGGTCTCTGCAGCCGCAGACAAAAGGAACCTTAAAATCATGTTTCCAGATATGGTTATGTTCGTCAGCAGGAGTTAGGACTTCACTTTCATCGATGAAATCAACTTCCATAGCTTCCATAATTTGAGCTTCTGCAAAATGGCCAATCCGAACTTTAGCCATAACTGGAATGGAAACTTCGTTTTGTATTTCTTTGATCATTTGAGGGTCACTCATTCTGGAGATGCCTCCTTCTTCACGAATGAGAGCCGGTATACGCTCTAATGCCATAACAGCTACAGCTCCGGCATCCTCAGCAATACGGGCCTGTTCTGGATTCATCACATCCATAATTACCCCACCTCTGAGCATTTCGGCTAAACCAATCTTAATTTCAAATTTTGTTTTACTCATAGACCAGCTCCTCTTCAAATTTGTTACTGAAACTTTTAATCCTATTAGTAACCTCTTCAATAATGTTATCAGGCGTAGATGCTCCAGCTGTTATACCTACGATGTCCTCTTCCTTAAACCAGCTTCTGTCCAAATCATTGGCACATGTCACTTGGTATGATCGTTTATTTCTCTCCAAAGCCAGTTGTGTCAATCGCTTCGAATTAGCACTGGTAAATGATCCAATCACAATCATGATATCGCATTTTTCAGATAAATCTTTTAATTGCTGTTGATTTCTCTTTGTAGGAAAACAAATCGTATTTACAAATCGTAGATCAAAGACCTTTGTCATTAAAATATTGATTATTTCTTGAACATTTTCAATCGTTTGTGTGGATTGACTTACCACACCTACTTTTTTCATCTTTCTCAGTTGTTCTGCTTCTTCAGGCTCAGCCACTATAATAGGATCTGAAACCTGGCTAGCTATTCCTATTACTTCATCATGACCATGATCACCTATAATTATGATCTTTCTTCCTTCCTTTTCAAGCGTGATCACTTCATCATGTATTTCCTTAACTAAAGGACATGTAGCATCAACAATATTCATTTTTTTCTTTTTGGCATCATCCCAAACTGAAGTAGAAGTCCCATGCGCTCTAAATAAAATGGGTTTTTCATCAGGGATATCATCTAACTTTCTCACTATTTTAGCTCCGGCTTTATCCAAATCTTTTACTACATTTTCATTATGAACAATATGTCCTAGCATGTAAACATCTCCAAGTTCCTCTGCTGTTTCATAAGCCAGATTCACCGCATCCCGCACACCAAAGCAATATCCTGCATCTTTTGCTATTAAAATTTTCATGTGGACTGTTTTTCAATTGATATTTTGGTTTCCGCAACGACCTTTTGAGCAATATCCTCTTTCGTTCCAGAAATAACTGCACCAGCAGCAAATTTGTGTCCTCCTCCACCGAAATGATTGGCAATTTCATTTATCACATATTTTCCTTTTGAACGGAAATTTACCCTACATTTTTCACTGACATTTTCAAAAATCATCAATGATACTTCAACCCCTTTGATAGTCCGAACAAAATCAGTGAATCCATCCACATCCTTTGACCTTGCTCCGGTACTATTTAGCATAGATTGATCTATTATGAACCATGCAAGTTCACCATCATTCTCATATCGAATATTATCGATCACTCTTGCCAATAGATGGACACCTGAGGCGGGTCTGGTTTCATATATATCTTGATATATCTTACTTGTTTCAACTCCTGCATCCAAACAGGCAATTGCGATCTCATGGCATTTTGCATCTGTGTTTGAATAACGGAAAGAGCCAGTATCCGTCAAAACTGCAGTATAAATCCCTTCTCCAATTTTTCTCGATAGTGAGTGATTTCTGTAATTCACAACAAAATCATAGATCAAAACACCTGTTGCGGCAGCTGAAGTATCCACAATATTATAGGTAAATGGATGGTCATCAGGATAGGGATGGTGATCAATATTCAATGTTTGAATTTTGTTATTTATGATCTCATTTTTTATTTCCCGGATGCGATCAAAATCTCCAACATCAAATATAATAGCCAAATCACATTTCAAGAACCAATCATTCGATGAATCAGGATCATATTTTTCAAATATAGAATCCATATCTAAAAATAAATACTCTTCAGGTAATGGAGAACAATTAATAATCCGACAATCTTTTCCCTCTGCTTTCAAATAATGATACATTGCAGAAGCTGACCCAAGTCCGTCACCGTCGGGGTTTTCATGTGTGGTCAGTAAAATATGATCCGCACGATCAATCAATTTTGATGCTGATGTCCAATCCATAAATATTATAATTTTCTAGAGTCTTGAATTTAGCCGATTTTAGACGAAAAACACACCGGGTATGAGTTTATTTATGCTCCCATTGCTTTTCATCAACACCCTCATCTTTCTGAAGTGTTCGTGCTAAAACAAAAAAGAGGTCAGACAGACGGTTGAAATATTTTAGCCAAATGTTTGGTAACGGATGAGATTCATGTAGCGCCACTAAGTTTCTTTCTGTTTGTCTTGCTTGCGATCGAACAATATGGAATTTAGAACTGGCTTCAGTACCTCCTGGAAGAATGAATTCTTTCAATGATGGTAATTTTGAATTCCAGTTCTCTACTATTGATTCAATTTCTTTTATCCTCTCTTCATCCACAGTTTCGATATCTGAATCTGGTATTGAGATACAACCTCCAATGTTGAACAGGTCATTTTGGACAGACTCTAAAAGATCCATGACCTTTGAATCATCTACTACTATTTTAGCAGAACCAATGAATGAATTCAATTCATCAATGGATCCAAGGACATGAATCCTGATATCATTTTTTGAAACCCTCTGGCCGTCTCCCAGTCCCGTCTTACCATCGTCGCCGGTTCGAGTTATGACTTTAGAAATTCTCATTAGAAAAAAATAAATGTAACTAGAACAAATAGTGGGAAAAGTATAGGTACCGAATATTTGAACAAATATCCAAAAAAGCTTGGCATGGTAATTCCTGCTGATTCAGAAATAGATTTAACCATAAAATTAGGTGCATTTCCAATATATGTATTTGCGCCCATAAATACGGCACCCGCTGAAATAGCTAATAATGTACTATACATATCTCCCATTAATAATTCTGGACCTCCTTCCAATCCTCCTCCAGCTGTATTAAAAAAAACAAGATAAGTTGGTGCATTATCAAGAAAGCTTGATAATATTCCTGTGAGCCAGAAATACATATAGTTGATGGGCTCTCCGGAGTCTGATGACACTGATGAGACAACCGAAGCCAATGCCCCCTTTGTTCCTGATTTGAGAATAGCAATTGCTGGTATTATTGTAACAAAGATTCCTGCAAAAAGCTTAGCTACTTCAACTATTGGAAACCAGGTGTATTCATTAGCCTTACGTATCGTTTGAGGTGTCAACTTCCAGCTCAAAAGAGTGAGCAATAATAATAACGAATCTCTTACAATATTTTGTAATTCTAAATGAACATCATGTATTGAATAATGAACATGAGGATTCCAAAAACCACTCAAAAGAACTGATCCGACAACACCTGCCAACAGTATTAAGTTAAAAGATCCTTTCAGCCCTATCTTGTGGGATTGATTTTTATCTTCAGTAAGTTCTTCTTTCTTATAAAAATGACTATCGATCAGGAAATAAATGATTGCTAGGCAAACAACCATGAATATCATGGGTTTAAGCATGGCGGTAGTGGTCCAGAAAAAGCTGACTCCTTTTAAAAAACCAAGGAATAGAGGTGGGTCGCCCAATGGGGTCAATGATCCTCCAATATTAGCGACCAAAAAAATGAAGAATACTATGGTATGGACCTTATGCTTTCGAAAGGTATTTGCGCGAATTAATGGACGGATCAGGAGCATGGCAGCGCCAGTGGTCCCCATCCAACTGGCAAAAAATGTTCCGATCAATATTAACGCTAGATTTGTTGCCGGTTTTCCCACCAGTGTTCCGGTAAGCTGAACGCCTCCCGATATGGTGAACAATGCAAGTAAAAGAATTATAAAGGGCACATATTCTAAAAGGCCGACATGAAGTATTTCATAGATGGCAATTCCTGTTCCAAATTTGAGTAAAAATGGAATGATCAATATCAACGCCCAAAAAAGGGATACTTTTCCAAAGTGATTATGCCAAAAATGAGGTGCCACCAAAGGAAATACAGCAATAGATAATAAAATCCCAATAAAGGGTATGACCCAAATTATTGACAACAAAGAGCCGTCTAACCCATGAGATCCGTCACCACCAAAAATGGTCGATAGAAACATCATCGCTGTGACTGTCAGTTTTATGGGTGATATTATTGATGTTTTCATTTCAAAAAATAAAAATAATGGTCAGGATTTTAATACGAAATTCATGTGATATGAAGTAATTCTGGTTAAACTATGTGTAGATGATTTATCGATCGTAATTTCCAATATGGAAATCATTCTTTCAATTATAGTGATCGGAATTGCAATTACGGGATTGTCAGTTGGCATTATATTAAACAATAAACCACTCAAAGGTTCATGCGGAGGGCAGGATGGAAAAGTGATCATTGATGGAGTTGAAATGACCTGCCCAACCTGCGGAGGTGATAATACAAAGTGTGAGAATACAGAATCTGAACCTGTTATTCCCTGATAACATATATTGCATCTTCTACTTTAAATCCATCTGAACAAATAATCTGCCTTTTTCCATCACCTAATTCAATGATCCACATAGCCTCAAGGAAAGACTGATTCTGAATTATTTCCAATCCTGACTCTAAATCCATGACCATTAATGCCGTTGCCCATCCATCAGCAAGCATGCACTTCTGGGACTTGACAGAAACAGATAATATATTGTTTGCCACTGGGAAACCCGTATTGGGATTGATCGTATGTCCCATGATCTTTCCGTTTCGATCAACAAAATTCCGATAATTACCTGATGTTGCTACGGAGCCGATTTTCGGTCGAATTACTCCAGCAAATCGTAGTTCTTTATCATTCGAAGAATCTTCAATGCCAATAGACCAGGGTCTATTTTGAGCATTTTTTCCTTTGCATCTAACCTCTCCTCCAATTTCCACAAAGAGTTCCATTATACCTTTTGACTCTAAATATTCAAATAATACATCTACACCGTATCCTTTTGCAATTGAATTTAGATCCAGTTTGACTCTCGGATCCGTTTTTACCAATCCATTTTTAGCCAGAGAAATCATTTCGGATCCTGTATACTCCAAGACTGATTTTATATCATTTGACGATGGCATGCTTTGTTTTGGGCTGGGGCCGAATCCCCAAATGGATAATAAATCATAAATAGTTACATCAAAGGCTCCATTCGTTTTAGAAAATATATCTAAAGATTCATCAATAACTTTTCGAAAATGGTTTGAAATGGGAAACGGGTTTGAGGACGCCCATTGATTAAACGTAGTTATTTCGCTTGAGTACTCCCATGTAGACATGGATAAATTTATCACATTCAAAACTGAATCAATTTCTGATTGGAGGAGCTTTAAATCCATTTGCGATGGTGGTTCAACGATCTTAATGATATAGGTTGTACCCATTGTCAAACCAGACAGTTGAATTTCTTGTCTGTGTTGACTACAGCCAGCCCAAAAGAACAAAAAGCCCAACATTAGTTGGGCTTTTAATGTTTTAATTATTGCAATCTGATTAACCAAAACTATCATACGCAATCATTTCTTCTTGAACTCCAAGATCGTAAAGCATATTCTCCAAAGCTGAAATCATCGGAGGTGGACCGCACATATAATATTCCACTTCTGTTGGGTCTTCATGATCTTTCAAATAATTGTCAAGTAGGACTTGGTGGATAAATCCTGTTGGACCTTCCCAATTATCTTCTGGCAAAGGCTCAGACAGAGCTACATGATAATCAAAATTGGGAAATTTCTTCTGTATCCCTTTAAACTCATCATCATAAAACATTTCTCGCAAGCTTCTGGCTCCATACCAGAAAGAAACTTTTCTTCCAGTCTTTAAAGTCTGGAAGAGATGGAACAAATGAGATCTCATGGGTGCCATTCCTGCTCCGCCACCAATATAGACCATTTCACGATCAGTATCTTTAACAAAAAATTCCCCATAAGGTCCTGAAATTGTTACTTTATCATCCGGTTTCAAATTAAATATAAATGATGAAGCCAATCCTGGAGGAACTTCATTCCAATGCTTTGGAGGAGGAGTGGCAATGCGAACATTCAACATCATTCGGTTTCCTTCTGCCGGATGATTTGCCATGGAATATGCTCTGAATATTGGTTCTTCATTGTTAGCCACCAGATCCCAGATCTTATATTTATCCCAATCAGAATGATATTCTTCTTCTACTACAAAATTCTTGAATGATAATTGATGATATTCAGGTATATCAATCTGGATATAACCACCTGCCTGAAAATTGAGTATTTCACCTTCTGGAAGATCCAAAACCAATTCTTTGATGAATGTGGCCACATTACTGTTTGAAACAACCGTACACTCCCATTTTCGAATGTTAAAGATCTCTTCAGGAATGTGAATTTTCATGTCTTCTTTCACTTTAACCTGACAGGCCAATCTCCAATTATCTTTCGCCTCTGCCCTGTTTATATGGCTTGTTTCAGTTGGGAGAATTTCACCTCCGCCATCTAACACCTTGCATTTACACATGGCACATGTGCCTCCTCCGCCACATGCAGATGGAAGAAAAACACTTTGTGTGGCCAAGGCAGACAGTAATGTAGATCCAGGGCTGGCTTTAATATCATTTTCTGGATCATCGTTAATAGAAAGAGTCACCTCACCTTGGGGTAGCAATTTCGATTGTGCATAATTAAGTAATAATACTAGGATCAGTATCACTCCTGTGAAAACAATGATTCCAGATAAAGTTGTTTCAACCATTAGAGATCGATCCCCGAAAATGCCATAAAGGCCATGGAAAGGAGTCCTGTTAATAACATTGTAATACCTAGTCCACGCAATTTGGGCGGCACATTGGAATACCGTAGACGATGGCGAATAGCAGCCATTGCTGCAATGGCAAGAAAAAATCCCAAACCAGAGCCAAACCCAAATACAGTGGATTCCACAATCGTATATTCACGTTCAACTAAAAATAATGAACCGCCTAATATCGAACAATTAACAGCGATAAGTGGCAAGAAGATCCCAAGGTTATGATAAAGAGTAGGCGAAAATCTGTCCAATATCATTTCCACCAATTGAACCATAGCTGCGATCACGGCAATAAAAACAATAAAATTCAAAAAAGAAAGGTTTACATCTGGTAGATTCATCCATACCAAGGCTCCATCTTGTAAAAAATAATTGTGGATGGCCCAATTGGCAGGTGCAGTAATCGTCAAAACAAATGTTACTGCCATTCCCAGTCCAATGGATGTCTGTACTTTGTTTGAAATAGCCAGAAAAGAACACATCCCAAGGAAAAATGCTAATATTATATTTTCTACAAAAATGGCTTTTATAATTAAACTGATATAATGTTCCAACATATTAATTCTCCTCTATGTTGGAAATGGTACGCTGGACCCAAATGATCAGTCCTAAAATAATAAATGCACCAGGGGATAAAACCATAAGACCATTATTCACATAGCCCGAATTATAAAGGGCTGCAGGAATGAGTTGGAAACCGAATAAAGTTCCGCTTCCTAGTATTTCTCGGAATATGGACACAGTGATCAAAATCATTCCATATCCAAGAGCATTTCCCAATCCATCCAAGAATGCTTGACTTGGTTTATTCTGCATAGCAAATGCTTCTGCTCGTCCCATAATAATGCAATTCGTAATGATGAGTCCAACAAAAACAGATAATTGTTTACTCATATCGTACATAAATGCCTGTAGGATCTGATCGGTCAATATTACTAATGATGCGATAACAGAAAGCATGACAATTATGCGTACCCGTGTTGGAATCAAATTGCGCAAAAGTGAAATTATGGTATTGGACATACTCAAAACGAATATGACCGCTATAGTCATGACCACTGCAGTATCGGCCTTTACGGTTACCGCCAATGCTGAACAGATTCCCAATACCTGTAATGTTATAGGATTATTGTTCATTAAAGGATCTTTAAGAACAGTTTGGGATTTTTTACTCAATATACTCATGAGTCACTCCCTGTACGAATACGATTGAAAAAGGGGTTATATTTTTGAAGGTCGCTCATCAAAAACCCATTTAAACCTTTGGTGGTCATAGTCGCACCGGAAATTCCATCTACCTGTCGGTATGCTCCTGAAGCGGTTTCATCCACCTCGCCTCTTACAATTTGAATACTCACAAGCTTTCCCGAGTCATCGATGATCCTTTTACCAATAAAATTACTGGTAAACCAATCTTTATCCACTTCGCCCCCCAGCCCGGGTGTTTCTCCATGCTTGTAAAATTTGATGCCTTTCACTGTAAATCCATCTGCCTCCAATGCAAAATATCCATAGAGTGTAGACCACAATCCTTTTCCAGAGATTGGAATCGAATATCCTTCAATAATATTTCCCAATCCTATTCGACTATATATTGGATACAGATCGGTGTGAATTTTGGGATCTAATTCAACTATTTCCATTCCTTCTACTCTATTACCAAAAGCGTCAATAACAAAGCTGACAATATATTCATCAAATAAAAATTGAATCCGTTCATTGGTCCAGGGTTCTTCTTCTGTTTCCACAAAGTCAAGTGACTTTAAGATATTTTTTTTAGCATCAATAGCAACATTTATTTCCTGACGTTCCCGCAATGACTCTGAGACCAGAGATAACACGAATCCCAAAATGATTGTAATAATAGCCGTAAAAATTAGTGTATAGGTATTACTCTGTCGCATAGCGTGCCATTCTTTTTTTAATATTAGCTTGCACTACAAAATAATCGATCAATGATGCAAATGCGTTCATTAATAGAATTGCCAGCATGGCTCCTTCAGGATATGCCGGGTTTATAGCCCGAATAATAACAGTAAGTGCGCCAATTAACACCCCATAGATCCACCGTCCACGGTTCGTATGGGAACCCGTGACTGGTTCTGTTGCCATAAATGTTGCTCCGAACATAAATCCACCCATAACCAAATGATAATGAAAAGGTAATGTTAACATGGTATTCGATGATAGAGGTGCTAGCAAATTGGTTATTGTTGCCATGCCGAATAATCCGAACAATGCACCGACAATCACTCTCCAGTTCGCAATTCGAGTGGCAACCAGGAATAATGCCCCAAGAATAATCAATAACTTGTTGGTTTCCCCGATTGAACCTGGAATATAACCACAGAACATGTTCCACCAGGAAAAATCAAATTGTATTACTTTATTCAACAGATCTACAGCCTGTTCATTTTCCACTGCTGCTGGAATCGCCAAAGCAGTCGCTCCAGATACGCCATCAATACTTAGCCACACTTTATCACCAGATATATGGCTAGGGTATGCAAAAAAGATAAATGCGCGGGCCACAAGCGCTGGATTAAAAATATTCATTCCAACCCCCCCAAAGATCTCCTTACCGATGACCACTCCAAATGATGTAGCTACTGCCACCTGCCATAATGGAATGGTTGGAGGCATGATCAATGGAATTAGAGAGCAGGTTACTAAAAATCCTTCATTGACTGGATGCCTTCGAGTCACAGCAAAAAGCAGTTCCCAAATCGCCCCTGTTGCAAATGCAACAACAAGGATGGGGAGTATGATTCCAAACCCTAGCCAGAAATTCTGCATAAGGGTATGATTCAATCCATGGTGCAATGCATTTTGGTAACCAATATTGATTGCTCCAAAAATGTAGCAGGGAATTAACGAAACCACCACAAGAATCATAATGCGTTTATTATCTACACTATCGCGAACATGTGGTCCACTTTCATTCCGTTCATTTGTACTGAATAAGATTGTATCAGTTGCTTCAAAGATTGGGTACAGCTTTTCTAATGGTCCTCCCTTTTCAAACTTTGGTGCAGCAGCATCCAATATTTTACGTAAAAATTTCATTTACCCTTCTGTCTCCAAAATATCCAGGCCTTGCCTAATCACGGTTCCTACATCCAACTTACTTGGACAGGAAAAAGAACATAATGCAAAATCTTCATCATCACATTCTAATAATCCTAATTGTTCCATTTCTTCTATATCATTTGCAAGAATGGCTCTATATAATTGGTTTGGGAAAATATCCATTGGAAGAACATTCTCCCAGGAATTGAAAGGTATCATAGCCCGTTCTTCACCATTTTTACGGGTAGTAAAATCAAATCCTTTCCTACCAAATGATAGAAATGTATTGGTCAAGCTATAACGCGTTTTAGAAGACCCCAAGCGTAACATGCCCATAAATTCACGTATATCAGAATGGGGTATCAATCCAACGGATGAATGATAAAACTCTACATGGTCATTAAAATCTTTGTTTATTCCTGTTAAAATATCTCCTGAAATGATTCTTTTAGGATTTTCATTCATTCTGCCATCCACTAAGGTTTTGACCGATGCGCCAAATCGTGTAGAAATATGGATCGGATTCAATGATGCTGGACCACCAACAGCCATTATCATTCTTGGATCAAAATGACCTTTTAAAAAAAGACGCCCTAACGTAACCACATGCTGTGCATCGATTGTCCAAATGATCTTACCTGGCTTAAGAGGATCAATATGATGAATCTGAATTCCAACATTTCCCGCGGGGTGGGGTCCATCTATGTAATGGGTCTTCGCATTTTGCAGGTCAATGAATGTCTCTGAAACAGAATCATCATTAATAACTGTGTGTACGTCTCCATCTGTAAGCCGCGACAATGCATTGATTCCTGCCTGAAAGGATGATCGTCTGTTTCTCAATGCAACGTCCAGATCAACAGCAAGTGGTGCAGAGTTAAAACAGGAAACAAAAATAGAACTGGGTTCATCAGATGGATGAGCCACTTTATTAAACGGTCGTTGCCGCACTAATGGCCATAGCCCTGCTTTTAAAATTTGATTCTGAACATCACTCCGAGCTAATTCAGTGATCTGCTTATGATCAAATGACCTGAATTGTTCTGCTTCCTCCTGGTTATCTAATTCTATAATAATCTTTTCAAGCACCCTACGGTGACCATAATGAACGGAAGATACTTTACCAGCACCAGGAGATCCCCAAACAATTTCTGGATTGCTTTTGTCATGAAATAATGGAGTACTAATCTTAACAATATCCCCTTCATTAACCATCAATTTGGGTTTGCAATATCTAAATTTATTAGGATGTAGAGCTACTGTACTGTGTTGGTTTATTGCATCGATCTCTTTAGCAGGAACACCAGAGATCTGTATATCGTGGCCTTTTTTAATTGTGATACGTGCCACTTAACTATCTTTTCATTATGTGATCAGATTACTTGAGAAAATATAACTAGAGAATTTGAAACCCAATCAGCAATTGGCACCCAGTATACACCAAATAACAAGGACGGGATAGCTAATGCCAGAAAAATCAATAAAGCGGACGTTTGTGGCACAATAATTGATTCACTGGGCTCACCATCGAAATACATGACTTTTACAACTCTCATATAATAATATAATGAAATCACACTATTGATTGCACCTACAATAGCAAGCCAATATAAATGGGGACCTGATTTCACAACTGATGCAAATAAGTAGAATTTTCCTATAAACCCTGCAGTTGGCGGAATACCCGTCAGAGAGAACATAAAAATAGTCATAACCACACCGACCACAGGCATCTTCCATCCCAATCCTTTAAAATCTTCAAAACGCTCTCCACCACCTTGGGATTTTATATATATCACTACAAAAAAGGCACCAAGATTCATAAAAAGATACATGACCAAATAAATCATAACTGCATAAACACCTTGAGAGGATAATGTGGGCATGGCCATGAGCATATATCCAGCATGGGCAATACTGGAATAGGCTAACATACGTTTAATGTTATCCTGTTGAATTGCCACAAGGTTCCCTAATGTCATAGTTGCAACCGCGAGAGCTGCCAATAATTGGGGCCATGGAATCTCTGTATAGGTGGTCAATGATGGATCTAAGAATGAACTGCCATCACCAAAAACCTGGTTAAAAAATCGAATAGCTGCTGCAAATCCTGCTGCTTTAGGTGCGACAGATAAATAAGCTGTAATGGATGTGGGAGCGCCCTCATAAACATCTGGTGTCCAAAAATGAAATGGGACTGCAGAAATCTTATATCCAAAACCGGCCAGAATAAATATTGATGCTATGGTGAACGCAAAATTGGCTGAACCTTCTAGGTTCCACATGGCTTCTTGTATGGCAAAAAATTTTGTGGAACCGGCCAAGCCAAAAACAATGCTCATCCCAAAAAGCATAATCCCAGATGAAAATGCACCATAATTAACATATTTTAGGGCTGCTTCATTTGATCGAAGGTCGCCACGCAAATATCCTGCTAAGACAAATGAAGTGATGGAAACAATCTCTATGGCTAAATAGATCATGATTAGATCAATGGAAGACACCATTAAGAACATTCCAAAGACCATAATGGCCATTAGGGAAAAATATTCACCTGTCCGATAATTCGCCAGCTCATTTGACTTAATGGAAATAAAAATAACGAGTATCGTGGTGAGAATTACCAGTGATTTAAAAAATGTGGCAAATGGATCAAACGCTAGATTGTTCATAAATAAAGTGGTAACCGTTCCACTACCTTGTAAATAAATAGCCAATTGAGTCAAGATCAAGCCTACCAATACCAATATAGCCGAGCGGTTGGATGATTTGTTATCATCAAAAAGATCGGCAATGATCGTTATGATTATTGTTGCCGTCAGTATCAGTTCAGGCCAATAAAGGGTTAAACTGTGAAAATTTGACATCAGTATTTAAAAGGCCCCTGCAAATCCACCAAAACCAGCCACAGTATCAATGATTACATTCATGGTCTTACTAATTAAGTCCAGGAATGGCCGTGGATAAATTCCAAAGAAGAGTGTGATAGCTGCCAAAGGAATAACCGTAAATAGTTCCATACGATTAATCTCTGGCAGTTCAGAATATTTTTCATTTAACTCGCCGAGGAACATCCGCTGAAATGCCCATAAGAAATAAGCAGCATTTAATAAAATTCCCAGAGTGGAGGCAATCACAATAGCCTTAAAGACCGGAAATGCTCCAATGAAGCACATAGCTTCGCTTACAAAACCGGACAATCCTGGAAGTCCTAGACCAGCAAAAAATGCCACAGCAACAATTCCTGAATAAATTGGCATTTGCGTTGCAAGACCGCCAAAACCTTCTATGTCTCTGTGGTGAGCACGATCATAAATAACACCCACTAAAATAAACAGCATGGCAGATATTGTACCGTGGTTGAACATTTGAAAGACGGCTCCACCTAATCCGGCTTGGGCCGCCAATACATTATTTCCATTCACTGCGCCTGCAGCGATGACAGCGGCCATTCCTATTAATAAATATCCCATATGGTTGATGCTGGAATAAGCAACAAGCTTCTTTAGATCTTTTTGGGCCAGGGCACACATAGCACCCCAGATCACATTGATCAATCCCAAAACAGCCAATGAACCAGCGAACCACCAGACAGCATCCGGAAGCATAGTATAATTGATACGTAAAATACCGTACACACCCAGCTTCAACAATATTCCCGCCAATATCACTGAAATAGCAGTTGGTGCTTCAACGTGAGCCAATGGTAGCCATGTGTGAAATGGAAAAACTGGAACTTTGATCGCAAACCCAATGAACAGCATGACCCAGATCACTTTCACAGCGCTCACACCCCACCAGAGAACACCGTTCAATGCTGTCGGTGCAACTTCCATAAGGTGCAACATATCAAATGTACGTCCACACGTAAAATATAGAGCCAAGATAGCCACCAGCATTAAGACAGAGCCGAACAAAGTGTATAGGAAGAATTTAATGGCCGCATATTCACGCTGTGGCCCTCCCCACATTCCTATCAGGAAGTACATGGGCAGTAGCATGACCTCCCAGAACACATAGAATAGGAAAAAATCCAGTGAGAGGAATACTCCCATGACTCCAGTATCCAGCAGCAGAAACAGTGCAAAATAACCTTTGTGAGCCCTGGAGATGTTCCAACTGACAAATGTTCCCAGAAAAAACAACAATCCGGTCAAGATGACCATGGGCAGACTCAATCCATCCACACCCAAAATGTACGTAATATTGAATGAGGGAATCCATTCAGCCCGTTCCATGAACTGAAAGCCGCCATCGGAGAGGTCAAATCTGTTCCAAAGTAATAGTGTAACCAAAAACTGAATACCTGTTGTGACCGCGGTGATCAATTTGATAATCTTCACACTTTCCCTGGGTACCAGAGCAATAGCGATCATACCAATTACAGGAATCCAAATGATCCAACTAAGAATGCTTGTATCCATCCTTTATCCTTTAACCTTTCAAATCTTAAAACGAATTAACCAATACAATCACCACTACGCCCAGAAGAGCAAAAAGCAGGTAATTCTGTAAACGTCCAGTCTGGAGATATTTTAAAACGCCACCAGTCCTTTGTGCACTTCGACCTATCCCGTCTACTATGGTCTGGTCCAAGCCATCATAATCCATTCGGCCAGTAAAAAATGAGATCACTTTTGTCACTCGACCGAATCCATTGATAAAATATTTATCATACAGCTCCCAATCAATATGCGCCACCCATTTAGCTAGCTTCAAGAATGGCTGATAAAGAAATGTATTATAGTTTTCATCAAAGAAATACTTGTTTAATGACAATGTGTACATTGGACCCATTTTTTCTGCATAGGTTTTTGCAGATAATCTTTTCTTAAAATACATATTCCATGATAGAAAGATACCCAAGCCAGCAATGATTAATGAAATAGCCATGGCTGTATAATGAGCGTGATGTATTCCATCAGCAATGTATTGTGCCGTTGGATTTTCGGGTACTGCTGAATCTCTGGGCTTGATCAATTCCGTGAACCATCCATGATCAGAAATTGGATTAAAATATGGCAGCGTATAAAAAATGTAGATGCTCAACCCACTCAATAATATCAATGGAAATGACATCTCTTTAGGTGATTCATTAATATCTGAATGAATCTCTTTCATTTGGGGTGTTCCATGAAATGTCATGAAAATCAGGCGAAACATGTAAAATGCCGTTATGGCTGCTGCGCCAAAACCAAAAACAGGTAAGAGAAAATGCTCTGGATGGTGAGAAGCAAACGAAAATGTCCCGGCGAGGATGGCATCTTTCGAAAGAAAACCAGAGAATAGAGGGACACCTGATATAGCCAAAGTACTTATGAGCATAGACCAATAAGTAATGGGCATTTTTTCCTTGAATCCGCCCATATTTCTCATATCTTGCGGATCAGTTTCATTATCATGTTTTTCATGGAGAGCATGGTGCATAGCATGGATCACGGAACCTGATCCATAGAACAAACACGCCTTGAACATCGCATGGGTCACCAAATGAAAAAACCCTGCCACATAGGCACCAGTGCCCACAGCCAGAATCATGTATCCCAACTGACTCACTGTAGAATAGGCCAGAACCTTTTTAATATCATTCTGAGTAATAGCTATGGAAGCAGCAAACAATGCAGTAAATCCACCCACATAAGCAATAAAGACCAACGCATCCGGAGTAAATAGGGGAAACAAACGTACGGATAGATATACGCCGGCAGCCACCATGGTAGCGGCATGCATTAAAGCGGAAACGGGAGTGGGACCTTCCATGGCATCCGGCAACCATATGTGGAGAGGAAATTGCGACGACTTACCCATTGCGCCAAAAAAGAGACCAATCCCCGCGGCTGTTAATAAACCTCCGCCCATTTTTCCGGCAGAAATACTTTCAAAAATTTCTGTAAATGTGAACGTACCCAATGCGGAGAAAATCAACATGATCCCTATGAAGAATCCAATATCCCCCACCCTGTTGGTCAAGAATGCCTTCTTTGCCGCATCTGCAGCCGATTCTTTCTCAAACCAATGGCTAATCAATAAATATGAACTGACACCTACCAGCTCCCAGAACATGTACATTGATATTAGGTTATTTGCTAATACAATTCCATTCATGCTAAACGTGAACAGTCCCAGGTAAGCATAATATCTAGAATAGCGTATGTCTCCTTCCATATATTTAATGGAAAAGATATGGGTCATGCTTGAGACCAAAGCCACTACTAACAGCATAACAATAGTAATATTATCAACCAGAAATCCCAATTCGATTTTGAATGAACCCATATCCAGCCAAGTGAAAGATGCCTGTTGTGAAAAATGGGGGTCATGACCAATGAGCATGGATGTAAACATGGCAACGGACAGGACCAAAGTGATCAAGATGGCAGAAATGGATACCCAATCGCCCTGCCTGGGCAGTTTTTTACCAATAAAGATCTGGATAGTAAATGCTGCTAATGGCAAAAAAAGAATCAATATTGAATAATCCATGATCATGTTGCCTGTCATTGCTGCAGCTCCTGGACATCATCAATATTGATGGTCTTAAAATTGTTGTAGATATTAATAATGATTGCCAGAGCAACAGCAGCTTCGGCAGCGGCCATGATAATGACAAATAATGCAAAGATATGCCCTGAAAGGTTCATGCCGCCATATTTTGCAAATGCTAAAAAGTTCAGATTTGCAGAATTCAGGATCAGCTCGATTCCCATGAGCACGGCAACCCCATTCCGCCTAGTGATGACTCCAAAAAGTCCCAATGAAAATAGAATTGCAGAAATGAATAAATAGGTATTCAGATCATTCATTAATCCGGTCTCCGTGACAACATTGCAGCTCCCATAAGTGCCGCCAATAGTAACAGGGACGCAACCTCAAACGGCAACAAATAATCCATCATTAAAAATGTGCCTATTGCATGAGTGGTCTGTGATGGCTCTACAAACGACGCTTCTTTCCACGGTGTATTCAAGATCATAATAATCAAAACAGCTAACATTCCGCTTACAACCACACCTCCTACACCTTTTTGCATACTAGTATGAGATATATCCACAGAAGTGATCCTGTTTGTTAACATGATACCAAAGAGCAGTAATACCAGAATACCGCCAACATAGATCACCACTTGCACTCCGACAAGGAAATCTGCCCATAAGAAAACATACAACCCGGCCAGGCCAAATAAAGTAAATAATAAAGCAATCGCAGAATAAATAAGTTTATTATGCAGAACCACCATCAACGCAGATGCGATAGTGATTGCAACTATAAACCAAAAAGCAAAATCCACCATTATGCTTCTGCCTTTTCTTCTGTGTTCAAGATGGATTGATTTTTTTCTTCATCCATTTCTTTGGCAAACTTGTAGATAAGGTCATTTCTGTCATATTGAGAGAATTCATAATCAATGGGATGTTTATGTGAATTGGGACCACCTGTCATATAAATACATTCTTCCGGACACGGATAGGTACACAAATTACAATAACAGCATTCTGTCATATCAATGTCAAACCTGGAAACAACCAAAGCTTTTTTCGTTCCTTTGGAAGTGATGCCAGTATGTTCAATTTCCGGAATATCTTCACCTTTCACATCAGCCTTGATCGTATTTATCTTTATACATTGAACAGGACACACACGCTCACACTTCAAACAGCCGATACAATCATCGATATCCACATGCAATCTGGAACGGATCACGTTATAGCTGTTAAGGTCAAACCCAATATTTCTTTCCGGTCTTGGCCAGCGTTCTTCAGGATACTGTAGAGTCACATTATCTCTTCGAATTTTGAGCATGTGTTTCCATGTGATCCCCATGCCAGTCATGAGAGTAGAAATGGTATCAAATATATTTTTAAAATATCGTGCCATACTTTATCCTATCAATAAATTCCAAATTCCAACACCAAAAATATTAGCCAATGCTATGGGCAGGAATACTTTCCAGCAGACGCTCATGAGCTGATCTACCCGTAAACGGGGAAATGTCCAGCGGAACCAGATCATAAGAAACAGTAAACCAAAAACTTTAATCATAAACCAGATAACGCTCCACCCAGGGCTGTCCATGACTCCCGCAATGGGGCTGTTCCACCCCCCTAAAAATGCAGTTGCAGCAATGGCGCTAACAACAAACATCTCTGCATATTCACTTAAAAAGAAAAATGCATAACGCATACCCGAATATTCAGTGAACGCACCAGCAACTAACTCTGACTCTGCTTCAGGAATATCAAAGGGAGTCCTATTGCATTCCGCTACACCGCTGATAAAAAAGATAAAAAATGCGATGAATGTGAATGGATTGTTAAATATAATCCAATTGGGCAAGATCCCCCATATAGTTCCCCGCTGAAATTCCACAATCCCCTGCATGCTTAATGTGCCGGTCAGCATAATGATAGAAATAATGGATAATCCGGCCGGAATCTCGTAACTAATGATCTGTGCAGCTGAACGCATACCACCATACAATGACCATTTATTGTTTGAGCTCCAGCCTGCCATAATGATGCCTATGACACTAAGTGAACCCACAGCTAATATGTAGAAGACGCCTATATTCATATCAGCAACAATGGTTGTTGATCCAAATGGAAGTGCCGCAAATGAAATAAATGCACCAACAAAAACAATGAATGGTGCCATAATAAACAATTTCTTATCTGCAGATTCTGGAATAATATCTTCTTTTAAAATAAGTTTCAATGCATCTGCGAT
The DNA here is from genome assembly GCA_964510385.1 of uncultured bacterium. Taxonomy (GTDB): domain Bacteria; phylum Fidelibacterota; class Marinisomatia; order Marinisomatales; family TCS55; genus UBA2126. Next base: position 34,725 of record CAZECA010000012.1, read on the forward strand.
TGGTTGGAGGAGCCCCCATTTACCAGCATGTAGACCCACGCCCTGACCCATTGGGCCCACCTTATCCTGCATAAATGAAGAGATTTTTAATTCTCCATAAATCGCAACCAGAGCATAGACAGCAATAAAGAGAAAAATGGGAATAGCGCAAATCAATACTGCTGTAATGAATGTAATGAGCGGCCAATCGGCAGCAAAGGGGATCCAATTGATCAACTGGTCAACGGTCATCGATCTATCTCCCCCAAAACAATATCCAAGCTTCCAAGAATAGCGATCACATCAGACATCATCCATCCTTGAGAAATTTCTCCCAACACACTCAATGCAGTTAAGGCAGGAGAACGCATCTTCAATCGATATGGAATGGGTGAACCATCACTGACAATATAATAACCAAGGTCTCCCCTCGGGGATTCTGTACGTTTATAGATAGAACCTTTTGGTGGTCGAATTTTTTTCGGTAAAGCCTGATGAACATTTCCAGCAGGCATGGCTTTCAATGCCTGACGGATTATCTTAGCGCTTTCTTCCATCTCCAGCATCCGTACTAAATACCTGTCCCAACAATCTCCGACTGTTCCCATTTCTCCTTTGCCTACAGGAACATCAAATTCAAATTTGTCATAGATCGAATAGGACTCATCTTTACGTAGATCCCATTTTACGCCAGAACCACGAAGGTTTGGACCTGAGACTCCAAAACTGATTCCTACTTCAGGTGGCATTACACCTACATCAGCTGTCCGTTCTATAAAAATTTTATTATAAGTAAGAATATTATTGTATTCTTCAATCTTAGGCTCAAAGTAATCTAAAAATTCAAATATTTTTTCTTCAAATCCTTTGGGAAAGTCATGCGATAGACCACCCACCCAAATATAATTATATAGGAGTCGAGCCCCGCAAAGTGCTTCAAACATGTCCAGGATCCGTTCACGATCACGGAACATGTGTAAAAATGGTGTAAAAGCACCCACATCCAGCCCATACACACCCAATGCCAATAAGTGACTGGCAATTCGATTTAATTCTGAAACGACCACACGAATATATTCAACCCGCTCAGGCACCTTTATCTCCATGAGTTCTTCCACCGCCAGTGCATACCCAAAATTGTTGTTCATGGATGCAATGTAGTCACATCGATCTGTATATGGTATCACCTGATCATATGTAACACTTTCACAGTGTTTTTCAAAACATCGGTGCAGGTAACCAATGATAGGTTCTACTTCGGAAATTATTTCACCATCAGTCTTTACTTTCAGCCGCAGCACACCATGAGTACTGGGATGCTGGGGACCGATATTAAGGGTCATAAGGTCGCCGTGGACTACTCCCATCCGTCCTTCACTTTCGGTACCACGATTCCATGATACAATTCCTGTGTTTCATAATCCTTACGTAATGGCCAACCTTCCCAGTCATCGGGACATAACAAGCGTGTCATATTTCGGTGATCCTCAAATTCAATACCATACATATCATAGGTCTCCCGCTCAAACCAGTCTCCGATCCTCCAGACCTGTTCGACAGAAGGGATTTTTGGATCACTTCGATCCGCTTTAATGCGTATTTCAACGGCATGATTATGACTCATGGAATGGAGATTATATCGTACTTCCAGATCTTCACCTTCTCCAAAGTCATAACCTGTAATGCATTGCAATGAATCAAAGAGATAATCTGGATCATCCCGTAAATACAATGCGATCTCTTTCCATTTATCACCTTTGATCTGAATATGACCGCTCACTTCTTCCTCATCTATAGTATCAGAAAATTTTTTGTTAATTCTATCAGCCAATGTTTCTAAAAATGATTTTTGTTGGGATGTTTTTTCAGGCGGCTTATCGTTTTCTACTTCTGAAGCTGATTCATTTGCAGCAACCTTGGCCCGCCGTTTGGCTTTTACTAATGCTGACTTGGCTTTCGACCTTGTAACGCGATCCTCAATATTATTGATGGCATCCATATCCCCATTCAATGCCTTCTGCACTGCGTCAGCAATCAACTTTTCTGCATCTTGGCTCATACAATCTTTTTCGTTAATGGACGTTCAGCCTGGATTTTTTCCTGAAGTTTCAACAGCCCTTCGATCAAGGCCTCTGGACGTGGGGGGCAACCGGGGACATAAACATCCACAGGAACAACTAGATCCACCCCTTTTAATACATGATAGCCAAACTGCCAGTATGGTCCTCCGCTTGTGGCACAACTACCCATGGCAATAACGTATTTCGGATCAGCCATCTGTTCATAAAGTTTTTTTACACGCAATGACATTTTCATTGTAACTGTCCCCGCCACAATCATGACATCCGCCTGACGCGGTGATGAACGGGGAATCATGCCAATACGCATTAGATCATGACGGCTTGCAGCTGTGGCCATCATTTCGATTGCACAACACGCTAAACCAAACTGAAAAAACCAAGGAGATGTGGATCTTGCCCAGCCCAAAAGTTTATCCATGGACGCAACTACCACATTATCCTGGAATTTATTTTCAAGAAGACCCAACGGCAGTTCCTTCCTTTTCTGTTACGACTTTTCGATATCGTCCTCGTGCATATTTCACCCGGTATTTTACCCAGTCCAGATCACCCTTTTTCCACACATATGCCAAGCCAACAATAAGAATCAATAAGAAAATAGCCATCTCCACAAAGGCCAACAAACCAAGGTCCTTAAATACAACAGCCCAAGGGAAAAGGAGTACAACTTCCACATCAAATATGAGGAAGATAAGGGCGATCACATAAAATCGGATATTGAATTGTACCCATGCTGAACCCTCAGATTCCTCACCGCATTCATAGGTAGAAAGCTTGTCCGGTGTGGTCTTTTTTGGTGCAACAAGCCGCTGAATCTGCAACGGAACATACACCAAGACTATACCTATCAGGATGAAGAGAAATATGGTTCCAAAGTCGCGGTACATTTAGTCAATTATCGAGTAAATTTCGAGCACTTAATTTATGTTTTTGCACCTTCACCTTGCAAGGCTAATTGATGGAATAAATGAACTATTTTCTATTTGAAGAAGCATAAATCTTTCGTCTAAATTCACCACCCATGAACCCCATTAATTTCTTAATCGGATCCTTACTCCCTCTGTTACCACGTTGGTCAGTAAAACCATTTGCCAAGCCCTATGTGGCCGGAGAGACCATGGAAGAAGCCCTGGATCACATTACCTCATTGAATAAAAAAGGGTTTGCCGCAACAGTAGATATTCTGGGTGAGCATGTGCAGACATTTGACGAAGCACTCCGTGTCACTCTGACCTACGTTGACCTTCTTAATTCCATTAATGAGAATAACTTAAACTGCAATTTATCAATCAAACCTACTCATATCGGCCTGGACTTAGGTTATGATATTGCCAAAGAAAACCTTTTTACTTTGTTAAGAAAAGCATCTGATACAAACAATTTTGTCCGTATCGATATGGAGAGTTCACCCTATACCGATGCATCAATAAAGTTATATCTTGATGCATTACTCAAATATTCCAATGTAGGCCCCGTTATCCAAGCCTATCTCCATCGTTCACCGAAGGACATTCAACGACTCAAGAGTGATAAACTTAATGTCCGAATATGCAAAGGTATTTATAAAGAACCTGAACATATGGCTTTTCAATCAAGCAAAAAAATAAATGAACAGTTTTTTGAATTGGTTAAAACTGTTCTTAATGTGAACGGATACGTGGGCATAGCAACGCATGATATTTCATTAGTAAACGAAATAGATGAATGGATCACCGCCAATCAATTTTCAAAAGACCAGTTTGAATTCCAAACATTGTATGGCGTTCCCATGGGTGGTAAGCTCGAAGAGCTATTAGAAAAAGGGTTTAAGGTGCGACAATATGTTCCTTTTGGGGAAGAATGGTATAATTATTCCGTACGCCGATTAAAAGAAAATCCAAAGATAATCACCTATGTTCTAAAAAATATATTCAAATCATGAATGAGCTGTATACCATAAAAAAAATTTTTGAACTGAAGACCATTGCTGTGGTTGGGATGAGCCCAAATCCCGAACGTCCCAGCCACTATGTATCCATGTATATGCAGGAGAACGGTTACACTATTATTCCAGTAAATCCTGGACAAAAAACAATTGCCGGATTGAAATGTTATCCATCCATAAGGGACATCCCGGAAAAGGTAGATACAGTGGATGTTTTCCGACGACCAGAATATGTGCTACCCATTGCAGAAGCGGCTATTGAGATCGGCGCCAGAGCCCTTTGGTTGCAGGATCATGTGGTCAATAAAGAAGCCGCAGAGTTAGCAAAAGAGGCCAGGCTTTTAGTTATCATGAATGATTGTATGCTGCGACGGCATCGGCAACTTAAGTAAATTATATTTAAATCTACTCGGTCATCTAGACCTTGAAATTTTACTCTCCTCTTTTACCCCAGCCCATCTTCTTGCTCAATACATCAAAATAATTTGTATCTGAAAAAATAACCATATGGGTTTTAAAGTGTGCCTTATGAATTTTTACCCTGGCTTCCAATTCTAATGATTCCTGAACCTGGCCATCTATAGCCAGAGCCAACCCACCAGCCTGATTATCAGAAAAAGTAATCTCAATTGTTTTTTCATCGGACATGACAATTGGGCGCAAGGATAATGTATGAGGAGAGATAGGTGTAACAACGATGGCATCCAAACTGGGCATGACAATGGGCCCACCGGCTGACATAGAGTATGCCGTAGAGCCGGTTGGTGTAGAAATAATCAAGCCATCAGCATGATAATTAGCTACACGATTTCCATTTGCATTTAGTTCACAGTTGATCATCCGGTGGGAGGCTCCCCTATCAATTGTGATATCGTTCAGAGCGTGAAATTCTAGCGGATCCTTTCCATTTTCCACAATACATTTTAACACCATACGCTCTAGTATTTCATAATCACCACTGGCCACACTATCCAATCGCGTAAACATATCGTCAATTGTTACTTCTGCCAAAAAACCCAGCTCACCTAAATGGATCCCCAAAATGGGTACTTTCCTGTTGCCCACCGCTCGGGCCAATGCCAATAACGTTCCGTCTCCACCCAATGATAATATGAAATCCAATTGATTGAAGTCATTGGCTGATTTAATAATTCTATGGTCGAAATCAATATCTGATCCTGCTTTAGCGATGATGCGTGTAGTTAGAAAAATCTCCATCCCATTTTTCTGAGTCCAAGATCCAATTTTAGGAAGCAGATCCCAAAATGCCAGTTTTTCCGTATTCCCCCATATACCTACTTTTGCAGGCTTATGACTCATTTGTCTTTGGTCTCCATTTTACTCATGAGTTCACTAATCTTTTGCTCAGCGCCAGACAGTTGACTTTTTAACAATTCTGATAATGTAACACCTTCTTCAAATAGTTTAAGACTTTTTTCTAACTGCAGTTCCTCAGACTCCATTTCATGCACTATCTTTTCAAGCCGTGCAAATAATTCTTCAAATGATTTTTCTTTAGCCATAATTCAATTTACACCTCTTCGTTTTTGAATTCATCAGTCTTTTCTTTTCTCGCCTGTAACCTGCCTTTTTTTAACTGAAGATAAAATGATTCGTCATCCTTCAATTTGTCAGGGTCATGCAATACCGTACCAGTTAATGTAGTTGCAATGGCATAACCGCGATGGAGTACGTTCATAGGATCTAACACTTTCAATTCAGATCTTATTGATTCTATGCTCCCTTTTGCAGTTTGGATTTTGAGTGACATTGACTGGGAAATGGATGCAATCAAGTGTATGGTATGTTCAATTAAGCGCTGAATTCTGGCATCCGGGCGCTGTAAACTGAATCTGTCATGAAGATTATCCATTTTCTGCCAGTAAGTTTCCATCACCCGTAAGAATTTTGAAGACATTCTTTCGTCCAAGCCATCTACACGTGATACTAATTCACTGACGCTGGGTGCTGCAATTTCTGCGGCTGCTGAAGGCGTTGGAGCCCGCAGGTCGGCTACCAAGTCTGATATGGTCATATCTGTCTCATGCCCTACAGAAGAGATAATGGGGATTCTACAGTCAAATATTGCCCTGGCTACTTTTTCTTCATTAAAGGGCCACAGGTCTTCCAGTGAACCGCCGCCCCGTCCCAAGATGATCAATTCAATGGATAAGTCTCTGCCCATTTCATCAATAGCGTCCACAATATCTGCTGCTGCCCCATCCCCCTGAACGAGAGTTGGCCGCAAGATCAATTCAATATAGGGAGCCCGCCGCTCCAAAACTTGAATCAAGTCTTTAACAGCTGCACCTGTTTTGGAAGTGATCAGGCCGATCTTTTGAGGTATCTCAGGTAACGACTTTTTGGAACTTTCATCAAATAGCCCCTCAGACATGAGCTGTTTCTTCAGTGCTTCAAACGCAAGAAATAGTGTTCCCAGACCAGCTGGTTCCATGCGCGTGGCTATCAATTGGTATTGGCCTCTTGGTTCATAAACTGACACGCGACCATTCAAAAAAACCTTCATTCCATTTTCTGGCTTAAAATGAAGAAATTTATTGTTTCCTTTGAAGATGACTGCTCTTATCTCTGAATTCTCATCCTTCAATGTAAAATACATAT
>CAZECA010000013.1:0-36982 GCA_964510385.1 uncultured bacterium
TCCTGTTGCCAGGATGAAAACCTGGAGTCCTAACCACTAGACGAACGGGCCATTTCCCTTATAAAATAAGGGTCGCAAATTTATGTTTTTTACTATTCAGAACAAAAATATTATTCAGTCTCATCTCCAGTAGAATCTAAAATATCTAATAGCTGACCGTTGTTATGTAATTCGATAGTAATATCCGCTCCTCCGATCAGTTCTCCGTTAACGAATAATTGAGGTATGGTGGGCCAATTAGAATATTCTGACAGTTTGATCCTAATCTCCGGATCGGTTAATATATTGGTCGCTTTATAGTTTACGCCGTAATGATTTAATACCTGAACCACGGCATTGGAAAAACCGCATTGAGGCATTTCCGGGGTTCCTTTCATAAACAGCATGATTGAATTTTCATTGATATCATTAATGATTTGTTCCTTTAAATCCATGTATTTCTCCTTTTAATGATTATTTTTCCATTGCTCTTGTGTCATGGTCTTCAGTTGAAGAGCATGTATTTCATTAGTCAAATAGTTGACAAGAGTATTATATACCATCTGATGCTGTTGGACCATGCTCTTTCCTGCAAATGCTTCGGCTACTACTAGAGCGCTGAAATGGTCCTTTGTCCCAGTAGTGTCCATGACTTCTACATGGGCATCCGGCAATCCGGATAAAATCAATTCTTTGACTTGTTCTGTTTCCATAACCTAAAAATTAGGAATCATTTTGCATATTGTCCGAGCATTGTTATAACCTTCTGCCCTTATGAAGTTGATTTCATGGAATGTTAATGGCGTTAGAGCTGTGCATAAAAAGGGATTTCTGGAATGGTTAGAGGATACTGATCCAGATATCCTCTGCCTGCAGGAAACAAAAGCCCACGTAGATCAGTTATCTAATGAAATATTAGAGGGGCATGGTTACCATATATATTGGCATTCTGGTGAGCGTCGCGGCTATAGCGGTGTTGCAACCTATTGCAAGGAAGAACCATTATTTGTTCAAGAAGGGCTAGGGATGGACAAATACGATCGGGAAGGACGAGTATTAATCACAGAACATCCCAATTTTTTACTGTACAATATTTATTTCCCCAATGGCCAGCGGGACCATGGTCGCTTACAATACAAACTGGATTTTTATGATGATCTTTTACCCATGATCAATGAACAGGTTGAATCGGGGCAAAATGTTATTGTTACAGGTGATTGGAACACTGCCCATCATGAGATTGATCTAGCCCGCCCCAAGGAAAACAGTAGTACTAGTGGATTTATGCCTATTGAAAGGGAACGTTTAGATACTTATGAAGAAAATGGTTGGGTAGATACGTTTCGATTATTTCATCCAGAAGGAGATAGATATTCATGGTGGACCTATCGATTTGGAGCACGCAGCAGGAATATTGGCTGGCGTATTGATTATTTCTTTGTAAATGAGGGGTATACTGATCAAGTTTTGGATGCAGATTTGCACGAGAAAATCATGGGCTCGGATCATTGCCCCATTTCATTAGAGGTAGAAGATTGAAAATGTTCATTCATAAAAAACAATTGTTACATAAAATATTATTTTTTTCTCTTTTATTAACTTTTTTTACAATTGGATTAGCTCAGCAGGGAAAACTCAATGTAGGGTTTGATATTGATGATACGGTCTTATTTAGTGAAAATATGTTTGTTCATTATATTGCAGAATATGGCCGCCCTATTAATTATGACTGGATAAATACCAATGATAAAAATTATTCTGTACCTATAAAACCTACTATTGATCTGGTTCATTATTTTTGGACTAATGGACACAACGTATATTTCATTACTGCTCGATCTGATGGGAATGGAAATGTATTAGCGGAATATTTAACCGATATTCTCGGTTATAGCATAACGAAAGATGTTAATCTCTTCTTTATGCCCAAAGAAGAGATTGAAAATCAAAGATTTACCACAAAACACCGAAAAATGAACGATTTAAATTTAGATTTATACTATGGGGATTCTGATACTGATATTATTGCTGCATTAAAGGCCAGTGTCCACCCCGTTCGAGTCGTTCGTAGCAGCGCATCTTTAAAAGAATACAGCTCAAATTATTTTGGCAATACACAAAATGGAGTTGAGAAGGAAACTCCATTTGATGCCAAAGATTTAGAAATATTTTATTCAAAATCAGTTGGCGTATTTGGTGAATCCATTTACCCAATTGTTTGGGATGAACCTAATGAATAGATATGGTTGGGTCATTCTATTGGGAATTATATATTCAGCTGATATGGAATGGAAAGCAGAATTTCGATATAGAGCAGAATCTGATAAAGGCGGAACTGCGGTTGATACATTATATGATAGCGGCCGTAATACATTTCATTTTACTCGCTCACGGGTTAGCTTACGGTTAAGCAAAGGTCCTGTGACCGGATTTGCACAATTTCAGGATTCCCGTATGCTGGGAGATGAAACGAACCGCTCAGGCAGCACTAAGCCATCTGATACAAAGGTAGAGCTGCACCAGGTCTATTTCCAGGTCCATGATATACTCAAACGAAACTGGTCCATAAGATTTGGCCGTTTCGAGTTGCCTCTAGGCGGTGAACGATTATTCAGTAAAACCAATTGGAATAATGTTGGACGCTCATTTGAAGGAATTCATTCATTCGGCTTGAACAGGTTTGGCAGACTTGATCTGTTCAGTTTATTTTTAGCTGAAAATTCTAAGATATTTCCTTCTGATGAATATGATCATGTCATTAATGGAATATATTTTAATCGGAAAAGAGATATTGGATTATTTCGCTCTCTGGACCTGTATTATATCAATGAACGATTGGCAGATATTGAATCATCCAAAGATAAATATCGAAAGATGATCGGAAGCCGCGTTCAATTTTCATTTCTATTTTTTGGTGTTGAGTCAGAATATGCCTACCAATTTGGGAAGCTGGAAGACCCTAATAGTGATAACTTAAACGACATTCAGAGTAGAATGGCTATCTTTAATGCTCATATGGATCTGACTATGCTACCAGTAATCGATATGATCAGTTTTGGACAAGAATATTTTTCCGGCTATGATTCATCACAGTCAAAAATAACAGGTTTTGCCAATCCATGGGGAGCCGGACATAAGTATCACGGATATTATGACACCCATACTCGTTTCAATGACAATTTTCAGGACGGGTTATTTGAGTGGAATGTGAAAACAGCTTTATCTCTTCCTAATGGATTTAAGCTAAATATACATTACCATAATTTTAAAGATGGTGTGGATTTTGAGCCATATGGCACTGAAATGGATGTGGTTATTTCTAAAAAATTAAGTTCAGGTGGCGTCTTTCAACAGGGCTTTTCCAGATATTGGCAAGATGGAGGCAGTCAGCTTGATTATAGCTGGCTTATGCTAACCTTTACTCTGTAAGGCTGTTCAGATCGTCCCGGATCAAAACCAGGATGGCTGACTGAGGTACTATCAGATAATTATCTTTCTCTACTTTAATCTCGATAGCAGCTTTATTTAGGAATAATGCATAATCACCCAGTTCTGCCTGAGTTGGAATATATTTAATACCGCCATGATTTTCTGTCTTCCAGGGTTCATCAGTAGTATCATCAGGATTTCCCATGGGAATTCCAGGACCCACTTCAACGATTATTCCTCCACGGATTTCCTGTTTTTCAAGAACACTTGGAGGGAGGTAGAGTCCAGCCGCAGATTTACTTTCCCCTTTGTCCGGCTGAATTAGGACTCTGTCTCCTACAACAATTATCTGTTTTTTCTTATGCCGCATGGGGTAATATTACGGAATCAAAAAATATTTGCCAATTAATGCTGAATATAAAATATATCGAAACCGAAAAGGAATATCAGTTGGCACGGATGATACGTGAAGAGGTGTTCATTAATGGGCAGAATGTTCCCAGAGAAATAGAGTTGGATAATTACGAAAAAACTGCAACTCATATTTTAGCTATCAGTGATAACGAAGCAGTTGGTACAGCAAGATGGCGTTTCACTGAAAAAGGGGTAAAATTGGAACGATTTGCGGTCCTGGAACAATATCGTGGAACAGGAATAGGCGTTGCACTTGTTAAATTTGTATTAAACGAATTAAGAGAAGAAAAATACATCTATTTAAATGCTCAGGAGCACGTAATTGGATTTTATGAAAAACTTCTTTTTATTGGAGTAGGAGATATTTTTTATGAAGCAAAGATTGCTCATATGAAAATGGTTTATAATCCTAAATAATGATTAATTTTTATACAATTATTAGCAAAGAAAATATTTGCTTCATCATTTTGAGCCCACAGATCATATAATGAAAGAATCCCTATACAAACGCATGCTTAAACTGGTCATTCCCCAATGGCCTTATTTGTTGTTTTCGATGATCGCCTCACTGGTCTATGTTTTCTTAAACAGTTCCTCAATATGGTTGACTGCCTCATTGATCAATAACATTTTGATGGATTTTAGCAGTCTAGTTGCAGAACAAAATCGATTAGCTGATCAAGTAGCCTTGACCTTGAATGAAAAATTAAAATACTGGTCAAATGGATTTATTCTACGAGAAAGCCCACAAGAAACTTTAAAGGTTCTCTGCCTTACAATCATGGTCGTATTTATATCGAAAAATCTGTTTCTATACTTGAAAAATATTTCAATGACCATGGTCCAATACCACTTGATCACTGAACTACGAAACCGATTGTATAAACACTTTCATTCTCTATCACTATCGTACTTCGATCAAAATAAATCTGGCGTAATGACATCTATTGTTATTCATGATGTTTCCAATTTGAGAAAAGCTCTTGGAACAACTTTTCATCAGATTATCGTAGAGCCAATAAACTTGTTAGCATTTGTCACGTTGTTATTTATTATCAGTTGGAAGTTGGCTCTCATATCCCTAATCATTGTTCCGATTGCTGGATATACGATCATTTATATTGGAAGAAGCATTCGCAGAAAGTCAAAACGTACAGCCGCAATGATTGCCGGTATTACAAACATTATTACAGAAACATTTTCATCTATCAGAATTGTGAAAGCGTTTTCGATGGAAAACTATGAAGTTAACCGGTTCTACTCTGAAACTAAAAAATATTTTCAATTGATATTCAAAAGAGCACGACTAAGACTATTGGCATCCCCCATAACAGAAATCTTAGGTGTAATTATTGGTGTTCTCCTCCTTTGGATAGGGGGCATGGATGTTCTCAGTGGAAAAGGATTAACACCAGAAGATTTTTTACGTTTTATATTAATCATTTTTGCCATGATGGATCCTTTACGCAAGTTAAGTCACGTGAATGTTGAACTGCAGGCTGGAGCTGCATCTGCTGAAAGAGTATTTTCCATCATAGATACATCACCATCCATTTTTGATAGAATAGGTTCTCAAGAAATAAACCGATTTTCTGAAAAAATTGATTTTGAAGATGTTAGTTTTAAATATGAAAACAATGAAATAGTGTTGAAGCAAATTTCATTTAGCATTAAAAAAGGAAACATCGTTGCTTTAGTTGGTACAAGTGGTGCCGGAAAGTCGACTCTTGCAGACCTGATTCCCAGATTTTATGAAACAACGGAGGGTTCAATTAAAATTGACGGAAGGGATATCAAGGATGTTACATTAAACTCATTGCGAAGCATGATGGGGATTGTGACACAGGAAACATTATTATTTAATGATACAATCGAATCTAATATTGCATATGGCCGAAAAAATGTAGATATGGATGGAATAATAGAAGCGGCACGGGCAGCAAATGCATTAGATTTTATTAACGAAATGCCAGATGGATTCAAAACGGTGATAGGCGAAAAAGGAGTGAAACTATCCGGAGGGCAGAGACAACGAATTGCTATTGCTAGAGCTATAATGAAAAATCCTCCTATCTTAATTTTAGATGAAGCTACATCTTCCCTGGATACGGAATCAGAACGCTTGGTACAGGAAGCACTGGAAATTCTTATGGCCGATCGTACAGTTTTGGTGATAGCACATCGTTTGTCAACTGTAACTAATGCTGATAAGATAATTGTTATGGAGAAAGGAAAGATAGAAGAGATGGGGACACATGATGAACTGATCCAGAAAAATGGGATTTATAAAAATTTATACAATATTCAATTCAACTAATATTATTTTAGAAAAATTATAATTTTGTAAATGGACATTCTTCGACAATTAAATACAAAACTGTTTTCCAGAACTGTCAGAATCTTGAAAAAATATGAAATCCCATTTTGGCTAGACACCAAATCATTATTGTCCTTAATGGGAAAGAAGATGAATGTAAATCTGCTTCCTGATAAGAATGTTAGAATAAGCGTACCAGGTCAGTATATGTCAAAATTGATGTCACTAGAAGAAGAAATAGGATTTAATTATAGGATTCAGTTATTACCAGATCGCTCTGGCCGTGAATGGATTGAAAATGAATTTTGCCGTTTGACTGTGTTAAGCCGGTGGAAAAGAAAACAAAAAGCTTTTAAAATTCTCATTACACCTAAATATAAATTTAACAATACTTATCGTTGGGTGGATAATCGAAGCTGTAAAGAAATTGACAAAAAATATTATGAAACATTAGATGAAATATCTGTAGACGGGAATACATTTCCGGTTCCAAATAATTTAAATGATTATTTGTCCATAAGGTTTGGAAAAAGTTGGAAAGATCCAGAAACAAAATGGATCGCCAGCATAAATGATAGTACGATTATTGAAAATTCAGCTTTACAACGAATTGCTTACAAGAAAGTAATAAATGTTTCACCTTTAGAAAGAATTCAGCTAGAAGAGGGAAATTATCATTCGCGGATGAAAGAGATGTTGCTAAATACTATAGACATATTAAATGAAAAAAAATATAAATACTGGCTGGAAGCAGGGACACTGTTAGGCATTCTTCGCGACGGAGATCTAATTCCATGGGACTATGATGCTGATATTGGTATCCCAGCAGAATCAGCTGATGAAATCATGAAGCTTCGTTTGGAATTTTTACCAAAATATTTGATTAAGCGAAGGTTGATCAATTCTCCTTGGCTTCCTGGGAATATGAGAGTGATTAAAGTGAAGACCCCTTGGGAAAAGATCAGGCAGATCAATTTTCACGTTGATTTATTCTGTGTTTATCTCGTTGGGGACAAATATAGATGGATAGATAGCAATGCCCTCAAACATGTAGATAGTAAATATTACGATTCTCTGGATACGATTGAATGGGAGGGTCGACAGATCAATATTCCAAAATATGCTGAAGAATATCTTTCACTTCGATATGGAACTTGGCAAGTTCCAGACCAAAATTATAATGCGGGGCTCCATGATGGGTCCATTGCTGAAAAAGGATTTTAAATTAATTTAAATGAAAACGTAACCATGAATAAAAAAGAATTAAAAACCGTGTATATTGGTTTGTCTGCAGACCTTATCCACCAGGGGCATTTGAACATTATTGCGGAAGGTGTCAAACTTGGTAAAGTGACAGTTGGATTATTGACAGATGAAGCGATCGCCAGTTATAAACGTTTGCCCTTGATCGCATTTGAAGAGAGGATGATAATTGTCCAAAACTTGAAAGGAGTAGACAAAGTTATCCCCCAAAAAACATTGGATTATGTTCCAAATCTGAAAAAGTTAAAACCTGATTATGTTGTACATGGAGATGACTGGAGAACGGGAGTTCAAAAGGGAGTACGTAAGAAGGTTATTGACACTTTATCTGAATGGGGTGGTGAATTGATTGAACCAAAATATACTGAAGGTGTCTCATCGACAGATTTGATCAGTGCTGTAAAAGCACAGGGTATAACTCCAGGGAAAAGGATAAAAACACTTCGACGGCTCATCATGGTTAAACCTGTTGTTCGAATAATGGAGGCCCATAATGGATTGACTGGCTTGATCGTTGAAAAAACAAGCATTGAAAAAAATGGTCAAAAAATTGAGTTTGACGGAATCTGGGAAAGCAGTCTAACGGATTCTACTGCAAAGGGAAAACCTGATACTGAATTAGTAGATTTTTCATCCCGTTTTTTGACCATAGAAGAAATTCTTGAAGTTACTACCAAACCCATCATAGTAGATGGAGATACAGGTGGTAGGATTGACCATTTCAAGTTTAGAGTAAAAACTCTTGAACGGCTGGGAGTTTCTGCCATCATTATTGAGGATAAAATAGGAGATAAACGTAATTCTCTTTTTGGAACAACTGTTCCTCAGCAGCAGGATTCAATAGAACACTTTTCAAATAAAATAAGTGAAGGAAAAAAATCCCAGATAACATCAGACTTTATGATTATTGCACGAGTAGAAAGTTTGATATTAAAAAAGGGAATGGATGATGCAATTAAACGAGCTGAAAATTATATAAGTGCCGGAGCAGACGGTATTATGATTCACAGTAAGGAAAAAGATGGGAAAGAAATCATTGGATTCTGTAATGAATTTCAAAAATTTAAAACCAAAGTTCCATTGGTTGTTGTTCCTTCAACGTATTCACATATAACTGAATCAGAGCTTCAGGATCTGGGAGTTAATGTGATAATCTATGCCAACCATTTATTGAGATCAGCGTATCCTTCTATGGTTGAAACCGCTACATCTATTTTAGAAAACAGTAGGGCGAAGGAAGCATCAGATAAATACTGTATGTCAATAAAAGATATTATTACATTGATTCCTGAGGTAAACTAATGTCAATTAACACAACTGATTTTTTAAATCAGTTTACTCGCCACGGAATCAAATTTTTTGCAGGGGTCCCTGATTCTCTTTTAAAAGAATTTTGTCTGTGTGTTGACGACCATGTGCCCAGTGACAGACATATCATAACAGCCAATGAGGGTAATGCTATCGCACTGGCTTCGGGTTTTTATTTGGCAAGTAAATCATTGCCAATGGTATATATGCAAAATTCCGGGTTGGGAAATGCTGTGAATCCCCTGCTGTCCCTCTGTGATCCTGATGTGTATTCAATTCCACTATTGGTGATGATAGGTTGGAGAGGCGAGCCGAATGTAAAAGATGAGCCCCAACATGTGAAGCAGGGTAAGGTCCAAGAGGAATTATTAAGATCAATGGGTATACCATTTGAAATTATTTCCAAAAGTAACACAGATTATGATTTAATAATATCTCGCACTGTTCAAAAAGCAATCAGTGAAAGTAGGCCAGTTGTCCTTTTGATCAAAAAAGGAACGTTTGAACCCTATGGAAAAAAACCACATACTTCAGATGTTTATTCTATGCTCCGTGAAGAGGCCTTGGAAATCATTTTAGAGAATCTGCATGAAAAGGACATAGTTGTATCAACAACCGGAAAAACATCCAGGGAAATATTTGAGATTAGGGAAAATAAAGATGATTCACATGAAAGGGATTTTTTGACTGTTGGCTCTATGGGCCACTGTTCCTCTATCGCTCTTGGGATTGCTTTGGCCAAAACAGAAAAAAACGTCATCTGCATCGATGGAGATGGCGCCATGATTATGCATATGGGAAGCCTCACGTCCATTGCCAGTCTGCAACCCAAAAACTTTCGCCATATTTTAATAAATAACGAAGTCCATGAATCTGTCGGCGGTCAGGAAACAGCCGCCAAAAATATTGATCTATCTAGTACTGTTAAATCAATGGGTATCAAGAATATGTTCAAGGCTCAATCGGTAGATGAGTTAAAAAGTTGTATTAATAATTTTCTATCTAGTGATGGACCATCATTCTTAGAAGTTAAGGTTAGGCCGGGGTCGAGGAATGATCTGGGTCGCCCTACCATCAAACCTTTGGATAATAAAAAAGATTTTATAGATTTTTTGGATGAACATTAATTGAACTCCCATGTCCGGATATTATAACCCTGTAAAAATCATTAAAACGGAAGATTGGCACAATGAATTAATCAGTAATATTAATGAGTTGGATATGACAGCTCCTATAATAGTTACAACGCCAGGAAATAGAAAACGGCTTCACCTGGATTCAAAATTTAATCCCGATTCAATTTTCAGTAATTTGGAGAGTAATCCAACATTTGATAATTGTAAGGATGCGCTGAAGTTTTGTCAAAAAAATAAGTTTGACGGAGTCGTTGCTTTGGGGGGAGGTTCAGCTATGGATCTGGCAAAAGTTGTGATGGCTCATTTGTGTTTGGGTAAAACCGATATACATGAATTGATCGAACACAAGGAATCCTATCCAAAGGAAATTTCTTCCATCTTTTTACCAACAACCCATGGTACAGCAAGCGAGGTAACTATGTGGGGAACAGTTTGGAATATGAAAGAGAAAAAAAAATATTCTATTTCACACAACAGTCTCTATCCTACAGTTGCCATTTTGGATGGTAGCTTAACACTATCGCTGCCTATAGATATTTCCATAACAACTGTGATGGACGCTTTGAGCCATAGTCTGGAATCTATTTGGAACAAGAATGCAAATCCCACTAGCACGGATTTTGCCATTTCCGCAATCTGCTCTATTCTTGAGAATGGATCAGAATTGAAAAAAACTCCTGATAACTTGCAAATTCGAAACAACCTATTAAAAGCATCAACGGTCGCCGGATTAGCTTTTTCCAACACAACCACTGCAGCGGCCCATTCCATAAGTTATCCTCTAACAATATACTATGGAATTCCTCACGGCATTGCATCTTCTATCAGTATACTTCCTTTATTGGAAATAAATGGAAATTATATAAAAGAACCTATTGAACGTATTTGCAAAAACAATGATTTAACCTATGATGAATTAAAAGCATGCATAAATGAAATTCCAAAAGGAATTATTCCCTACACTCTGGATAAATGGGGAATTCCCAAAGATCAACTACCTAAGCTGGCAGAAGATTCATTTACAAAAGGCCGCATGGAAAATAATGTGGTTGATTTGTCTACAGATGTAGTCCTTGGGATCTTGAAAGAATTGTATAGTGAATAAATCTCATCTGAATTATCTATTTTTTGTAACAAAGTCCTATTCTTTTTCAATACTCGAACCTTTACAAGAAACAATAAAATCGCTGGATTGTGGGACTGTTAAATGGTTCACGGCTAGTTCTGCAAAAAACTATTCATGCCCGGGAAATCTGCTAAAGTCTAATGAGGATGTACTAAATTACCGTCCCGATGTAGTTTTGGTCCCGGGAAATGTAGTTCCTCATTTTTGGCCTGGGTTAAAGGTGCAAGTCTTTCACGGTATCGATGAAGAAGTAAAAGGATTTTACAGCGTCACAGGTTTTTTTGATCTTTATTGTACTACAAGTCCTCTTATGACGAAAAAATTCACTTTAATAGCGGAAAATAAAAACAACTTTTTGGTTAGAGAAACAGGTTGGCCAAAACTTGATCCAGTGTTTCAGAATAAATGGAAATTCCCCAGCCAGAAAAAAGAAATGATAGAAGTGTTTGGTTTAGATCCAAATTTGCCTATCATACTTTATGCTCCAACATTTCCAACAAAATATACATCGGCACAAATTTTGTATAATTCAATAAACGAATTGAAGGATCAATATAATTGGGTGATAAAATTTCATCCATTAATGAATAGCGAAGTTGTAAATAGATATAAACAATTAAAATACAAACAATTAGTTGTAGTTGATGAGCTGAATGTTTTGCCAATAATGGCTGGCTCTGATTTGATGCTAACTGACACCTCATCGGTTGCTTATGAATTTTTACCTTTTGACAGGCCGTTAATAACTTATCAGGCTCTTGCAAGAAAGGAAAAAGGTATCAACATAATGACGCCACAAGAACTTGCGCCTGCTATTAAGGAGAGTATTGTTAACCCAAGGGAATTTAGAGAAAATAGAAAGAAGTGTTTTAAGGAAGTTCACCCATACACGGATGGCCAATCTGGAAAACGGATGATAAAAGCTATTGAAGATATAGTATTTAATAAACTATTGTCTGGTTTAAAAAGGAAGAATCAAAATTTTGTTCGAAAATATAAAATCAGAAAAATGATCACAGAAAGTTAAGCCTGTCTAAAATGGCAAAAACTAAAGTTCTATTTAAAATGTTTTATCTGTATCACAAGGCAGCTTTTGATCCATTGATCAAACTATTTGAGAATGACCCACACTATGATGTTGCCTTATCATTAACGGACGAGATTGAAAGAATCTTCTCATTGATTGATAAGGACCAGACAAAAAAACATTTACGTGAATTTGAAAATATGGGTCATCGAGTGAGTGATGAAAATGAAGAATTTGACATAGTATTTACGCCCGATGTTGTAAATGAAAATAAATATGGAAACGCTTTATTATGCATGATTTACCACGGCATAATTTTTACAAAAACAGTCACTTTCCGCGAATTAAAAAAACATTCAAAATCACGATATATTATTTTTGTAGAAGGTGACCATTCTCTTGATTTGTTGAAACAGTCTGGCAGCGTTGGAAATTCAGAAGTTATTAAGATTGGTTATCCGAAATTGGATCCGTACTTCACAAATGGGGCGTATAATAGGGATGAAATATTAAGTAGGTTAGACTTGAAGCCCGAAAAGAAAACAGTCTTATTTGCACCAACATATAAACCAACTTGTATTTACGATCTTAAAGATGAAATATTTGAAAAGACAAAAGATTACAACCTAATCATTAAGCTCCATCACTACGCCTGGATGGGGAAATATGCTTCCCACAAGCAACACAAGATTTTTGAAGATCAGATTCATAATTATGAACATGCCGTAATCATTCCAAAGGATGAATATAATATCCTTCCACTATTATTTGTTGCCGACACACTTGTTTCAGAAGCATCCGGAGCTATAACGGAATTTCTGGCTACTGGGAAAACGGGTGTTATTTATAATCTTGATCCTAAAAAACTACAGCATTCTGATGGAGAAGCTTTGCTGGGAATTGATAATAGAG
The DNA here is from genome assembly GCA_964510385.1 of uncultured bacterium. Taxonomy (GTDB): domain Bacteria; phylum Fidelibacterota; class Marinisomatia; order Marinisomatales; family TCS55; genus UBA2126. The sequence goes on from CAZECA010000013.1 coordinate 12,912, forward strand.
AATTTTTAAAAGATTCCTTTGTCCATATTGATCATCCATCGGAATTACAACCTGGCATTGAGAAAGCTTTAAATCCAGATGAAAAGATGTTGCATGCTCAAAGTATAGATCGCACACGTATCTTTCATAAACTGGACGGACATGCATCATTACGTGTAAAAAAGAAAATTGAAGAAAAAATTATGGAGACATAAGAATTATTTATGGCAAATATTTTTCCTTTTAGAGGCTGGAGATACGATCATAAATCTATTGGCGATCTATCTTCTGTTTTTGTTCCCCCTTATGATGTGATTACTAAGTCTGAACAAATTAATTATTATGCCAAATCTCCCTATAATTATATTCGGATTAATTTAAATAACTCCGAAGGTAATGATCGCTATAGTGATGCTTCACAAACATTAAAAAAATGGAAGAAAAATGGCATCATAATGCGAGAGTCTGATAATGCGATTTATATTCTTTCGCAAACATTGCGACAGAAAAATAAAACAGTTGAGAGAGTGGGATGCATTTGTTCTTTGGAATTGACCGTGCTTGGTCAATCAGTTTTACCTCATGAGCTGACGATTGAAAAGCACCTTAATGACCGATACAAACTTATGGAATCCACGCATGCAAATACTGGACAGATCTTTATGTGCTATCAGGACGAGAATATGACGCTGGAAAAAATGATGAATTCAGTTACAGCCGACCCTGTGATTGATTGTGAACTAGATGAAATACAATACCGTATGTGGACAATAACCGACAATGAAATGATCGACGAATTTCAGCAGTGTTTACGAAACAAAATTCTCGTTATCGCTGATGGTCATCACCGCTACAAAACTGCGTTAAAATATTCCCATAATAATCCAGAAATAGATGGCAGTGATCAGGTGATGGTGACACTTGTAAACAGTAGCAACCAAGGAATGAATGTTCTCCCAACCCATCGTTTACTATCTGGCATTCAAATGGATATTCAAACTATAAATATAAAATTGAAGGAATCTTTTGAAGTTAGAGAGTTTAATGGGGCCAAAGATTTAGTAAATCAATTGGAAGAAAAATCTACACTAAAAGGTCAAATAGGAGTTTACCATCGGGAAAGTGATACAGGATTATTGTTAAATTTCAATAGTTGGGATAAGTTAGAAAAGATGTTTACCGGTCAAAGCATGGCATCCCGAGAACTTGATACGAATATTATGCATTCATTTGTAATGAAAGAAATTTTTAACATTGACACTACTCGTCAAAGTGATCTGAAAAAAGTATCCTATATGAGGGGCAATAAACCCACTCTGAGCCTTTTAAATGAAGAAAGAGCTTTTGATGTAGCATGTTTGATCAATCCACCATCATTGGATGAAATATTTGATATTGCTGGAGCAGGTGAGACCATGCCGCAAAAATCCACATTCTTTTATCCAAAAGTGTATTCTGGGCTAGTAACACGTTGTTTTAATGAATAGAGAGATAAATGTCATTATTAAAAATTAAACTGGAAGAAAAAATACCACATTGGAGAGCGGATGCCCTTGAGATTGTTAAGAGCAAAGGGGAGGCAAACATCAGTGGAGTAACTGTATCTCAAGCGTACGGCGGAATGCGTGGGGTTAGGGGATTTGTATGTGATACATCTTCTGTTTCTGCAGATACAGGACTTATTATTAGAGATCATCCATTGCTGGAGCTCATTCACCTTTCTCCGGAAGAAGTTTTTTTTCTGTTAATGACCGGGGATATACCAGATGAAAAAGAGGCTGCGGATTTAAAATCTCAATTTGGTGATCATGCAGTTGTTCCCAAGTATGTGTGGGAAGTTATGAGATCTTTGCCTGAGAATTCACACCCAATGGCCATGTTCAATACGGGTATTTTGGCTATGCAGCAGGAAAGTATTTTTAGAAAAAAATACGATGAGGGAGTCTCCAAGGATGAATATTGGAAATATTGTCTGGAAGATGGAATCAATCTTTTATCTAAACTTCCTGGACTGGCAGCAGGAATCTATCGGATACACTTTAATAAGGGCGAATTGGTTGATTATGACCCTGAACTGGATTGGGCCGAAAATTTTGTTCACATGACAGGTATTGAAGACTCCACAGGCAATTTCAAGAAATTGATGCAGTTATACTTTATGCTTCATTGTGATCATGAGGGTGGAAATGTAAGTGCGTTTGCTTCGCATACAGTTGCATCAGCATTGTCAGACCCGTATTACTCTGTCGCTGCTGGATTAAATGGATTGGCTGGCCCTCTCCATGGATTGGCTAATCAAGAATGTTTGAAATTTGTTTTAGAGATTTACAATCATTTCAATTCATCTCCATCAAAGGATGATTTAAAACAGTTCTGTTGGGACCGCTTGGATAGCGGTAGAGTAATCCCAGGATATGGCCATGCAGTATTGCGTTGTCCTGACCCAAGATTTGTTGCATTTGTCGATTTTGGTAAAAAGCACATTCAGGATGATGACATTTTTAATATTGTAGAAAATTTGTATGAGGTTGTCCCTCCTGTGCTTCAAGAACAGGGAAAAGCTAAAAATCCCTGGCCCAACGTAGATGCAGCATCTGGTTCACTATTATACTATTATGGATTAACAGAATTTCAGTTCTATACTGTGCTCTTCAGCGTTTCCAGATCTATGGGAATGATAGCTCAAATGGTTATCAATCGAGCATTGGGGATCCCCATTACTCGACCCAAATCAGTGACCACTGACTGGATAAAAGAAAACACCTGAAAACAATGAAGTATATAATATTATTCCTCTGGCTATTTATCAGTAGACCACTAGCCAGTGATATTTATCATTCGTTACGAGTTTATGAGTTCAGTGAAATCACTCTATCGATTCTCCAGCAGGAAGGAATTCCATTGGATCATGTACGAATTAAACAGGGAACGTATATAGATGTAATTGCCAATGAAGAACAAATGATTCGATTATCAGAGCAGAATGTCTTGTTTGATATATTAATTAATGATTTGACTCAGCATTTTATAGATAACAATGTACCAGAAGTCCGTCGTGATTTTGAACTTGGTTCCATGTTGGGGAATTATACTTTAGATGAAGTGTTAAGTAAATTAGACTCATTAGCTATCATTTATCCTAATCTGGTATCTGCAAAAGATTCCATTGGCACTTCTGTCGAAGGTAGGACAATCTGGTCCTTCAAGGTATCTGATAACCCAAATGTTGATGAAGATGAACCTCAGGTATTGTATACAGGATTAACCCATGCTCGTGAACCATTGAGCATGATGAATCAACTCTATTTTGTTGAATGGTTATGTGAAAATTATGAATCAAATCCTGTTGCCTCATTTTTAATTGATGAAAGAGAAATGGTGTTCATTCCAGTGATCAATCCAGATGGGTACGTTTACAATGAATCCATCGCTCCCAATGGTGGCGGTATGCATCGAAAAAATCGATTGGATACTGGCTGTGGAAATGGTACCCAGCGTGGAGTAGACCTGAACAGAAATTATGGATATGAATGGGGCGCGGATGATTCTGGTTCATCCCCAAATCCGTGCTCATCTACTTTTAGAGGGGATTTGGCATTTTCGGAGCCAGAGACACAGGCTGTTAGGGATTTTATTCTAGCACATAATTTTTCGAATGTTCTCCATTATCATTCCTATTCAAATGTATTGATCCATTCCTGGGGAAACAACACTCTACCCGACGAACCAGACCTGACCACGATTAGAGAGATTGGCTGGGAGATGTCAAGGTATAACGGATATGAGGTAGGCACAGGATATGAGACCATCGGCTACGGTGTTAATGGAGATGCTGTGGATTGGTCCTATGGAGATGCCGGTCTTATTGCCTATACACCGGAAGTGGGTTCCTATCAGGATAATTTCTGGCCTCCGGAAAATCGCGTGATACCTCTCTGCGAAGATCAATTGTATTCTAACCAGATCTTTTCCTTCGTGGCTGGGCCTGATCACGTAATCTATGAAAGCCAAATGATAGAGCAGGTTAATGATACTATCCATTTTAATGTGACGGTTCAGAACCGGGGCCTATTGCCATCTGATGGTGATGTCATTGCTACAGTGGCCACGTATATAAATACCAGCAGCATTGTGGAACGGGATGAAAATATAGGGGAATTGAATGAAAGGGAGGATATTGATATACCTGTCTCTATTTTAGTACCAGAGGATCTTCCGGATGGTACACAGGTAGGTTTTGTTATAACCTTGAGTGATAATTCTAGTTTTGTAAGGAGTGATACTATCAAAACTCTGACAGGGGCTCCAGTTTCTATTTTTGTTGAAGATGCTGAAGATGAGTTAGCTCAATGGGAGACAAATAATTGGGGTATTTCATCTACCAATGCTTATTCCGGGGATTATTCAATTACAGACAGCCCTCAAGGGAATTATCAAAATAATACAACATCATCCATTTCAACTTCTATTCCCATAAACCTGACAGGGTTATTAGCTCCTGCGGTTTATTATGCAGCCAAGTGGCATGTGGAAAATAATTATGATTTTGTTCGTTTTCAAATTTCGGATGATAATATTTATTGGAACACGCTTGAAGGATCATATACTGAGCAAGGTGTGAATCAGGGTACTCAGGATCCAGATGAACACGGTTACGATGGCACATCAGACTGGGTGGAGGAATTCATTGATCTGTCTGACTATTCAGATGAGTCTTCAGTTTATTTTCGGTTTCTGTTAACATCAGATGGGGGTGTGACTGGAGATGGATTTTATTTTGATGATTTTTCAGTATCAGGATATTTGAATTATCTTCCGGGAGATATGGATGAAAACGGTGAATTGAATATATTTGACGTATTAACTATTGTTGATATCACTTTAATGGATGACAATCCGAATGAATATCAACACCAGAGAGCTGATGTAAATTTTGATGGTAGTGTCAATATTTACGATGTGTTATCTCTAGTAGACACAATTATTGCTCATTAATGAAAAATAGACTGTATTTACTTATTTATTTTCTGATACTGACCGGTTCCTCACAGGCTGAAAAATATTGGGTGTTTTTTACTGATAAAAATGAAAACAGATTTGCTAAGCTACATGAGAAAACCATTCAACGCAGACTGAAAATGGGTTCTGGTGTTACATGGTATGACAAATCTGTTTCACAAGAATACATTGATATCATTAATAAATATGGCGTTGTTCAACGTGCAAGTAGATGGCTAAATGCCGTTTCAGTCTTGATGGATGAATCAAATATAAATGAAGTATCAGAATTGGTTTTTGTACATAAAGTAGAACCTGTTAAAGTATATAAGAAACGTTCACTTGCTTATGATGTGCAAACTTTTCCTGGGTTTAAAAATGAAACACTAAATCTGGATTATGGGTATGCTCAAGACCAGATCGAGCAGATTAATTGCCATACAGCCCACAATGCTGGATATACTGGTGAAGGTGTCCGAATTTTGATTCTGGATACAGGGTATAACCTTGAAAGGACTGTTTTCGATTCATTGATCATTATTGATGAGTGGGACTTCATCAATGATGATGGGACAACTGCCAATGAAACAATGGACGAAGAATCCTATGGACAGCATAATCATGGAACATATGTTTTCTCAGCGTTGGCTGGTTATGATCCGGGAAATTTTATAGGCCCTGCCTTTAATTCCGAGTTTCTTTTAGCTAAGACAGAGCACGTTGCAACAGAATCTGAAGTGGAAGAAGATAATTATGTTGCTGCATTGGAATGGGGTGAACAAAATGGCGCAGATATTATGTCATCTTCTTTAGGATACTTGGATTGGTATTCATACTGTGATATGGATGGAAATACAGCGGTAACAACGATAGCAGTCGATATAGCTATTTCTCTGGGTATGGTGTGTATTACATCTGCTGGAAACTGGGGCAGTGGTGAACCTCCTGATAATCCATGTGACACATTATATTATTATATATCGGCACCCGCCGATGCGGATTCGGTAATTTCAGTTGGCGCAGTGAATAGTGATGGAGACATCGCTTATTTTAGTTCTCATGGACCGACATATGATGGAAGAATTAAACCAGAAGTCTGCGCGCGCGGTGTCGCTACATGGTGTGTAAATGCAAATAGTGATTCTTACCGTACTGCGAGCGGAACGTCCCTTTCTGCGCCTTTGGTTAGCGGGGCGGCTGCAGTGATCTTGAGCGCCAACCCGGATTGGACTCCAATGGAAATTCGTGAAGCTATGATGGCAACAGCAGATCGAGCTGGAAATCCTGACAACGAATATGGATATGGAGTTATTGATGTCATGGCAGCCATTGAGTACGAACCCACCTCGTCTAATGAAAATGAGATGCCGACCGATTTTTCCGTATTAAATATATATCCCAACCCTTTTAATCCGGCTACTACGATCCAATTTTCTATTGTAAAACCAGATTATTATTCATTAGATGTCTATAGCATAAACGGTCATTATGTAGAAACATTATTGAACAGAAAAGTTGTATCAGGTAATCATGAATTGCAATGGGACGCTTCACATTTATCCAGTAGCATTTATTTAATTGTATTAAGTACTAAACAATCTCAATTAGTTAAAAAGATCACATATATTAAATAATCTTTAAGACGAAGATTCTACTTGTCTTCGGAGATATATTATCAGAAATTAGCTCTCGCCGAGTCTTTTCACATGAGTAGAAAACGAATACATATAATGGCCTTTGGGATACTATTCCCTTTTCTGATCTATTCTTCAGAAATCAAAGAATATAAATCCATTCCACTGTACACATTTGGCGGTGTTGAAAATGTACTATTAAAATGGGATCTGCCTGAGTATAATGATATATCTTCTGTTCGTATTTACCGAAGTGATGACATGATGTCATCTTTTGAATTAATAGAGCTAGAAGCTCCATTTACAAATAGGTATTTGGATGATGAAATAATTTCTGATGAAATATTATTTTATAAGTTAGAGATAGAAACAATTGATGGCATTATTCTTCAAAGTTCACAAGAAACTCCGTCAGTAGTAAGAGTAAAAAGAGCTGACAATTACAATATCAAATATCAATCATTAAAATATGAATATCCAATTTTATTCAATTCTGGGAATGATATATCTGACATAAGTGAATTAAAAACACTTATCATGCATGATTATATATCGAAAAAGATTCCCATTGAAATAGAAAATCCCTATGGAATAATCATGTATTTTTTGATTGATGATATTCAAATTTCATCTTATTTAAATATCCTATCCATTTCCGACTTTAATGCATTGAAATTACTCTTTAACGAGAATGGACAAACAGAATTGATTTCATATTTTAGTGATGCATTTAATGATTTTGAGGCTTTATATAGGAATAGAGTCTATCTGACGAAAAATGAATGGGATACTGAAAAAGTTAAATCCATAAAAAAGCTTAATAAAAAATTCATTTCTGCACATGATATTTATAAAGATGACATCATTTTCTTAGAGTCTATCGCACCCGCTCGAATCACTGGGCTTTCTAAAGATTCAATTTCTACGAATATTTCAGTCCTATTAAAAGATAAAGTTATCCAAAATGTAATGATTTCTATTGATGATGAGGTTATTGAATTGGATGCTTCAGTTACACGTAGATTTGATTTACCAATACCAAAAGAGTCCTCAAACATAGAATTGCTAATTGATAATCGGGTTACCCAATCAGTATTCAATTTTAATAACTATGGAACCATGGTTATTTCACTTGATGACCAATATTTATTTAAGGATGAGGATATAAATTTAAAGATTATGAAATCAATTCCATTTCAACAGTATCAATTGAATGAAATTGCATATGATACAACTAAAAAAGTCTTAAAGGTTGAGATCGCAAGTAACGCAGACGAAACTAAAAATCTAGGCATGTTTGTTAATGAAAAACTGATCTGGGAATGGATCGAATATTCTTCCTTTGAAACAACATTTACAGATTCTAGCTGGACCTTAAACGAAAATTCAAACCAAATTTGGATTCATTTATGCATGAAAAATGATTTAGGAAACTGGGAAATTATGGAAAGCCGTCCAATAGATCTTGAAAAATCATATAAAGAAAGTAAGGTCCCAGACCTCGGTGAATGGACAAACCTTTCTTTCTCATCATTTGGTGAATCAAATGATATCACCCAGGCCAACAAATCTCAGCAGATAATTCCCGAGATTTTTGCATTGTATCAGAACTATCCAAATCCATTTAATAATTTTACAAAGATTTCTTTCGATCTGTTGGAAGAATCTACAGTAAGCCTATATGTCACAGACGCAAGAGGTAGAAAGCTTCATGTATTTTTAGAAGAGATTTATTTGGAAACAGGATCTTATTCATTTGACTGGTCAGCAGAATACCATTCTAGTGGAGTTTATTTTATTACTCTACAAGCGCAATCAGGCGAATATCTTCCAGTGGTAATGAGCCGTAAGATGATCTATTTAAAATAATTATAGGAGCTAATTATGCAGGAAGAAAATCAATTTGATGATGAAATGCAACGAATGGATGAATTAGAATCAGAGGAGTCTTCATTAATTCAAGAAGGCGTAACGCTTGATGATCCTCTTTCCAGTTTATCTCTTTCCAGTCCTATTGTTGTAGATTCGGGGACAACTCTTTCCAATGCCGTTAATCAGCTTCAGGATCGATCACTAGGCTGTTTATTAATCGAAAAAGATGGAAAACTAACAGGTATTTTGACAGAAAGAGATATTTTGTTAAAGATTACAGGAAAAGGAATGAACTTTGATGAAGAAATTGTTGATTCATTTATGTCATCATCTCCAGAATATTTGAGAATGGAAGATGCGGTTGCCTATGCCTTAAATAAAATGGTAGTCAGCGGGTTTCGTCATGTGCCCATTGTTGATAATAATTTGAACTCTATCGGCGTAGTATCCCTTGTTGATATTATTCAGCAGGTAGTTAATTCTTTAGGTGATGAAATTTTAAATCTGCCACCAATACCGCAACGAAAAGGTTTCTCTCAGCAAGAAGGCGGATAATGAAAAAAATATCCATTTCAATTGTAATTGCACTTTTTCTGTCCGGATGTGCTACTCATCCTACTGTCAGTACCACTCCTATGGTAAAAGGGGAAAAAAGATATGGATGGAGCTGGTCTGCTGAGAATGTATTCCCCTATCTGTGGTATCGGTATGGTATTTCAGAAAAAGATGATATTGGGCTCAGGGTCGGGCCAGCTATTTATGGAACTGGCATAGATTATAGTAGGATTTTATTTATTAAAAAAAACAAATGGGATGTGCTGAACTTATCTTGGAGCATGAACCCAAATTATAATTCTGATTTTACATATTATAAATTCAAACAGCGTATCAACAAGGATGACTCTAAAGGTGCAATCTCCTGGTGGGGAATCCGTATGATGTACATTCCCAAAGGCATTACCGGTGGAACAAGTACGAGAATGGGATTCTTGCTTGGCGGACAGCCCAATAAAAAGTGGGGATATGAGATTGGTTATAACCATGATTTTTCCTCTATCCCGATCACTAACTTGTTTGATTTTAATTGGACCGAGACAATGAAATCTGATGAAAATTTAGAACGGCGTTATGGGGATATTCTACATACAGATCCAGCTTCGGGCCTTCCAACTGAATATTCTAGGCTAACTGGTCTCTCTCTTAGATTATTCTTTAATCTGAGTTTTCTTTCTCCAGCAGATAGTTAAAATTCCATCAATACAGAAAATGCCCTCTCCAGATCCAATCGATACGGTTACAAAGGGGGCAAAAGTTTTAGTAGATAGAATTAACGATCAATTTTATCGGGCCATCATGGTAGATCATCAAAAAGATCCAAATAGTCATCCCATCATTGTTGTAAATGCTGTCAAGAATATCATTGGTGATGATCGCAATAATCCTTCAGAAATATTATTGAATTTTATTGATAAATATTTAACATCATTTTCTCCACGTGAAGATGTATTTACTACTTTGGAAACTATTTCTAATGAAGGGATTGGTCTAACTGTATTTGTAGAAAATGTTGAAGAAGCTTTGAGCCGGGATGATCGCGATGAAGTTGAACGCCAAATGGCCAAACAATTACTTGCTTCAGACCGCTCTCCTGCTACCTTGGAAATGCTAGCGGAACTTGCTCTTCTTGATTTTGCAAACCTTGGCACCTTCACTTATCATTGGCTTCGAAGTTTTCAATTTCATCAGGATAAAGAATTAATTTGGCCGTATCTTTACTCAATTATCAATGAAATATTTAAAAGCAGAATTATGCCTCAAAACAATTATTATGAGACAATACAAGAGTTTGATTCAGTACAATATTTAGACCCCCATGATACTTCAAATTGGTCACGTTTATCAGTGGCGAGCCGATTCATTATTGATGATTACGTGCGAGCTGATAATTTTAAAAGAATTATTAATACTTGGATCATAACACAGACTAAATGTGATAAAAATATTGAGAATAAATCTAATGAACTCTATAAATATCATAAACATGGGGGACATTATTTTATACATTTATCTGAGGAAATTATTTTAAATAGTGATAGAGATGAATCGTTGAAAAAAATCATTGTGCTTGAGGCACTGCGTGGATTAACCAAAGTTTCATCAGTAGAGTCTTTACCCAGAATTACACAATGCATTAATTTATTGACCTAATAATATGCAGATTGGTCCATATACACTATACAGCATTGAGACGAGTGAGTTTGGCTTGGATGGCGGTGCCATGTTTGGAATTATACCAAAACCCTTATGGGAAAAGAAAGCACCTGCTGATGAGCATAATCGTATTTCTATGGTGACTCGCTCCCTTCTGTTGGTTAGCGACGAACATAAAATTATTATAGATACGGGTAACGGCACAAAATGGCAGAAAAAATTCAAGGATATCTACCGAATTGAAATCGATAGATTAAGTATGGATCGATCATTGGCAAAATATGGATTCACGCCAGATGATATAACAGATGTCTATTGTACCCACCTTCACTTTGATCATGTTGGTGGGAACACAAAGATTCAAGATGGGCAACTCATACCTACGTTCCCAAATGCAACATATTGGATACAGTCTGAAAATTGGGACTTGGCAAACTCTCCTAGTGAAAAAGATGCTGGAAGTTTTATGAGTAATGACTGGTCAATACTTGAAGAGAATGGTATGATTCAGTTTGTGGATGGTAAAGAATCTTTCTTTCCAGGTGTAGAAAATTATTTGACCTATGGACACACTATAGGAATGATGCATCCTATTATTGGAGATACATCAAAAAAATTGATTTATATGGCTGACCTTGTACCTATGGCAGCTCATATTCCACTGCCATGGGTTATGGCTTATGATATTAATCCAGTTCAAACAGTAAAAGAAAAAGAACAAATCTTCTCAAAGATTATTGAAGAAGAATGGGTCATCTTTTTTGAGCATGATCCAGTTTATCAGGCTGCAAAAGTAGAATTTAATGGCAGGCATTACCAATTGCAGGAAGGTGTAATGATCAGTGAATAATTCGCTTGTCATGGAAGAATTGTATTTGAAAGGTTTAGAAGCATATCATAATGGGTATTATTATCACGCTCATGAGCATTGGGAAGACCTATGGTCTGATTATTATTTTGATGACCGTAAATTTATTCAAGGCTTGATACAACTCTCTGTTAGCTTTGTTCACCTGCAGAATAACAATTTGAATGGAGCAAAAGGACTCATGAGAAAATGTTTAGAAAAGTTTCATCTATATTCAGGAATACAGCGGGATATAAATGTTGATTCATTAAAGGAGAAACTGGCCTCAATACAAATTCAATATGAACAAATGGAAACCTGCGAAGAGTTTGACTGGGACATGGTTCCGGAGTTGGTATAATATGAATGTGGGTTTATTTATTCGAGATTTTGAGATTGGGGCAAAAGTATCCACTCGTTTAACTGAGCTGGGTGCAACGTTTGAGTTTTACGAGAAAACTGCTGATCTCGACTCAAATGTAATATTGGTCATTATTGACCTGGATGATGATAATACGGGTAATGAATTTTTCGTTCATCAATTAGTCACAGATCATTCCGAACTTCAGATCATAGGTTATTTGAAGCATGTTCGTAAAGAAAATCACGAAAAATTCAAAATGGCAGGCTGTAATGTGATTTTGCCACGTTCCTCATTAGTTAAAAATTTGTCTACTTTTATTGGACAATAATGAGAGAAAGCAAGATTCAGAAGAAGCAAAGAGCAGCTAATATTGTCAGATTGCTTAAGAATGAATACCCCAATTCAAAATGTTCACTGCAATATAAGAATGCGCATCAACTTTTAGTTGCTACTATATTGTCAGCCCAATGCACTGATCACCGAGTCAATATGGTTACAAAAGACTTATTTAAGAAATATACATCACCAGATGATTATGCATATGCAAACCTGACTGAGCTTGCAAAGGATATACATTCCTGTGGGTATCATAATCAAAAAGCACGAAATATACAGGGAGCAAGTTTAATTATTGTCGAGGATTATAGTGGCAATGTACCAAGCACAATGGAAGAACTAATCATGCTCCCAGGTGTGGGACGTAAAACAGCAAATTGTGTGCTGGGTGAGTTCTATAATATTCCTTCCATGGTAATCGATACTCATATGATACGAATTATGGGTCTTTTAGGATTTACTAATACAAAGGATCCTAAAAAGATTGAAACTGAAATGATGAATATATTTGTAAAAAATGATTGGGTAAAATTGACACACATGATCATTGACCATGGCAGAGCAGTATGCATTGCCAGGAAACCTAAATGCAATTCGTGTATACTAAATCTATCTTGTCCTTCGGTAATTAATTAAATAATACCCATTTGTAGGCCTCAATAATCGTCTTAATTTAGATAACAAATAATATTTGTATAATACAAGTATATAGAATGCAATTTCTAACTAAAACTTTTTACTTTTGCGCTGCTCATCAGTACGGTCAATCTTATTGGACTAAAAACAAGAATTTGGAAGTCTTTGGAGAGGATACAAAGGTCCACGGCCATAATTATACTTTAGAGATAACTGTTAAAGGTGAAATAGATCCAAGTACTGGATTTATCATAGACCTTGGTCACTTGAAAAAGATTGTTGAGAAAAATATTATTCAAATCATGGATCATGCACAAATAGAAAAAGACATAGACTGGTTTAAAAATAAACAGCCTTCATCGGAAAATATGGTTGTATTCATTTGGCAAAGAATCGAAAATAAAATTAAGAAAGCTAAATTGCATCGAATTCGTTTAATAGAAACACCTACAATAAAAACAGACTATTATGGTCCGGACTGCTGTTAATGAATTTTAAGGACAAATTTTATTTAATACTTGCTGGAATTTTTATTGCATCTTTGGTCAGCTCAAACTTGATATTTCAAAAATTTTTTACATGGTCACCATTTGGTTTATACACTTTTGAGTTATCTGTAGGTATTTTACCATACCCAATAACATTTTTAGTAACAGACCTAATTTCAGAATTATATGGAAAGAAAAAAGCAGATCAGGTTGTAATAACTGGATTAGTGGCTGCTTTATTTGTTATGGGATTGGTACTACTAGCTAATTCATTACCACACACAGATTGGTCACCGGTTAATTCAGAAACATTTACGACAGTCTTTGGGCTTTTTGGGCCCGCAGTATTTGCATCAATGGTAGCGTATCTTTCTGCACAAATCGTGGATATCAGATTGTTTCATTTTTGGAAACGTCTCACTAAAGGGAAGCATCTTTGGCTAAGGAATAATGCATCGACAATCGTGAGCCAATTTGTGGACACTGCGTCTGTACTTTTATTATTATGTATTGCTAATGTGATTACTTGGGATCGCTTTTTACCCTTATTGGAAAATGGATTTTTATTTAAAGTAATGATTGCATTGATTGATACACCAATTATTTATGGAATAATTTATATGTTAAAAGGAAAAATTGATATAGCGCCGTATGAGGAGTCCATAGAACATGAATGATCATAATAAAATAAAAGAATTAACAAAATCTCTATTAAAAGAGATCGGTGAAGACCCAAAACGAGAAGGTTTGATAAAAACTCCGGAGCGAGTGGCAAAAGCTTGGGATTATTTTTCACAGGGTTATCATACCGATATAGAGGGGATTGTAAATGGTGCAATTTTTGATGAGGATTGCAGTGAAATGGTTGTGGTACGTGATATTGAATTTTTTAGCATGTGTGAGCACCATATGATTCCTTTTTTTGGTCGCTGCCATGTTGGCTATTTGCCCAATAATAAGATCATAGGACTATCAAAGATACCTCGCATTGTAGATGCATTTTCACAGCGACTGCAAGTCCAGGAAAGATTAACAACGCAGGTAGCGGAAACATTAATGGATATACTCGACCCAAAAGGTGTTGGTGTAGTTATGGAGGGACGACACCTTTGCATGCAAATGCGAGGAGTAGAAAAGCAGAATAGTTTTGCCACAACTTCAGCCATGCTGGGTCAATTTCGACAATCAGCAGAAACGCGATCTGAATTCTTAAGCATTATTAAGTAGGAACAATTCACAATGTCCAAATATGATATAGCAGTTTTAGGGGGCGGGCCCGGAGGATATGTAGCCGCCATACGAGCCGCTCAACTGGGTAAAAAGGTTGCCATCATTGATAAGGATCGATTGGGTGGTATTTGTCTAAACTGGGGCTGTATTCCAACAAAAGCGCTCCTAAAAAATGCAGAAATTTTCCATTATATAAAAAATTCCGACCAATATGGAATCAAAATTCCAAAATATACTGTGGATTTCAATGCGACAATAAGTCGGAGCCGTACAGTTGCCGATCAATTGTCTAAGGGAATCGCATTTCTTATGAAAAAGAATAAGGTCGACCATATTGAGGGCACAGGAACATTACTCTCTTCCTCGTCTATTAAAGTGGTAAAAGGAAACAAGCAGCAAACTATTGATGCTGAAAAGATTATTTTAGCAACCGGAGGTAGGCCTCGATCGTTTCCCGGAATGGAATTGGATGGTAAAAGGATTATTTCCTCTAAAGAAGCTATGGCATTGGAAGTGATTCCAAAAAAAATGATCATTATCGGTTCAGGAGCTATTGGAGTTGAATTTGCATATTTTTACAACGAATACGGAACCGAGGTATACATTGTTGAGATGATGGACAGACTTGTGCCAGTGGAGGATGAAGATGTTTCAAAAGAATTGGCCCGTAATTTTAAAAAAGCTGGAATAAAGATTTATACAGGGACAAAAGTATCATCAATCAAATCTCTTAAGACAAAAGTAAAAGTTCAATTAGAACAAAAAGGAAAGGAAGAGACACTAGAAGGGGATATCGCGTTGGTAGCAGTTGGAGTTACAGGCAATATTGAAAATATTGGACTGAAAGATGTTGGCGTGGACACTGATAATGGCGCTATTAAGATTAACGATTTTAATCAAACAACTATTTCGAATATTTATGCAATAGGTGATGTTACCGGACCTCCCTGGCTGGCTCATGTTGCTTCGGCACAGGGACACGTGGCTGCTGAGCATGCTGCTGGCCATGATACAAGGCCGGTAGATTACACAAATATACCTGGGTGCACATATTGTCAACCCCAAATCGCTTCCATAGGAATGACAGAAAAGGCTGCAAAGGAAAAAGGTCTTGAAGTAACAATTGGACGCTTTGATTTCAAGGCAAGCGGAAAAGCAATGGCTACTGCCAATACTGCTGGGTTTGTAAAACTAGTTTTTGAGAGTCAGTATGGTGAATTACTAGGCGCCCACATTATCGGATCTGAGGCAACTGAAATGATTGCAGAGCTTGGAATGTCAAAAGCTCTGGAGACTACCTGGCATGAATTGGCAACAACGGTGCATGCTCACCCAACCCTATCCGAAGCTATTATGGAAGCCGCTTTGGATGCCATGGGACAAGGGGTCCATCAATAATGCTTTTGTTTAAAGATCTAGGCAAATCTCCTTACGAAAAGACTTGGGATTTACAAAAAGCAATGCAGCGTCGTCGGATCAATAATGAGATCCATGACACTGTCTTATTTGTTGAGCACGAGCCCGTTTATACCTTTGGCAAGAATGCGAATGAAAATCATTTGCTTCAGAATTATCCAGATAATGTAAAAGTATATTATATTGAAAGAGGAGGCGACGTTACCTTTCACGGCCCTGGACAACTAGTTGGTTATCCGATTATCGACCTCCATAATTATAAAAAAAGTATTAGCTGGTACATGAGAACACTAGAAGAGGTGATCATAAATACGCTTTCAGAATATGAGATTAACGCATCCAGAAAAGAAGGCCTAACTGGCGTGTGGGTAAAGAATGAAAAGATCGCCGCATTTGGTGTACGCATGTCGCGGTGGGTTACAATGCATGGGTTCGCACTAAATGTCAATACAGACCTTTACTACTATGATGGCATTATTCCATGTGGAATTTTCGAGTATGGGAATACATCTATGGAAAAGGAACTCGGATTGCAATTATCCATGAGAGATGTAAAAAATACTCTCATGAAAAATTTTCAAGTGACATTCAAGGAAATTGAAAACTAATGGCCCGTCTTCACGGATTTATGAAAAAAGAATTGGTGGAGGTTTACACTAAAATGGTGACATCTCGACGTCTCGATGAAAAAATGTTGATCATGTTAAAGCAGGGTAAAAGTTTTTTTCACATTGGCTGTTCCGGCCATGAGGCTGCTCAATTGGCTGCATCAGCTGTCATGCGCCCGAAGGAGGATTGGGCTTATCCATATTATCGAGATGCTGCATTCTGCCTGGGGTTAGGCATGAGCTCAAGAGAACAATTATTGTGTTTCCTTGCCAGGAAGGATGATCCCAATTCGGGTGGTCGACAAATGCCGCAACATTATGGACACAAGGATCTGCGTATCGTGAGCCAGTCAAGTCCCACAGGAACCCAGTTTCTTCAGGCTGTTGGATGCGGAATGACGCGTAAATGGGAAAAATCAAAGGAACTGGTTTATGTGTCCTGCGGTGAGGGAACTACCAGTCAGGGTGATTTTCACGAAGCCTTGAATTGGGCCAGCCGCGAAAAAGCACCGGTTATTTTTCATGTGCAGGATAATGAATATGCCATCAGTGTTCATATTTCAGAACAGGTTTCTGGCGGATCAGTCTATTCCATGGTTTCAGGTTACCAGAATCTGGCAAGATTTGATGTAAATGGAACTGATTTTTTTGAGACCCATTTGGCATTCAAAAATGCAGAGGAGCGGGCACGAAAAGGAAAAGGTCCTACCGTGATCGTTAGCCATGTGGTTCGTCTTCTTCCTCATTCATCTTCCGATGACCAAAGAAAATATCGTAGCGAGGAAGAACTGTCTGATGATCTGGACAAGGACCCCATCCATAGCTTTGTGAAAACATGTATAGATGCAAAGATCATATCGCAAAAAGAATTTGATAAAATTAAGAATGAAGTAAATCGGCAGATTGATGAAGATGCAGAATGGGCTCAAGAGCAGGATCATCCTGATTCATCAACAGCAATGGATCATATTTATTCCGAAAAAGTTTTATTGGAGATGCCAACATTCAATAAAGTCGATGATAAAATTGTTATGGTTGATGCCATCAATCATGCATTAAATGAAGAAATGTCTCATAATAAAAAAATGGTGATCTTCGGTCAGGATATTGCGGATCCAAAAGGAGGTGTTTTTACGGCAACAAAGGGGATTACGGATGCCTATGGCAGAGAACGTGTTTTCAACTCTCCCTTAGCGGAGTCATCCATAATTGGCACTGCGATTGGAATGGCCACATCGGGGTGGAAGCCGGTAGTTGAAATTCAGTTTGGTGATTATATCTGGACATCCATGATGCAGATCAGGAATGAAGTTGCCACAATGCGATATCGATCAAATAATAACTGGAGTTGCCCCATGGTTATTCGTGTGCCGGTGGGCGGTTACATCCATGGAGCCTTATGCCACAGTCAATCTATTGACGGCTATTTTATTCATTTGCCAGGAATCTATATTGCATATCCCTCCACAGCTGCAGATGCCAAGGGACTGCTCAAGGCATCCTGTAGAATGGATGATCCCGTTATGTTTCTGGAGCATAAAGGCTTGTATCGACAGGGTTATTGTGCAACCGCAGAGCCAGATGATGAATACATCTTACCATTTGGAAAGGCTCGACTTGTCCAGGAAGGTGATCTGGCCACTATTATCACATGGGGCTCCATGGTACAGAAAAGTATAGAAGCAGTGCAAGAGTGCAATGCTGAAGGACACACTGATATAATTGACCTTCGTACACTAAACCCATTAGATAAAGACGCAATCCAAAAATCATTGGCAAAAACAGGTAAAGCTCTAGTTGTATATGAAGATAATTTAACCAATGGACCAGGAGCAGAAATTTCTGCTATCATTGCCAATGACTATTTTGAATTATTGGATGGCCCTATTATGAGAGTTGCCACAAAAGATTCACCAATTCCATATAATTGGTATTTAGAAGAAAAGATCCTGCCGCAAACATCTGATATTGTTTCGGCATTAACAGAATTATTGGAGTATTAATTATGGTCGTAGATGTAGTAATGCCCAAAATGGGTGAGTCGATCACTGAAGGAACCATTTTAGAATGGAAAAAAGGGGTAGGAGACACAATTGCTGCTGATGAAATCTTACTGGAGATTGGTACTGACAAAGTGGACTCAGAAATTCCATCCCCAGAGAGTGGTGTTATTGCAGAGATACTGGCTGAGCCGAATGATGTAGTAGAAGTTGGAAATGTAATTGCGCGTATTAAAAAAGATGGTGAAGAAGGTGCGGCTCTTGAACCAAAAGAAAAAGTTGCGGAAACAACTGGCGAGACCGAGCCTGAAGAAAGCGAACCGATAGTCCCATCTCCACCAGGGCAACCTAAATCTATGGATGTTCCGGCAGGCGAAAAGAGTTATTATACTCCCGTTGTAAGATCGATTGCCAGAAAAGAAGGCTTGAGTCAGGATGAATTGGCATCTGTCCCTAGTACCGGTAAGAATGGCAGGGTTACAAAAAAGGATTTATTGGCTTATATCAGTACACGCTCTGCGGCTCCGGCAGCCCCATCTATGTCAACAGCTGCAGCTTCTCCTGTTGCTCCGGCAATGTCCCCGCTAACAGATGAACGAATCGAAATGGATAAAATGCGACAATCCATTGCTGAGCATATGAGGGCCAGTCTGGATACCTCTGCCCATGTTCATTTGATGAATGAAGTGGATATGACACGCATCGTTGAATATGTAAATGCAAGTGGATCTGGTTTTAAATCCAGAGAAGGATTTTCATTAACATATACTCCATTTATTGTTCAGGCCTGTGTGCGTGCCCTCCAGCTATTTCCTGAGATGAACAGCTCTATTGAAGGAACATCTATCATACGAAAGAAAAATGTTAACATAGGATTGGCAGTGGCTGTGGGATCAGGTTTGATGGTGCCGGTTATTCCACAATGTGAGGAACTTAATTTCCTTGGCTTGTGCAGAAAAGTAAGAGACCTGGCTAACCGTTCCAGGAGCAACCAGATAAATCCGGAAGAACTTTCAGGCTCCTCTTTTTCAATATCCAATTTTGGAATGTTTAATGTGGCCACAGGAACTCCCATAATCAATCAGCCAAATGTAGGTATTCTTGGGGTGGGCACGATAAAAAAGAAACCGGTTGTGCTGGAATCAGAGGGAGGTGACTCTATAGGTATTCGGTCCATGATGTTCTTGTCCATCGGATTTGATCATCGACTTATTGATGGAGCAGGAGGAGCGCAGTTTATTCAGGCGGTGCAGCAAAGTCTTGAGAATATGGATTTGGACCATTTATTCTGATGAAAGCGTTCCAACAGCGTCAAACAAATAAACCGAAGATCCGACTCAGGATGGGTGAAGGATATAAGTTTGTTGAAAATGTGGTACGTACAAACTCTCTACATACTGTTTGTGAGGAAGCTCGCTGCCCTAATATTTACGAATGCTGGGACAGGGGTACCGCCACCATTATGATCTTGGGGGATACATGTACCAGAGCCTGTGGCTTCTGTTCAGTGAGAACAGGTCGACCCAGTTGGAGTGACTCATTGGAGCCTTACCGAACTGCCATGGCAGTGAAAAAGATGAATCTGAAGCATGTGGTTATAACATCAGTAGACAGGGATGATATAAAAGGAGACTTTGGGGCACAGATCTGGGCAGAGACCATTGATCAGATCCACAATTATGTGCCAGACTGCACTGTTGAAGTATTGACACCTGATTTTCAAGGATATTTTCCAGCGTTGGAAAAAGTGTTTGCTGCTGAACCGGAGATATTTTCTCATAATGTAGAGTGCGTGGAACGAATTAGCAAAAATGTACGTTCCCAGGCCAATTGGCAACGGAGTCTGGGTGTATTGAGACATTCAGTTGAATATGGATTACTGACAAAAACTGGCATCATGGTTGGGCTGGGAGAGACAAAGGAAGAAGTGGTGTTTACAATGAGCGAGGTCGTTGATCTTGGGGTGAAGATTTTTACCATTGGTCAGTATTTGCAGCCTACCAGGGAGCATCTTTCCGTAGATAGATATGTTTCTGATGATGAGTTTGAAGAGTATAAAGCAGTGGGGCTAGATTTAGGCTTTGATGTGGTGGAGTCCGGGTCGTTGGTCCGAAGTTCATACCATGCTGATGAGCAAGCCAGGTTAAGTGGGGTCTTTAGTCAATGAATAGATTTCTAGTATATAGCTTGATCATTGTTTCCGGTCTTGCACTGGTTACGCTAACCTATTTGAAGCAAGAATCAGAAGAAAATATTGAACCTGAAATTCCAAGCGCAATTATGATTGATGGAAAGATACCGCCCCAGTTAAGCGATCTTTTCCCAAATAGGGAAGAGGGACCACATCAGAAATTTGTTGATGAGCAATCGTGTTTAGTGTGCCACAAGCAGGAAATGACGATTCCCGGTATCGGTCTAGTGCCGAAAATACCTCATGAATATCGTCCAGACTGTGTTTCCTGCCATTTTTTACCATCGACAGGAATATGACGATGAGGCTTATTAAATCTGCCATAAATGCAGATAATGTACTATGGCACATTTATTGAATTATGTTAATTAAAATTTCTTAAAAGGAACTCGAATGTCTGCAGCCAAAAAATCAACAGAAGAATATCCGGTAATGCCTCTGCGAAACACGGTGCTGTTTCCGCAGCAGGTCATTCCCATTTACGTTGGAAGAGATAAATCATTGAAGCTTATCAATGATCTGACTCCACAAAATAAACACATTGTCGTTGTTGCTCAAGAAGACGGATCCATAGAGGACCCCCTCCCTGAAGACCTGTATTCCTATGGGACATTGGCGGTGGTATTAAAAGTTTTCGATATGCCGGATAATAGTAAATCGGCTATCGTTCAGGGCGTCGAACGAGTAAAAATGTTGGACTATACTGACGATGATCCCTACTACCTTGCGAAAGTGTCTCGGGTAGCTGATGAGGATGATGATGATCTTGAATTAGATGCCATGGTGAAAAATTTGAGAAATACATTTTCAGAATTGATAAAGGTAGCACCAAATTTAACGGAAGAACATTCTGGAATGTTGTCAAACATTCAAAAACCGGCTCGGTTGGCCGATCGAGCCATCTCATTACTAACCGTATCCAATTCTGAAAAACAAGATATCCTAGAAGAATTGAATGTTAAAGCGCGGGTGGAAAAAGCTATAGCAGTACTGTCACGTGAGATTCAACGAATCAAATTGGGGGATGAGATCCAGAGCGAGGTCCATGATGAGATCTCAAAGACTCAGAGGGAATACTATCTTCGCGAGCAGATGAAAGCTATCAAGAAAGAATTGGGAGAAGATGAAGGATCGGTGGAACTGAATGAATTAGAGGAGAAGGTAAAAGAAGCAAAGATGACTGAAGAGGCGGAAAAAGTTGCCCTGAAGGAATTGGACCGACTTTCCCGAATCCCCACACAATCTCCTGAATATTCAGTTGCCAGGACTTATATCGAATGGCTTGCGGACTTGCCCTGGTCCATTTCATCTGAAGATACAGTGGACGTGAAAAAAGCCAAAAAGATTCTAGATGAAGATCACTATGGGCTGGATAAAGTTAAAGAAAGGATTCTGGAATATTTGGCCGTTCGTTCTCTCAAGCAGGAAAAAGATCCAAACGGAGCGATCCGGGGTCCGATACTGTGTTTTGCGGGACCACCAGGAGTAGGTAAAACATCCCTTGGGCAATCAATTGCTCGGTCCATGGGTCGTGAATTCATACGTATGTCACTTGGGGGCGTCAGAGATGAGGCGGAAATTAGGGGACACCGGAGGACATATATCGGTGCTCTACCAGGACGAATCATACAATCATTAAAAAAGGCTGGTACAAATAATCCTGTATTCATGCTGGATGAGATAGACAAACTGGGAATGGACTTCCGTGGTGACCCGTCTTCTGCGCTACTGGAGGTGCTGGACCCGGAACAGAACAGTACATTTAATGATCATTATCTGGAAGTAGATTTCGATTTGAGCAAAGTCATGTTCATAGCTACAGCCAATTATCAGGATCCCATCCCTCCTGCCCTAAAAGACAGAATGGAAATATTAGATTTCAGCGGGTACATAGAAGATGAAAAGGTTAACATCGCTAAGCGCCATTTGATCCCAAAACAGATAGATGAAAATGGATTAACAAAAAAAGAAGTTTCCATAGATGAAAACTCTGTAAAGGAATTGATTCGATCTTATACCCGTGAAGCAGGCGTGAGAAACTTGGAGCGTGAGATCGCCAATGTGTTACGAAAAGTTGCGAGAGACAGGGTCGAAAAGAAAAGTAAAAAAATCAATGTTACCAAAAAGAAAGTAGCAGATTATCTAGGTGCTCCAAGGTTTTACTCAGAGATAGCAGAACGGACCACTAAACCCGGCGTGGTTACAGGATTAGCCTGGACGGCTGCCGGGGGTGATATTCTGTTTGTGGAGGCCTCCAAAATGAAGGGTAAGGGAAATCTGACACTGACCGGCCATCTTGGCGACGTCATGAAGGAGTCTGCCACGGCTGCGCTAACCTATATTCGATCCCATACGGATATATTGGGAATTGAAGAAGATTTTCATGAAAAGACAGATATCCATATACATGTTCCTGCCGGAGCGATCCCAAAAGATGGACCATCAGCAGGTGTTAGTATGTTTACAGCGATTCTATCATTATTAACAGGTAAACCGGTTGAAGATAAGGTGGCCATGACCGGTGAGATTACACTCCGCGGAAATGTATTACCAATAGGGGGTGTAAAAGAGAAAGTGACCGCCGCACATCGTTCCGGTATAAAGACCATCATTCTCCCTGATCATAATAAGAAAGACCTCGAAGATATTCCTGATCATATTAAAAAGGATCTGACATTTCACTTTGCCCATGAGATGATGGACGTGATTGATGTTGCGTTACCTGGGACTAATGGTAAAAAGAAAAAAACAGTAAAGAAAACGTCAACAAAAAGAAAAAAAGCATCATAATTTTGCATCCCTTTCTGGGCGATTAACTCAGCTGGTCAGAGTGCCTCCCTTACAAGGAGGAAGTCGGCGGTTCAAATCCGTCATCGCCCACTCCTCAATAAAGCATAAAAGCCTTCGTTTAACGACGAGGGCTTTGTTGTTTATGGATTGTATCAAATAGATTATATCTGTGTACAATAGATACGAATAGTGTGAACAAAATAGTGTGAACAAGCATCAGCACGTCATTAATCTAAATGATGCAAAAGAATGAACCCTGATACACCCGTCTGCCCCTATCTTATAAACGTAAGAACGCCCACCCCTATAGGCGTATAGTCTCGTCAGTGTAGTGGTGTATCTCCACTCCCCTCGAACAGCTAAAAAGAACGCCCAAAATCACATCGGGCATTAATTAACGCCCAAGGCTCGTTCTACTACTCGTCTATAGTTAAATACGACTATATATTTAATGACGTATGTAAGATAAAA
>CAZECA010000014.1:0-36661 GCA_964510385.1 uncultured bacterium
GCGCTTGAGTTTTATGCTGATCAAATTTGGATAGATCCATACCAAGATATAATACTTGACTCTTTTCTTTAATTTTTTCTATCATATCTAGTTCATTATTATCTGGAAAATGTTTTAGTAATCTTAGACCCTCATTATGAAAAGAATCGTAATGGTATTGAGAGTTAAATAATACATGGTCGGCTGTTAAGGCAGAGGATAGGTTAATAAAACCGTAATGGTGATCTCGTTTTTCTTGAAAATCTCTATCCCTAATTGACCATGGATAGGAAATTTGATTTTCATGAAAATACATAGCGTTAGGTGTCTGAGCTGTTCGACTTTTTGTTAGACTTAAGAAGGTATTCAAGTCCAACATATCAGTCGCGAGAATGAGATCAGGAGAGAAATTCATATCCATAAACTGTTTTGCTAGAGTAATGGCGCCGCCATGCATCCTCCATTTCCAAAACTGTCCCGGTAACGAAATGATCTGGACATTATGATTGCTAAATGATTGATATCCCTCTGCCCAAGATTTGTGTGATCCTGCAAAGTATGGTTCAATTAATAAAATATTCATAATCAGGTTATAAGACTCACGTAGGTTCTTCTATTTTAAATTGGCTGGAGACGAATGAGCGTCGATTTGTCCCACAAAAACAAAAACCCACGGTAATGGACTGGGCTTGATGTTTATTAAAATATTATTTGAATACTACTTTAGCGTTTGGCGCTTCCATATATGAAATTTTATGCCCATCTACCCAACTACCATTCATAAAATACTTTGCTGAATTAAGTAGTTCTCCATCAGGTAAAAATTCAATAATTGCTTTTACTTGAGTAATTCCATTCTCATTGCCAGTGACATCTTCTATACTAATTAACTTTTCATCTTCAAAGTGCAATGTTGCCTGAGTATAAAACCCTGCTGTAGTGAAATACCATGAGACTAGACTTTCTTTCTTAGTATCCCACATCACGATTGATTCGCCACCATATTCTCCATTATTTACTGAATGCAAAATACGAATCGCATTGCCATTCAATGCATGTTCCCAACGTGATATATCATAAACAGGTTTTTCTGGAGTCGAATTGGCAAATTCGCCTTTAAATGTTTTGTTTATAAAGGCTTGAAAAGGCTTAAGATTTTCGGATAACACATTTTGTGTACTTTCTGGTTCGTTTTGACTAAAAAGACACGAAGTGAGTAAAATAATTGAGATTATATGTTTCATAGCGCCCTCCTCAAGATAGCTATAATTAAAAAAGTAGAGTAAATTTATGTACCACCAGTCCTAAATGTCTATAAACAAAAAACCCGTCAAAGGACGGGTTTTCATTGTAGCGGGGGCTGGATTTGAACCAGCGACCTCCGGGTTATGAGCCCGACGAGCTACCAGACTGCTCTACCCCGCGATCATTAATTTTCTTTTTTAAAAACGCCGGCAAAATTAGTTACAACATTCTCCCTTTGCAATGGGACAATTATTTAAATTTCACCTTAATTATTATTCGTATGCATAAATGAAAAAGATACTGATTTTCACATTCCTTTTTTCTTTTGCATTTTCCTCAGAAATGGAGAAGGGTATTAACGCCTACAATAAACGGGGAGAAGGTGCACAGGGAATACAGGCCCAATCGAAAAATATTAACCAGGCCATCCGCCACTTTGAACGAGCTATAAAGATCAGGGCCCTGGAAGAGGAAGCGGCGGTTTACCTTCTGCGCAGTTATTATTATAAAGGAACCTTTGTGCTGACAGATGAAGATGAACGTAAAGCGGAATATGACAAGGGCAAAACTCTGGCAGAAGAAATGATCGCCAAATATCCCAACTCTGCCCCCATCCGCTACTGGTATCTGACCTGCCTTGGAAAATGGGCAGAAGTGTACGGCATATTAACGGCGGCCAGGGAGGGTGTAGCTGATCTTATAAAGGAACACTCTGAGACCATCATCCGCCTGGACAGGGAATATGAGAATGGTGGCGGGTATTTTATGCTGGGGGCTGTCCACTATAAGTCACCTTATATTCCATTTATTCTATCGTGGCCGGACAATGATGATGCCATCATCTGGCTGCGCAAGGCCAATAGCACAGGAAAAGCCACCATGGTCCAGAAAACATACCTGGCCCGTGCCATTTACAAGGATGGGCAGGAAGGCGAGGCCCTGGCCCTGGTGCGGGATGTGATCAATGTAATACCCGATCCCGTTAACATTTTAGAGGAACGGTTTGAGATAATTGAAGCAAAAAAATTACTGGAGGACTTTGAATGAGTTATACGAATATTTTACTGGACCTCCAAGAAGCATCATCGGTAGCGGACATGCTCATCTTGGGGCATCCTCGGAGAAGCACCTTTAAGGACAAGTTCTTTGATTCTGTGGATGAAGGTATTGTGAACCGTGTGAATTGTCCGGTGGTCATTGTTCCCAAGGACTGACTTTCCTTTCAATCATTCTATCGTTATCTTCCCACCCCATTTTAACAGTATATAGAAGGCGCATATGAAGCAACACACAATATATATTTTGACCATGGCTCTCGTTCTTGCCACACCGGACCGGCCCTATCATTCCACTCCGGACAGGGAGAAGGATATGATCCACATGG
Organism: uncultured bacterium; assembly: GCA_964510385.1. Classification (GTDB taxonomy): domain Bacteria; phylum Fidelibacterota; class Marinisomatia; order Marinisomatales; family TCS55; genus UBA2126. Next base: position 2,609 of record CAZECA010000014.1, read on the forward strand.
ATATAGACATAGAGGTTGATATAGAATCGGGAAAGATTAGCGGTTCTGTGAGTCATACGTTCGCTCCCTTTTCCAGTACATGTGATCGCATTTCTCTTGATAGCGAGGGAAATGCGATCCATGGAATATCCATGAACGGAAATGCTCTGAACTTTACATTGAACGAGCCCAAGCTGTTTATTGATCTTGATGATACTTACGGCTGGGATGATACGGTCACGGTCACCATAGAGTATACTTCATATCCCACAATAGGATTTTATTTTATCCGGCCCGATTCCAGTTACCCTGCTAAGAAGCTTCAGGGCTGGACACAGGGAGAGGATACAGACAACCATTTCTGGGTGCCGATGCACGACTATCCCAACGATCGCATGTCCTGGGAATGCAGGATAACGGTGGATGATCCACTGGATGCCATTTCCAATGGCGAACTAGTATCTGTGGAAGAGAATGATGGGCAACGCACATTTTATTGGAGGTCAAATGTTCCAAACGTGAGTTACCTTTTATCGGTTGCTGTAGGAGACTATAAAAAGATTGAGGATGAGTGGGATGGAATTCCCGTGAATTATTGGGTCTACCAGGAGCATGACAGGGATGACGCCCTACGCTCCTTTGGAAAAACACCGGCCATGATGGAATTTTTCACTGATATTACCGGTGTCCGCTATCCCTATGAAAAATATGATCAAACCATCATCGAAGATTTCATGTGGGGCGGGATGGAGAATGTGACCAATACGCACCAGACAGACCGGACCATGCACAAAGAAAACGTTCGACCCATCCACTCCAGCGATGGCCTGGTGGGACACGAACTGGCCCACCAATGGTTCGGTGATTACCTCACCACCCGAAATTGGCCCAATATCTGGCTCAATGAAGGATTCGCTACCTATCTAGAGCTACTGTGGACGGAATACGAAGCAGGACCGGAGCTGGCAGAATTTGAGCGTTTGGGTAATCTGGGGGCCACCGTTTGGGCCGACCAATCATATCGTCGTCCGACGGTCCAGCACTATTATTATAATTCCATCGAATTGTTTGACAGCAATATTTACTCCAAGGGCTCGGTCATCTTGAATATGATTCGAAGAATTTTAGGTGACGATGCATTTTTTCGTGGGATCAAACATTATACAAGGACCCATGCTGCGGACAATGTGGAAACAACAGACCTGAAGAAATCTTTTGAGGTTACCACTGGGAAGAATTTGGACTGGTTCTTTGAACAGTGGGTATACCAACCGGGACTGCCGGAAATCACCGCCAGCTACCGATACAACCGTCGGAGCAAACTGGTCACCCTGGAACTGAAACAGACCCAGGATGCTGAGAGCACCTCGCTCTTTAAGCTACCCATGACCGTGATCATCGATGATGGACAGGTTAAACGCCACGAGATCTTTTTTGATAAGGAAGCAGACACGTTCACATTCCCCGCAGAAATGGAACCCCTCATGGTGGTGGTAGATGAGGGATTCCAGATACCCAAACGGCTGACCTTTGAAAAGAAGACTGATGAACTCTTATACCAGCTCCAGAATGCGCCAGCGCCAAATGACCGGATCTGGGCCGGTCGAGAACTGGCCGATAGCCGCTCTACAAAACTGATCCACACAGCATTGGTGGACGCGTTGGAGAATGAAACGAAATGGTACGTCCAGCGTCAGATCGTTAATACGTACCAAAGTATGAGTCCAAGAAACGGGGAAGATGAACTATTGGCAGCTTATGAAGGAAAAGATGCACGAGTCCAGCGAGCCATATTATCCGCATTAAGAGAATATGAATCTGATGAAGTAACAGAATTTTTGATGAATGTAATGGAAACGGAAGACAATGATTACCTGGTGAGCTCCGCGTACTCTTCACTTATAAAATTGGACCTAGATAAAGCTAAAGAAAAATTTGACTGGGCAATGGAGCAGGAATCTCACGGCGAAACTATTCGCAACACCGCACTGAGTATCTTGACAAAAGAAAAGACAGATTCAAACTTTTCAAAATTAAAAGAAATGGCCGTTTATGGGGCGGCTCCTTATAACATTCGAGGCTCTGTTTTCAGCCGGCTTACTCAATACAGGGAAGACCATCCTGAGCTACTGGATTATTTTGCCAAACATATTAACGATCCCCATCGGTGGGTTCGCTGGACATGTGCCGATCAGGTTATTCGATATGGCAATGCAGATCAATTTGCAGATGTCCTGGAAATGGCTAATGGGGAACCCCTGCGTGGGGGCCGGATCGCTAGCATTTATGAGACACTGGATAGGCGCCTGTCCAGACTTAAAAAGTCTAAGGATCGTCATGAAGCGAAGGAAGTGGAAAAGATGCAAAAAATGTTTTCTGAAAAGGCAGAGGAGTGGAGCTCTAACTAGTGATATCCTTATGGCTCACACCATCGGAGGATGATCGAGCCTACCTCCAGAATATTATCAATGACTTGGCATCTGAATACCAGGCACCGGTTTTTCCTCCGCACCTGACACTCTATTCACCAACAAATCTTTCTAAGGATGCCTTGAAAGATATTATCGAACCTATTACTGAAAATACTCAAGCTATTTTTGTCACGATGCATAGGTTGAGCCAAACCACAAATATCTGGAAAACGATCTTCATTGAGCTGGAGGGAGCGCCTGATTTGACTCAATTACAGCAAAATATTATTTCCTCACTTTCTGATCCGAATCCATACTTCTTTGAGCCACACATCAGTCTGATCTACAAGGAAATGCCGGTGGAACAAAAGGAAGAGATCATTCGTAACTTGACCGTGAGAAATTCATTTAAAATGGACAAGATAACAGCCGTTAGAACAGGGCCAAACGTGGCAGAGTGGGAGCAGGTAATCGAGGTCTCGCTTGCTTAGGCCAATCAATTCTGCACTTGTCATCATTGACGTCCAGGGCAAGCTGGCCCGAATCATGCAGAATGCAGATGCATTGTTCAAAAACTTGGCCATGCTCATAAAAGGTGCCAGAGTTTTGGAGGTGCCCGTGATTTGGATGGAACAGCTCCCGGAGAAATTAGGAAAAACCGTGGAAGAGGTTAGTTACCATTTAGACGGTCTGGAACCCATTGCCAAGGATGTCTTTTCCTGTTCACAGAATGAAGAATTCAATGCGGCCATAGAAAATATAAAACCTGAGAATGTGGTGCTGGCCGGAATTGAGACTCACATTTGCGTGTACCAGACAGCCATGGATCTATTGGACAAAGACAAAAATTATAATGTGGAAGTCGTGGCCGATGCGACGTCAACGCGATTGGAGCACAACAAGGAAATTGGTCTGGAAAAGATACGCCGGGCCGGGGGACAGATTACCAGCGTTGAAACCGTTCTGTTTGAGCTCCAGGGAAAAGCCACGGGTGAACAGTTCAAACAGATTATTGACATCATAAAATAGTATAACAGAACTTTTTAAAGAAATTGCGTAAAATCTATTATGGCTAAACGTTTAATATCATTCTTTTTGATGACATTTTTTACTGTTCAGCTTTCTGCATCCTTTTTGAATTTTGATTGCAACATGTTGTGCTGTAAGGAAGAAGTGGTGAGCTGCTGCTCAACTAAAGCAGTCAAAAAGGAGTGCCCAACACTTGGCCCTAATTGTTATCTGGTGGTCTTCTTGCCTATCCTTTCTGGTCCTGCAGCCAAAATGGAGATAGATAAGGATCTTGATGTTGTAGATTTTCACCTATGCAGTACTATAGGCTTTATTGAAATCATTGCTGTTGATTATTACGAAGCTTACCCCTTGGCCGAGCCACCACCGGCCTTTAATTTTCCCTTGCTGATTTAGACAACTTCGTTTATTTCTATGCTGCCCTATGGTTGCGGCAGTGTAACATTAACACGGAGTTGATTTTGAAACATTTTACAAAATACATATTATTTTTCGCTTTATTGGGTTCGATCAATGCCCAGTCCATTGAGCTTAATGGTAAAAAAATTGATGTTAGACAGGATGAAGTCGTCATGGAAGTCAGTGGTCTGGTGTGCTCATTTTGCGCTGTTGGCCTACAGGGTGGTTTATCATCTCTAAAGAATACTGATAAGAAAAGATACATGGATGGCGTATATGTAGATGTTGAGTATCAGTATGCGGTCATCGCAGAAGAAAATGATCAGGAAATTGATATTGATAAGGCAATCGATTTGATTGTGAAGTCCGGTTATGAGGTAAAGACCGTTTTTACTAATCGATCCGGAAACAAAGTGGATTCACGAAAAATTGAGGCTAAGAAAAGTGAAAAATAAGTTTTATTTTTATCTTTTTCCCTGCATTCTCTTTGCCCATCAGCCGGTTATGGATATGGCGCCGCGATGGAGCGGTGGGTATGGTTTCCAGATTCGTTATGAATCTTTTGGTTCAGATAAAACGATCTTGGATAAGGATCTATCATCCACCTACTACCAGGAAACGTATTGGCTGGAAGGTGTCTATACCTGGCATCGTTCTAGGCGAATCACATTCAAGATCCCCTATAATTCTGTGGAGAATTCTACAGATGACATTGTGTCCTCACATCATTCAGTGGGTGACCTGATACTGGCACTGCCCCTGAAAAAATACAGTAACTTCAAACGGAGTACACAAAATTTTGGATTTACCCCACAAATTCGGATTCCATTTGGAGAACAAAAAACTCATTTGGATGGGCTGTACGGGGCTGGGGTAAGCCTTTCTTACAGCGCAGAATCATTCAGGTATTACCAGATGTATGATCTGTACGCTTGGACCTATAATGATAGGGATCCCATGATGGGTCTGGATGTGAATCTTGCTATTCATCCAATTCATAATAATGCAACTAACACTGGATTATTTATAATGTGGGATCTAACTAGTAAGTGGGATGAAGCTTCCACAGTGATCCAGACGGGCCCAGTATTGGTTCCTTATAAACATAAGATTATGGCACGGTTTGAGGTCAAATTTCCAATCGTGGAGAATGGAAATGATACACAATTATCTAAAGGAATATTTATCAATACCGGTATCGGTTTCATATTTTAGGAGACCAAATAGTAAACGAACATCATCAAATGCACTAGGAAAAAAACATGAAACGGATTATTATTTTTATAAGTTTTCTGACGTTTATCTTTGCCGATTTTGGGGCAAATATTTTGGTTTCTGATAATGCTGGAACCCATAACAAAATGCCCGATATTACAGTGGATGACAACGGAAGCGTTCATGTGGTTTGGATCAATAATGACAATAATACCAATATTTACTATGCCAAATCAAACGACAATGGTAGCACCTTCTCTACACCGATCCAGATCAACACATTTGACGGACACGTAAGTGATATTTTATATAGCGGTCCTAAGATCGCATCGGTTGGAAATTCCATTCACGTGATCTGGGCTGATAAACGTAACGGCTATGATGAGACCAACATATATTATTCTCGATCAATGGATGGTGGTGAAACATGGTCAGAAGAGTCACCCATTGGTGACATCGCTACCTTTAATATTTATTGTGAGATCGTTTCCGGTGAAAATGGAAATATCCATGTGGTCTATTATAAGTACAACCGCAGATTTCTGAATTTTGAACATATTTATCATGTTGCGTCAAGCGACACAGGACAAACTTTCAGTCAGAATGAGATCGTGAATAATTACACAAGCGGAATACCTTGTGACTGTTGCCCCCCAGGTATAATTATTTTAAATGATGGAACAAAGATGGTAGGATTCCGAAATGACATTGATGATATTCGTGATACGTTTGCTTCCTTTTCAGGCTCTGAGGAGAATGAATGGGGGAGTCTTACACAGTTATCTTTTGATGATTACGAGATCAATGTTTGTCCCAGTTCCGGTCCTGGCATGTCAAGGCTGGGAAATAAAGTAGCTGTATCCTATATGGCCGGTATTGATAATACCAAAAAAGTTTTTCTAAAAACATCCCATGATGATGCCAATACATTTAGCGATAGTGTCTGGGCTGATCCGTCTGCTGCTAATGACATTTCTCAAGATCATCCCAGTACAGCCATCACTGATGGAAATTGGGTCCACATGATCTGGGAGGATGAACGAGGCGGGACGGACATTTATTATGGTGGCATGAACGCTGGTAACAGTGAGATCACCAATATCCAAGCCTTGAATGATGATGGTTTGGATGTTACCCAGTTGGCTCCCCGGATGGCCGATGATGGTCAATTTGTGTACGTTGTCTGGGAAGATTACCGGGATGCCCAGCAGGTCTATTTTACTACTAACTATGATCCAGATGCAGAAATAGAAGATGAGATATTTTCAAAAAATTTCAGGGTAAATGGTTTATATCCAAATCCCTTCAACAACAATCTAAATATTGATTTCTACTTGTTTGAAGAAAGTCTGATTGAGTTGCGGGTTTTTGATATAAATGGAAGAAGCATGGAACAGGTTCAGAGAATATCTTACCCCCCAGGATCTCATACTATTAATTGGGATGGTAAAGATTATTCGGCGGGGATTTATTTCATGCAATTGAATGTAGGGAAAGAGAGAGAATCTCACAAGGTGATATACCTGAAATAATGTTTTTCATTTCCCATGCTGCCGCTGGCTATTTAACAGCAGTATCAATCAAATCACGATTGAGGAATAACTATAAGATCTTTCTTATAACGGTCGTAGCTTTTTCATTGATACCGGATGTGGATGGTATTTTCTCACCAACCGTGGCCGGTCATCATTCCATTACACATACACCCATTTTTTGGTTGGTTGTATCTGGTCTTGTGTGGATGAAACATAATATTATTTCAATGGGGATTTTTCTTGGATCTATCTTGCACCTGATCACTGACTGGATCACGGCCCGAACGGTGGGTATCCAGTGGTTGTACCCAATCTCATTGAAAAATTATCATGTAGTTGAGATTTTTCCGGAAAAGGGACAGATACCGATATACGAGATGGTTATAGATCCATACTGGTCTTTCTACTTAGAGAATAAGGTTTTATTAGGTTTTGAGATTAGCCTGAACATTTTAGCATTATTTTTTCTTGCGAAACATTTTCAATTCAATAATACGAAAGGAACATCATGAAACACCTATTGATCACTTTAACTGTCTTTGGAATAATGGCCTGCAGTGGTGATAACGCTAAGGCTGATATTGCGCTGACAACGATGCAGTGTGGTATGTGCGAAACCACCATTGAGGATGGCGTCAAATCTTTGGACGGCATCGTTGCAATTGACGTGGACCTCAAAGAAAAGGTTGGACACGTCACCTTCAAGGCAGGAGTTATAGATGTATCCGCTATTGAGCAGGCGATCTCCGGATTGGGCTATCAGGCGAATGACACGAAAGCGGATCCAGGCGCCTATGAAGCATTGCCCATGTGCTGTAAAGTAGGCGGAGGCCATTAATCTGAACAGAACTGTTACAGTCCTGTTGCTGGCAGGACTGATTTTTTCCTGTGGGGATGAATCTCTACCCGCGCCGGACACCGCACGAGGCAGCGCCTATCCTAATATATGTCAGACTGATAATGGATTTATTATGATCTGGTACGATGATAGCCAGAATATTACCATGTCGGAATATTCTGACGGATTTTGGACAGAAAAAAAGACTGTTGTATCCAGTAAGCAGTTTTTCAAGAATTGGGCTGACCTCCCACAGATGTACCACGCCGGGGAAAATACACTGGCTCTATCATGGCTGGAAATGAGCGGGCAGGGTACCTATGACTATGATGTTCATGTAGCCATGTCCACTGATCGAGGAAGATCATGGTCTGAACCTGTAGTGCCACACCGGGATGGTGTTAAAGGGGAGCATGGCTTTGTGTCCTTCTTTAACAATAATGGAAAGACCGGGTTGATCTGGCTTGATGGTCGCGCCATGATGGCAGGTGATCATGGGCATGGGCATGGATCTATGCGCCTATACTCAACCACCATTGACTCTAAGGGTAAGCTGGGGACAGAGGTCATGCTGGATCCTATGGTCTGTGAGTGCTGTCCAACCGCTGCAGTGAATACTTCTGCTGGACCCCTTGTGGCATTTCGTGATCGTTATGAGGATCAAACACGGAATATTCAACTTAACTATATCAACGGTATTCAAACACCAAAGCCAATTCACGAGGATGGCTGGATCGTTCCCGGTTGTCCGGTGAACGGTCCTGCAATGAGCGCGAATGGGGAAAGAGTAGCCATTGCTTGGTACACGGCGCCCGACAATTTACCTAAAGTGAATATAGCGTTCTCATTTGATGGTGGGCAGACTTTTGGTGCTCCTATACGGATTGATGATCAAAAAGCCATCGGCCGAACAGATTTATTATGGTTGAATGAACGAACTGTGCTGGTAAGCTGGCTGGAGGAAGGAGATAACTTTGGAAAGTTGGTCCTGAAAAAAATAGATATTGTAGGTAATATAGAATTGTTTGCTGAAATCGATATCAATTCAGGTAGGGGCAGCGGTTATCCCAAGCTTGCATTGGTGGATGGCCATGCATTTGTTGCCTGGACCGATCAGGGAGAGGATGGTGGAATTAAATCAAAATGGTTTGGGATAGAAAACTGATCTATCATCAAAAACGCCTTTTCATTTTCCCAACCATTCGTAAATTCATTCCGAAACTTATGCCTATAAAGATATTTCACTGGATCACACGGTTACTGCTTTTGGCCATGCTTGCCGGAGCATTGCCCATCAATACAGCCTCAACTTCAATTGTAGCCCAGGAACAATCCAAAAAGAAAAAGAAGAAAAAATCCAGTAGCAAAAAGAAGTCTAAGAAAAAGAAATCATCCAAAAAGAAGAAGTCCTCAAAAAAGAAAAAGTCTTCTAAGAAGAAGAAAAAATCCAGTAGCAAAAAGAAGTCTAAGAAAAAGAAATCATCTAAGAAAAGTAAAACCACAAAAGTTGAAGCTACTCAAGTTCCTAAAAAGGAAGTATCTGTTGTTCAACTCACCAGTGAATTGTTTGATTATACCAATAAAATGAATACCAGCCGAAGTCGCATCGCTCATGCCACTCGTTACCTGTCCACCCCGCAGCATAAGAAGGAAGTGGTGCGTATCGAATCCAAGGCAAAATACACCACAGAAGATTATGAAAAAGCTGCCGCCAATGCACCGTATGACATCCGCGCCCAGCGTCAATTGGGTATGCGTTATGAACAGATCCATGACTGGGAGAACGCCAAGGATGTTTATTTACGTGTATTGACCCAGAATTCCCTGAATCCCGATGCCCATTTTTACCTGGGAAATATGTATCAGAATATGGGAGACATGCTGAAAGCACGGCAGTCTTATGAAGAAGCATTGGCTCTGGATCCGAGTCATCGTGCTACACTGGATATGCTGGCATCCGGAAAAGGATCAGCGGATAGTCAGGCAGTGCTGGAAGAATCTGCTGCCCGGAACCCTGATGGCCCAGCCCAGCAGTTGACATTAATCAGAAAAAAACTCAATTTAGGTGACTATGAAGATGCTATCAAATTGTCAGTGCTAGCCAAAGAAAAATTTCCCGAGCACGGCGGTTTTGTGTATCTTCAGGGTCGCGCATACGAAGAAATGGGTGAGATTGACCGGGCCAAATCGTCCTTCCAGAGTGCCATTAAAATGGATCCCCGGAATGAGGATGCTCACTTATCATTAGGACATTTATATTTTAATCAGGGCAAATATGTTTACGCCGCGTTGGCGTTCAGCGATGTGGTGTACCTAAACAATTATGACGTGGACGCCCGCTATATGCAGGGTTTGAGCTATTTCAATGCCAATGAATGGGGCCGTGCTGCCGCCTCATGGGAAGATCTCTTGCATTATTCACCGGAGCACCCACTAGTGAAAACATTGCTCCCCCAGGCATATTATATAATGGCCGTGGAATACAATCGTCAGGGTGAATCCTCTATGGGACGAACGTCATTTAGCAAGGCCTTGAGCGTGAATAATCATTCCAGAAGCTGGCTCCCGGGCGCCATGCGGAGTTTGGGGAAATATTATAGGGAAAAGGGTATGCACAAGGAATCATTGGCAGCCTACCAGGAAGTGGTGGAACTGAAGCCCATGGATGCCGAAGCCTACACCGGGATGGGTATCACCTACTGGAAAATGAATGAATATCAGTTAGCTAAAGCTGCCTGGCAGCGGAGCCTAGAACTGAACCCCGATAGTAACGAAGCCAGGGGTTGGCTCATGATCGCCCAACAGGGTTGATCCAATATTTTTAGTATATTTTTTACATAATATAATGAAGAAAATCTTTCCATTAATTATAAGTACAATCATTTTTGCTCAATCGTTTTCTGGTGATGATGAGGTTCGCAAAGGTGTCCATGCTTTTTATAATTATGAAACAGCGAATGCTATTGAAATTTTGGCACAAGCTAGACAGGATTACCCGGAAAACCCCACAGTCCACCTGACATGGGTCGCATCACGATGGCTCCATAATCAGGCAAACTCATCGGTGGAACAAACCTACACCGATCTGGAAAATGATCTGAATGAAGTTATTCCAGTTTATAAAGGATTGGTTGCAATGTATCCAAATGATCCCAATTATCAATTGTATTTGGGGTCTGCCACAGGGCTAATGGCTAGAATTTATCTGGGAAAGAAGGAGTGGCTGGAAACGTTGAACTGGGCATATTCCGGGTTTCGTATCATTCAATCTGTGGAAAAGGATCACCCTGATATTGTAGATACAGCGCTCCCTATGGGCATCGTGGAGTATTATGCTGGCTTAAGCAATGTGCTAATCCAGTGGGGCGCCAGTCTGTTAGGGTTGGATCCGTCCCGTGAGCGTGGATTAATTAAGATCGAGCGAGCTGCGAATAATGGCCCCTGGTCATGGATAGAGGCAAAAGGAATAGTCTCCTTTTTATATCTTTGGGTAGATGTGGACCCTGAAAAAGCTCTGGAACATAGTTCCATTTTGGTGAGCACGTTCCCTCAAAATTTTTATTTCCGTATAATCTATACCGAAAGCCTCATACGCAGCGGAAAAATGAACTCAGCCTTGACATCAATGAATACATTAGAAAAAATGATATCTGACCTAACTCCTACCCAGCAGAAATGGTATCATAGCTATTTTCAATATCAGAATGGTTTATACCATTTCACCAGTGGCAACCTGGAACAGGCACAGTTCCATGTGGATGATGCAGTGGAGAACTATGCTGCTGAACTGGATATAATTCTGGCCAACGCTTGGTACCTAAAGGGCCAGATCCATGATCTGAAGGGTGAGAGAAAGTCAGCCTTATATGCCTATTCAAAATGTATTGAATTGGATAATTATACTTATACTATTCAACATGCGAAGGCTTACTCCAAAACTCCGTTTTCTAATTAAATTCTCCTGTGGAAAAATACCTGCCTTTTTGCAATAGCCTTAATTCATTTTCCCGGTTAAAAACCAGAGAGGTTGCTGTGGGTGGTGTTATCGTGGGCGGTGATCAGCCTATTCGGATCCAATCTATGACCACGACCGATACGATGGATACCAAGGGTACGGTAGAGCAATCCATCCGCATGATCGAGGCCGGGTGTGAGATTATCCGTATCACGGCACCCAGCAAGAAAGAGGCCGAGAATTTGAAGAATATTCGAAATGAACTCCAACGGCGCGGCTTCACTCAGCCATTGGTAGCTGATATCCATTTTACTCCCAACGCGGCAGAGATCGCGGCAAGGATTGTGGAAAAGGTTCGTGTGAATCCCGGAAACTATGCGGACAAGAAAAAATTTGAGATCCTGGAATACACCGACGCCCAATACAATGATGAACTGGAGCGGATCAGGGAAAAGTTTATACCCTTGGTAAGAATATGTAAGGAAGAGGGGACAGCCATGCGTATTGGCACAAATCACGGTTCTCTTTCTGATCGAATCATGAACAGATACGGGGACACTCCCTTGGGTATGGTGGAATCAGCTATGGAATTCACCAGGATCTGTCAAGATGAAAATTATCACGATATCATTTTTTCCATGAAGGCCTCTAATCCTCAGGTAATGGTCCAGGCTTATCGATTACTTGCAGCCACCATGATCCAGGAAGGAATGGACTATCCTCTTCATCTGGGAGTGACAGAAGCCGGAGAGGGTGAAGATGGTAGGATTAAATCTGCTGTGGGAATAGGCACGCTAATGGAAGATGGATTGGGGGATACGATCAGGGTATCACTCACTGAGGAACCGGAAGCTGAGATACCAGTGGCCAGAGCACTGGTGGACAGATATTCAAATACACGAACTGGAAATCTACCTGAATTTAATCCGGAGCATTACCATCCGTTTGAATTTGAAAAACGTGAAACCACGCAGATCAAGAATATAGGCGGCGAGGAGGTGCCAAGGGTTATAGTTGATATGAGCAATCTGGAAAAAATTACTCCTTCAGACTTGAAAGCAGTTGGACATTATTACAATGTTGAATTGGATAAGTGGACCACTGCTGATGCTGCAGCAGACCTGATCTACATCGGGAAGAAAAAGATCACCTTTGAATTGCCAGGCACAGTCAGCATTATCCAGGACAGTAATTCATGGGACCGGTCACATCAATCCTATCCATTGGTCACAGATGATCATTCACCCACATCTGAAGATTTGAATTTTATACCTTGTACTTTATCAAAATTAAACGACACATTTATTTCTGCACTCCCTAACAATTCTGTGCTCATATTGGATGCAGAGACTGATCATGCTATGGCTGAATTACGTAGTGCATTTTTTCGTTTAGCGGAACCTATACCGGTGATCATTAGACGGAACTTTATCAAGTCAGATAGGGAACATTGTCGGCTGGCAGCTTCCGCAGATATTGGAGGACTATTGGTTGATGGATTTGGTAATGGTGTATGGCTGGAGACAGATCATCATCTGAAATTTATTAACAAAACGGTTTTTGGGATCTTGCAGGCCACCCGAACAAGAATCTCCAAAACAGAATATATTTCCTGTCCATCATGCGGGCGAACGTTATTTGATCTTCAACAGACTACAGCTAAGATCCGCAAGCGTACGGATCATTTGAAAGGAATTAAGATAGGCATTATGGGATGCATCGTGAATGGTCCAGGGGAGATGGCAGACGCAGATTATGGATATGTTGGCAGTGGGGACGGCGTGATATCGCTCTACAAAGGAAAAGATGTTATCCTAAAAAATATTCCCACTAAAGGCGCAGTTGAAGAGTTGATTGACCTTATCAAAGAAAATGATGATTGGATTGAAGTTGACAGTGAATGAGGATTGTAAATATGGGTTCTCTTTTGTAGTTTAAATGGATAATTCGAACAAAGGTAAGGTATGAAAAAGGTTATCATTTCCATCATTTTATTTTCTCTTGTAGGAGCCCAGAGCTTTGAACCTACCAATATGTCGCCGATCGTTGCGTATTGGAAAACATTGACTCCCTCCCAAAAAGAGACATATTTATTTTCCTACATGACCCAGACCTATGAGACCTACGAAGGTTTAAAGAACGAATTGGGGCATACTGAATTAACTAAATGGTACTATGACAATCGCGCTGAATTGGTATTCGGAATATTCGATCAATTGATTGATGAGGATATGGATGAATTTGTCGGCTGGATTGATGAATTTTACAGTCATGAGGATTTTGTGAATAAACCATTTCATGAGGCCATGGCATTCGCATTTCGTTTTCAACAGGCATCCGGTGAGACACTGTGGGACAAATACGAAAATGTTAAATTTGGGAAGATCAAACCCGGCGAGGAATAATGTCACTTTATAAACCTCGATTTTTATCGGAGTGGAATGCCCTCAGGAAGGAGGGTGGATTTAAATTATTATTTAAACGTAAAGGCTGGGTGGTGATAGCAGCTTTTTTTGGATATTACCTGGTTAGAGATTCCATTCTTTATCTGTTGATTCCCTACTTGGTTGTCAAGGGGATCATTTCGTGCAATTAAACCTTACGTTTTTAGTTCAGCAAATTCAACGCTGGAGCTTATACCAACAGCTTTGGCGTTAGTAAGATATGGCAAAAAATTATTTTTTATTGATTGGGTTTTTGATACTGATCGTTTTTATAGGGTGTGAAAAAAATGATCAGTTCACTCTTAACGATGATACTTACCAAATCTGGAAAGAATATATTCAACCCACAGAAGCAGAGCTAAAGTGGAGCTCTATTCCTTGGAAAAGTAGTTTCGGTGATGGACTGATTGATTCTCATCTTGAACAAAAACCTCTTTTGCTTTGGGTCATGAATGGACATCCTCTTGGCTGTACGTGAAATAATGGAGTGGCGGGCCGGCGGCTCGTTTGGTCAGATGAACGGATCATTGAAATTTCTTCAGAGTTTATACCAACAACGGATGAAGTGTGGAGATTACAGAGGTCCAATGATCTGGATGCTAGGTTTTTCCAGAAAATGGCTGATGAAGGGCATTATCAAAAAGCGGGAGGTACGCGGCAAGGTATTTATGTGTGCAGTCCCAGTGGAAAATTGCTCAGTTCCATCAATTCTCTTAATCCAGACCATGTATTAGAGACTATCCAATTGGGACTTGAAAAATGGAGATCTCTTACAGAAAAAGAAAAACTACTTCCTGAAGGTGTGTCTATTTCAACAAATCACCGTTGGGAAAATAGCTTTCCCTCTGGTGGTTTATTTCTCAAAACCTATAATATAGATCTGTTTACCGATCCGCCGTTATCATCAACCAGAAGTGACCGTTGGAATATGGATCATGTTTGGTTCAGCTCAATTGAAAAAATGGAATGGCTACCAAAAGAACCAAACATTGGCGATATATATACAGTCCCTAAAAATATATCTGATAGATTATTTCGATTTCATTTAGTGGATAATGTTCGAGGGCAAACACTGCCCTTTGCGATAGAAGAGATCAAAAACGGTCAAATTCAGATCAAGGTTGAAGCTATTACAAAAATGGTTGCTAAATTATCTATTTCAGGATCATCAAGGGCTGTGGCAAAAGGTGAATGGTTAATGGGAGAGAATGATTGGAAACCCTATTATCTCTTGGACCATGGTATGAGTACACGACTCAAAGGATATGCAGAGGTTGATTTGGAGAAAAAGAAATTCAATGAATTTGAGATGGTTGCATTGGGTTTTCGATATGGAGTTACAGAAAATAACGCACGTTTTAGTAGCCCTGATTCTAGTTTTGTGGGATTTTTATTTACGCTGGATGACAAGTCTGATGGTAACAGGATACCACCAGCATTTGTAGACGTGTATAATGCTGACTGGATTTTGCATCCATAACCTCAACAAAATTCTATAAATATTTCAGAGTAAATTTCTCCACAAAAAAATAGAAAGAAAACGATGCATTTAATCATTTCCACCAGTTTACGTCCACAATGCAGGACACTAGTTCTTGCAGAAAAAGCATTGGGGCTATTCTCTGACAAAAAGGTTGACGCAGAATTGATCAACCTTCAGAAATTGGACCTTCCACTTTGTGATGGGGGAGATTGTTACAGTGATCCAGCTGTTATTTCACTTACAGAGCAGATTAAAGAGGCCAATTCATTGATCATTGTCAGTCCGGTGTACAATTATTATCTTAATGCTGCTGCTAAAAATTTATTGGAGCTCACCGGAAGCGGCTGGGACAAGAAAGTGGTGGGCTTTATTTGTAATGCTGGAGGCAAAAGCAGCTATATGTCTGTCATGCCATTTGCGGAGAGCATTATGCTTGACTATCGATGCAAGGTGATTCCAAAATTTGTTTATGCTACAGGAGATGCATTCGATGGGATCAAAGTTGTGGAAACAGATATATTGGATCGATTGGACGAACTGGTAGATTCAGCTATAGCTTGGGCAACATAGTTTTTAATGAATCGATTCTTTCTTCTCCTCTTAATTATTTTTATAAGTTGCTCTCCGGTTTCAGTGGTCATGGACAGTTACGAGAGTGGCGAGGATAAGGCTGTGGCACTGATGAAAGTAAAAAAGGAAGGAGGGGTCAAGGATTCTGTTATTGTAGAACTTTTAACCTATTATCCTAATGGAGAGTTGGCCTCATCAACTGATATGATCCGCAATGTCCGGCACGGAAAACATATTGCCTATTCTAGTTCGGGAGAAGTCATCGAAAAGGGGAAATTTGATGAGGGGAGGAAAACCAGAAAATGGTCCTGGTATGATAAAGAAGGGAACCCGGATTCAATTCGAACCTTTGAGAAAGGGATGTTAACCGGAAAGAGCATCAATTATTCATCTACGGGTCAAAAGATCCATGAAATGACATACAAGGATCACCAGTATCACGGAAAGTCAATCCACTATGGAGAAAATGGAAAAAAGTTAATGGTAGGTGAGTATAGTTATGGAATTCCCCACGGCACATGGACATGGTTAAGTGAAAAAGGGAAAAAACAGCGGGTTGTCAGTTATGTAGACGGAATCAAGCATGGCAATGTTACCATTTGGAATGATGGTGGCAAAAAGATAATGACTGGTCACTATGATAATGATATTAAGGATGGGGAATGGAAATGGTACAATAACGAAAAAGGATTGGATTCATTGATACATTACGATCATGGACAGTATCATGGTGAATATAAAAAATGGCATGTTAACCATGAAAAATCATTGGTGGGAGAGCATATCAATGGCATACGCACAGGTGTATGGACGTGGTTTTCTATAACTGGTAAGGTGGACTCATCGATCACCTATTCTGATGGCGGTTTCAATGGACCCGTCGAATATTATTATCGAAATGGAAAACTGAAAGCAGAGGCCAATTTCATCAATGGTATAATGGAAGGGAAAGCAACTACATATTTTGAAAATGGCGACCTTCAGTCAGAGACAACATACATAAATGGAGTACGTTCCGGTGATTTTATCATTATGAATCCAAATGGATTTGAACGTGAAAAAGGATCCTACTTTAATGGAAAACTGAGCGGAACAAATTTACGCCGTTACCATCATGGTGAATATTCAACCATCACCACATATGATCAAGGGAAACTGCACGGCGTCATGCAGGTCTTCAGCCCCAGCGGTATTTTGACAAAAGAAACATTCTATTATTTAGATATACCAGTGTGTCATTTTATCTACCATGATAATGATCGGTTAAAGCAGATTCAAGTATTTGATGAACGTGGAGAGCTTCTCTATGAACGTAAATGGAACTCACTGGGCCTGGAAGTAACTGAGGAAAATCAATTGCTAGGAATCACCACAAAAACAGAAAGGCATTCATCAGGGAATCTTCGTTCAGAAACATCATTTAAGGGAAATGTGCTCCATGGACTCTCATGGGAATTTGAGGATGATCGAACAATGAATTTCCTAGCACTGTACATTGATGGAAAGCAGGTGTTCAGACGAAATAGCTCTGGAGACGAAAATAAAATAAAGGATACACTTTTTCCTGATAGTGATCTACTCCAGTTGGCAGTAGAAATTGAATTGGAGGAGAATTAATCATTCATTTGTAATTTCTAGGCCTTATGTTTAATCAAATAGTTGACTATATTAATTCTGTAGCCTTTCTCGATATATGGCTGCCCCCGGTTATTACTGTAGCGGTCGGCATTTTCGCCGGTTGGGTCTTTAAGAGTTTTATCCATTCACGGGTTAAGAAACTCACCAGTAAGACCGAGTGGAAATACGATGATATCATCTTTACGGCAATTGAGAGTCGGATCGTCCTATGGTTTTTTCTAGTAGCATTGTATATCGCTGCTGGTGACTTGGTCGGCTGTACGCCGTATAATGAATACGTAGCAAAGATTGCCATAACGCTTATGATGCTTTCTGTTACTATGGCAGCTTCCAAAATGGCCATTGATGTATTAAACGAATGGTCTGCGAGCAAAGGCTCCAGATTTCCATCCACGGCCATCTTTTCTAATTTGGCTCGCATTACCATTATTGCAATTGGTCTCATGATTATACTCCAGTCCTTTGGTATCTCCATTGCACCCATTCTCACTGCGTTAGGCGTTGGTGGTTTGGCTGTGTCACTGGCTCTGAAAGATACCTTATCTGACTTTTTTGCAGGGCTTCATATTTTATTATCTCAAAAAGTTCGTATTGGAGATTTTGTGCAGTTGGACAGTGGTGAGATGGGATATATTACCAATATCACCTGGCGAAACACAACCATGGTTGAACGGGCCAATAATGTGATCAGTGTTCCCAACAATAGGCTGTCGCAAGCAATCACAAAGAATTTTGATCTTAAGGATACGAGCTATTCTATAAAGATACCTGTAGGTGTCGCCTATGATAGCGACCTAGGTATTGTGGAAAAAGTAACTTTAGAAGTGGCTCAATCGGTCATTGATGATCTCGATGAAGCCAGCAAGGATTACGATCCCATCGTTAGATTTCAAGTTTTTGCTGATTCCAGCATCAATTTTATGGTATATATGCGGGCAATCAAGTATGGTGATCACCATCCCATGATTCATGAGTTTGTTAAGCGGCTGCATAAACGCTATGATGAAGAAGGAATCGAAATTCCATTCCCAATGCGTACTGTTGTTCAGAAAAACGAATCTGAATGAGATCTATCATTATTACCGGCTCTGTTTTGGCCGGTCTGGCGGTTGCCTTTGGCGCATTTGGTTCTCATGGTCTTAAATCAAGAATATCCCCTCAGGATCTGATTATATTTGAAACCGGTGTCAAGTATCAGATGTATCATGCTCTGGGCTTGGTCCTAATGGGCATCCTAGGGTTTCACTTTCCGGAAAAGACTATACAACTTCCGTTCACACTAATGACTTTGGGGATCCTTATATTTTCAGGTAGCCTGTATATACTTGTAGTTGGTGGTGTCCGATGGATGGGAGCCATAACACCCATCGGTGGTTTTGCTCTTATTTCCAGCTGGTTATTGCTGGCCTATAATCTTTTCAAATACTCCTGATCTAATGCAAAAGAATCAGCGCCATATTTCCATGTGGACTGCTTTCTCATTTGTGGTGGCATCCATGATCGGGACGGGTGTCTTCACAAGTCTGGGTTTTCAATTAAATGATATTCAATCTGTATTTCCGTTGATTATGCTGTGGATTATCGGTGGCGTTATCGCTTTGTGTGGTGCATTGACATACAGTGAATTGGGAGCTGCCTTACCCAGGTCGGGCGGGGAGTACCATTTAATGAGCCGTATTATTCATCCGGCTGTTGGGTTTGCCGGGGGGCTGGTTTCAGCAACAGTTGGATTTTCAGCGCCGGCTGTTCTAGCAGCTATGGCATTGGGGAAATACAGTTCAGCTGTTTTTACGGGACTGGATCCGTTCTGGGTTGCATTATTCATGATACTTATTTTTCATTTTCTTCACAGCCAGAGCCTTAAGATCGGAACCCTATTTCAGGGGATTTCCACTGCGATAAAAGTAGGTCTGATTCTGGTATTTATTATAGCAGGGTTCATGATAAGTAATCCCCAATCTATTTCGCTCATGCCCAAAACAGGAGATATCAATGTAATGCTGAGTTCCGGTTTTGCAGTGAGCCTGGTTTGGGTTTCCTATGCGTATACAGGCTGGAACTCTACTATTTATTTTGCAGGTGAGGTGAGCGACCCGAAAAAAGATCTGCCCAGATCACTGTTTCTGGGAACAGGTTTTGTGATGGTCCTCTATGTATTATTGAACACGGTGTTTCTGTACTCGGCCCCAATGGTAGAAATGCAGGGGCAGGTGGAAGTGGGGTATATATCTGGAATATATGTGTTTGGAGAAACAGGTGCGGTTATTATTGGAACTGGCATCTCAATCCTTTTGCTCTCAACTATCAGCAGTTACGTGTTCATCGGACCCCGGATTACGCAAACTATGGGGGAGGACCATAGCTATCTTGGGTTTCTATCAAAAACGAATGTTGACGGAATCCCCCAGAATTCATTTCTATTGCAATTGGTTATTTGTCTCACATTTCTGTTTACATCATCTTTTGAACAGGTGCTCATGTATACAGGTATCGCTTTAATTCTTACCAATTCCACTACGGTAGCTGCTGTTCTCATTCTTCGCAATAGTGAACCGCACCTAAGCCGGCCTTATAAAGTCTGGGGATATCCTTTTACTCCATTAATATTTATTCTGGTGAACGTATGGATACTTTTCTATACCTTTAAGGAACAACCTTTTGAGTCGTTTATCGGCTCTCTAATCTTCGGGGGCAGCATACTATTATATTATGTAGGCAGACGGTTCAGCAATGACTCTTGAAAAAACGATATTATTAGATGGTGCAATGGGCACCGAATTGACCAGTCGTGGCGTGGACCTGCCCCTCCCCGTATGGTCTTCTGATGCTAACCTTCAGCATAAAGAAATCGTATTTAATATTCACAGGGATTACGCTGAAGCAGGAGCGGATATTGCAAGGACCAACACCTTTCGAACAACAACCTATACATATCGAAAAGCTGGATTTTCAGCATTGAATGCAAAAACTCGAGCCAGAGACAGTCTTCTTTCAGCTGTTGAAATAGCTCAAGAGGCTGGGAGGGACAGAGTAAGAGTGGCAGGGTCCATGACGTCTGTAGATGATTGTTATCATCCTGAACTTTATCCTGGCATTGGTGCCGCAGAAGATACCTATGGAGAGATGCTTGAATGGTTTACTGAGGGCGGTGTGGGTTTTTACATTTTTGAGACCATGGGGAATATAGAAGAGATTGAGATAGGTCTTTCCCTGAGTGAAGCAATCTGTGATGAGACATGGGTAAGTTTAATCCTTAAAGATGGTGATCAATTGCTCGATGGAACATCATTAGAAGCATGTATTAAACTGATAGGTAAGAGCCATGCTTCATGTCTATTGTTAAACTGTAATAGGATAGAGACGATGAATGACGGCATAACAGGCTTGACAGAGTTTTGGAAGAGGAACTGGGGAGTATATCCGAACCTTGGTATTACAGACTTCGATAATGATTATTTTGATACTATAAATGAATCTAAATTTGACGAATATTTCCATAAACTATTGAGATTAAATCCAACGGCGATTGGCGCCTGTTGTGGCTCAACTCCTGGACATATAAAACGATTAAAGGAAATGATTGAAAAACAATGAACTTGAAGATTAGACCATTCAACGCTGCAGTAAAAGAGCTATATGAAAATCACGGTCACTTCCACAATGGGGATGCGGGTCTGGATTGTTTTGTCATAAATGAGCAGACGATTAAGGCGGGGGAAACAACATTGATACATTTACAGATAGCCTGTGAGAACACGGAAAATAAACCCTACCTGTTAATGCCTCGTTCGAGTATCGCTAAAACACCGTTACGATTGTGTAACTCTATTGGTTTGATCGATAGTGGTTATAGGGGAGAGATCATGGCCGCCGTTGACAATATTAAAGATTTTGATTATTCTGTAGAGCCGGGTCAACGGTTAGTGCAGATCGTGGCCATGGACGGATCTCCGATCCATGTAGAGATCGTTGATGAATTATCCCAGACCTCAAGGGGAGAAGGAGGTTTTGGAAGTACCGGAAAGTGATTTAGCACTCTACATATAAGAGTGCTAATTTTTGTTGTTTTAGGTGATTTATAACAATTAATTTCAGCGCTGCCTTTAAGGCATTTACTGGAAGACAAACAAAAAATAACAAATAAAACATAGGAGTTAAATGATGGCTCTGAACATCAAACCATTGGCTGATCGTGTAGTCGTGGAAGCCGCTGCGGCGGAGGAAATGTCCACTGGTGGTATTATCCTTCCCGATACAGCACAAGAAAAGCCACAACAAGGAACAATTGTAGCTGTTGGGCCTGGTAAGGCCAGCGATTCCGGTACAATTGTTGAGATGACAGTCAGCAAAGGGGACAAAGTTCTGTACGGAAAATATACCGGTACAGAGGTCACCCATGACGGAAAAGAATATTTAATCATGCGCGAGAGTGATATTCTCGCCATCTTGTAAGGAGGATCGAAAAAATGGCTAAAGAGATTGCCTATAGTTTAGATGCTCGTAATGCACTGAAGGACGGTGTTGACAGATTGGCCGATGCGGTCAAGGTCACACTGGGTCCCAAAGGTCGTAACGTAGTGATCGAAAAGAAATTTGGTGCACCCACTGTCACAAAAGACGGTGTGACTGTTGCCAAGGAAATTGAAGTGGAAAATAGGCTGGAAAATGTTGGTGCACAGATGGTAAAAGAAGTAGCATCAAAAACATCAGATGTTGCCGGTGACGGAACCACAACAGCAACCGTCCTGGCTCAAGCGCTCGTCACAGAAGGATTGAAAAATGTAACTGCTGGCGCCAACCCCATGTCTATTAAGCGTGGCATCGATGCAGGTCGTGTAGCAGTGGTTGAGGCATTGCAGAAACAAAGCAAGGATCTCCCGGACAGTACACAGATTGCCAACGTGGCTACTATTTCTGCCAATGATGACCGTGAGATCGGTGAAAAGATCGCTGAGGCAATGGAAAAGGTAGGTAAAGATGGTGTCATTACTGTGGAAGAATCCAAAACAGCAGAAACATTCCTTGAGTTTGTTGAAGGTATGCAGTTCGATCGTGGATACTTGTCACCTTATTTTGTGACTAATCCTGAATCGATGGAAGCAGAAATGGAAGATGCATATATCCTGATTCATGATAAGAAGTTGAGCAATATGAAGGATCTGTTACCATTGCTGGAAAAAGTAGTTCAGACTGGAAAACCGATTATTCTCATTGCTGAAGATGTAGAAGGAGAGGCCCTCGCTACCCTCGTAGTGAACAAACTCCGGGGTACATTCAAAGTGCTGGCTGTTAAAGCTCCCGGTTTTGGCGATAGACGTAAGGCTATGCTGGAAGATATTGCTGTTTTAACAGGTGGTACTGTTATTTCTGAAGATGCCGGTTACAAACTTGAAAACGCTACTTTGGAATATTTGGGTACTGCCAAGCGTGTAGTGTCTGATAAAGATAATACAACTGTCGTTGACGGTGGTGGAACAAAAGACGCGATCCAGTCACGGATCAATGAGATCAAGGTCCAAATCGAAAAGACAACTTCAGATTATGATCGTGAAAAGCTTCAGGAACGACTGGCCAAGTTATCCGGTGGTGTAGCAGTTATCAATGTTGGTGCTGCTACTGAAGTAGAGATGAAAGAAAAGAAAGCACGCGTGGAAGATGCTCTCCATGCAACACGTGCAGCCGTTGAAGAAGGGATTATTCCCGGAGGTGGCGTAGCACTGCTCCGAGCTCAGTCTGCTTTAGATAAGTTGAAGGTAGACGGTGGACAATCTGTTGGCGTGGATATTCTTCGGCGTGCACTAGAAGCACCCATTCGTCAGATTTGTAACAATGCAGGAGTGGAAGCTTCTATTGTTGTTCAAAATGTTCGGGATGGAAAAAATGCCCATGGATACGATGCGCGAAGCGACGAATATGTTGATATGTTTGACGCAGGGATCATTGATCCGACAAAAGTAGCACGTGTGGCCGTTGAAAATGCCAGTTCCATCGCTGGTATGGTACTTACCACAGAAGCTGCCGTTACAGAGATTCCGGAAAAGGAACCTCCAATGCCTCCGATGGACCCAGGAATGGGCGGCATGGGTGGAATGATGTAATTCCAACTTATCATTAAAAAGCCTCGCTTTTGCGAGGCTTTTTAATTTCTACTCGTTGACTCCGCTTATAGACATAGGGTAACTTTATTTTTTCCATGGGTACCATTCGATTAAAAAACATGCAGTTTTACGGCTACCACGGTGTGCACGAATTTGAAAAAGAAAAGGGTGGACACTTTGAAGTGGATGTAGAACTTTCAGCTGATCTGACTGATGCTGTATCAACAGATGATGTAGCAAAAACTATTGACTATGACTCCGTTTTCAAGTGTGTGCAAGAAATTGTAATGCAGCAACAGTTTAACCTCATTGAAACACTAGGTAGTACCATAGCCGATTCACTTTTAAATGACTATAATATTAATGGAGTAACCGTCAGAGTTCGTAAACCGGAGGCACCCATAGATGGTACGTTGGATACCGTTGAAGTAGAGATCACCAAAACACGTGCCGAGAATGTCTGAATCAGGATTTCTATCACTGGGATCGAACTTGGGAGATCGGGAAGCGAATCTTGCTGGAGCCATCACCGCACTATCGACTTATCATGAAATTTCAAATATCGAAAGTTCTTCTTTTTATAATACACCTCCGTTATTTAAATCAGATCAACCTGAATTTTTAAACACAGTTATATCATATAATACTAATTTTTCCTCGTTCGATCTTTTTGATGCCTGTCAGAATGTGGAAAGACTTTTGGGACGTCCTGACATACGAGAAAAAAATTCTCCAAGGATAATTGATATAGACATTTTAACCTACGGAACATCTTTTTTGGAAACAGAACAATTATCTATTCCCCATCCTGACCTGGCTAATCGTAAGTTTGTATTGGCTCCCTGGACTGAACTTGCTCCAGATTTCATGGTTCCAGCATACAATATGACTGTTCGAGATCTGTTGAAACTCTGTCCGGACCCATCAGTCGTGACAAAACACGTTATGGAAAAAAACGCATGAGGAATTTATACTATGTAGCCATTGAAGGACCTATCGGAGTGGGTAAGACTAGTCTGGCAAACCTTTTATCTGAACGACTCGGAGCAAGGTTAATACTTGAAGGGTTTGATGAGAATCCATTTCTTTCTGAATTTTATGAAGAACCTGAACGGTATGCATTTCAGACACAACTTTTCTTTTTGCTCCAGCGTTACCAGCAGCAACAGGAGCTTCGCCAGGTAGACATGTTCCATAATTTGCTGATTTCAGATTACATGTTTGTTAAAGACAGATTGTTCGCTTCATTGAACCTGGATGAGAAAGAAATGTCTCTATATGACATGGTCGCAAATCTATTGGAAAAGAATGTCATTAACCCTGATCTTGTTATTTATCTTCAAGCAGATACAGACACGCTCATGCGCAATATTGCCAGGCGAGGTAGGGACATGGAAAAGAATATTTCTGAGGAATATATTGATGCATTGAATCAGTTATATACAGAATATTTTTTTCGCTATCAGGATACTCCCCTTGTTATCATTAATACAAATAATATTGATTTTGTCCACAATGAAGAAGATTTAAATGAGGTAATCAATTATATTCGCCAGCCCGTAACAGGTACCAAATTTTTTAATCCTGTTTCCCAATAAGATGTTAAAATATTTTCTAGTTTTTGTGTTTGTGTATGCCGCATACCGATTTATAAAAAATGTAAAGGTTGTGCAAAAAAGACAGCAGAAAGATCAAAAAACAGATTATGAAAAACTGGATATTCAAGATGCAGAGTATAAAGAAGTGAACGATGATCGATAAAATCAAATCTTACTGTAAACATATCAGTCATTGTCATGACTATGGGTTGCTGGTCTTAAGAATTGCAGTGGGATACTTAATGGTAGTAAACCATGGCTGGGATAAACTCTTGGGAGGTCCAGAACGCTGGGCTGACGTTGGTGAATTTGGAATGAAACATTTGGAAATTCATTATTTTTATACATTGTGGGGATTTTTAGCATCATTTTCTGAATCCATTGGCTCCATTTTTATTGGTATTGGGCTTGGCACTCGCTTTTCATCATTATTATTAATGCTCACCATGCTGGTGGCAGCCAATTTTCACATCACCACTGGAAAGGGTAACCCGGAAAGTGCACTTATATATGCCTTTACCTCATTGGCATTAGTGTTGACCGGGGGTGGAAAATTCAGCGTGGACCATTTAATCTGTAGCCGAAAAAAATGAAAGCAATTCGAATACACGAACATGGAGGGACTGATGTCCTCAAATGTGATGAGCTTCCAATTCCAGAGCCCGGAGCTGGACAGGTTCGAATCCATCTGCGATCTGCTGCTTTGAACCATTTGGATATTTGGGTTCGAAATGGAATACCAGGTATACCATTGCCCATGACCATGGGCAGCGATGGTGCAGGAAATATTTGTGAACCGGGAGAAGGTGTTTCTCGATTCCAGCATGGCGATGAAGTGATCATTAACCCCCTAGTCTTTTGCAATGAATGCCGATCATGTCAATCTGGAAAAAATAACTTGTGCGAGCGAATGGGAATATTAGGCGAAACAAAAAATGGTACGAATTGTGAATTTATTGTTTTAGATGAAAGACAGGTTGTTCCAAAGCCAAACAATATTTCTTTTGAAGCTGCCGCGGCTTTCCCTTTGGTAGGGCAGACAGCGTACCAAATGCTTGTAAAGCGTGCAAAGATCCAACCTGCAGAATCAGTACTCGTCTGGGGGGCCGGTTCAGGGGTAGGTCATATGGCAGTTCAGATTGCCAAAATAGTAGGATGTAGTGTCGTTGCCACTGCAGGTTCAGATGAAAAATGTGAGTTTGCCGAAGGATTGGGAGCAGACTTAGTTGTAAATCATTACAAAGATGATATAGTAAAAGAGATAAAACAATTCTGTGGAAAAGTGGATGTGGTGTTTGAACATATCGGTTCAGAGACCTGGGAAATATCCCTGAAAATATTGAACCGTGGAGGGCGTATCGTTACCTGCGGTGCCACAACTGGAGCAAAAGTTTCCGTGGATATTCGTCATCTATTTTTTAAACAACAGTCAATTCTAGGATCCACAATGGGAGATATGGATTCCTTTACTCAGGTAATAAAACTGGTAGAGGAGGGAAGAATTAAGCCGCGAGTGGATAAGAAATTTCATTTGGAAAATATAGCAGAAGCTCACAAATATTTAGAAAACAGCGAACAATTTGGAAAGGTAGTCATCTCCATATGAAAAAACTTATTTCAGTGATCTGCGTGTTACAAGGTCTATCAGCAGGTGATGGATATAAAGGATTCGGACTGCAAGTGGGCGAACAGGGAACAGGTGTATTCTTCCATCAGGTTTGGCGCTACAGTCCAGAGTTGGAATGGCTTTTTCACGGTCGCATGTTTGATGTAAAAGGTGAAGAATTCATGATGGTATACGATCCCTATTACAATCAATACCGGGGAGTTGGTGACAAATATGTTATGATAGTCCCAATGTTTGTTGGTGGAAAATATTTTCCCTTTGTGGAGCAGATTGCCAATAACTTTTCTCCCTATGTTTCCCTAATGGCTGGACCAGTATTGACCATGGATGGTTACGACAGCGACAAATTCACTGAACGCTGGAAACGATCTCAAGGGCTCTGGACTTTCGGCGCATATTTAGGAGTAGGTGCTGATTTTCTCATGGTGAACCTTATAACCATTTCCGCCGGAGTTGGCATAGATTATTTGCCTATGAATGAGAAAGTGAAAGGTCAGGAACATTTTAGCGGCGCCATCATACATATTGCCTATAACTGGCGACGCTGATGGCCAACGAGTATTATTTTTTTGTTTCTCCTGAAAAAATTTCCCACAACCAGTTTACGCTCGATGATGATGAAGGTCACCATGCAATAAATGTCCTTCGGCTGGGAACGAATAATGAGGTCTTTTTATTAGATGGCAAAGGAATGGCTTATCGTGGGATCATTCGTTCAAATGGACAAACCGTTAAAGGTGATATAATAGAGACAATTGAGGGGTTGGGTGAACCACCATGTAATATCCATCTGGCTGTAGGGCTAATTAAAAGAGATCGGTTTGAATGGCTACTGGAAAAAGCAGTTGAATGTGGAGCGAGTACTATTACACCGCTTGCGATGGACCATTGTGTAAAAAAAACTCTAAATATGGAACGATCAAATGCATTGGTACAAACTGCAGCTAAACAATGCGGAAGAAGCCGCTTCCCAAAATTGAATGAGCCCACTTCATTATCCAACTTAGTTTCAGAAAATGAAAATGTCATTTGCCTCCACAGTAGTGGTGAAACGTCATTGTCATTATGGGTTGGACAGAATGGTAGAAAGAATATAACTGTGGTAGTTGGACCGGAAGGAGACCTGTCCAATGATGAAATGAAATTATTTACAAAAAGTGAACTGCCATTTCTTTCACTGGGGGATAGACGCCTGCGGACAGAAACAGCAGCCATTGCTGCATTGAATATTTTAGAATATGGAATTGATCATGGATGACTGCCTTTTTTGCAAAATAATAAATGGGGATATACCGGCAGATAAGGTTTATGAGAATGAGACTGTGTTTGCCTTTCACGATATTGATCCCAAAGCGCCTACCCACATTTTAATCATTCCTAAAAAACACATTTCCACTTTGAATGATCTGGAGGCTGAAGATAGAGAATTGGCTGGGGAATTATTGTTAACGGCAAAAGAATTAGTGAACAGTGAAGGGATTGCTGATTCTGGATACCGTACAGTATTCAATTGCAATAATGATGGTGGTCAGACGGTTTTTCATATCCACCTCCATTTAATGGGTGGCAGGCAGATGATGTGGCCTCCAGGTTAACGGTTCATTATTAATATGGCAAACATTGCAGGATCATGGAGCTTATGGATAAATCCCTAATTGTTATTCACTTATTTTCAGTTTTTAAGCAAGGTAAAATTAGAATCTCATACTGGCATTCCCCTCGAAAAAGTACTATATTTCCTGACCACAAATACCTAAACCAGCGCTAGATGTATATATCAGATTTAAATATCCACGGCTTTAAATCCTTTGCAAAGAAGGACAACTTGCAATTTGGGGAAGGAATTACTGCAATTGTGGGTCCCAACGGCTGTGGAAAAACCAATATTGTTGATGCAATTCGCTGGGTTCTGGGTGAACAAAAATACAGCGTACTTCGGAGCGGAAAAATGGAGGACGTGATTTTTAGCGGTGCCGATACCCTAAAACCGCTTAGTGTTTGCGAAGTATCCCTTACGGTACATAATAATAAAGGCAAACTTCCTCTAGAATATAATGATGTAGAAATAGGGCGCCGTGTGTTCCGCAATGGAGATAGTGAATATTATATTAATAGAACTCCATGTAGGCTGAAAGACATTCAGGATTTGTTTGTTGATACGGGAATGGGCGCTGATGCCTATTCGGTCATTGAGCTGAAGATGATCGAACAGATTCTTTCTGAGACCACTGATGACCGGAAGCGAATGTTTGAAGAGGCTGCCGGGATCAATAAATACAAGCAACAGCGCAGATCTACATTACGGAAATTTGAAGCCGTCCGAACAGATCTTGAGAGAGCGAACGATATTATAGCGGAAGTTGAATTTAAGGTCAGGTCACTGGCTCTCCAGTTAAAACGCTTTGAACGACACGCAAAATTGTCAGATGAACTATGCCAGCGTGAGATTGCATTGGCATTTATAAAGATTAAAGAATACGAAGAAACCGCCACACCTCTCAAAAAGAAGATAACGGATTTCAAACACCTGAAAGAATCCACCGCCACAGAAACCACTATCTATGAAAATGAATTGGTTCAATTAAAATCTGTATATCAGACACAGCAAACGGAACTTGATAAATTGAGCCGGGAGATATCAGAAGAAGTGGACAAACGGGATTCAGCCCAAAAAGATGTCTTGGTTGCCACGGAACAAAAGCGAAGTGCAAAAACTACTGTCGAACGATTGGAGCGAGAAACGGGTATCAATGAGACTCGGATTTCCCAGTTGGTTCAGCATAAAAATGATTATGAACAGGAAACAGATAAACTTCTTCCAAAGATAGACTCTCAATTAGTGGTTTATAAAAAAGAAAAGTCTGAGTTTGATTCTATTGACAAAAAATACAAAAAAACCCAGACTGATTTGGATATTCTACAAGATAAACGTTGGGCCGAACAACGTAAGATTGCTGATCAGGAATCTCTACACGCCCGTACTCAGGATATGCTGATTGAAAAAGAGAGCCAGTTAGAAAGCCTTGAGGGAAAGCAAGCCCAGATCAATACGGGTTCATCTGAGCTGCGAAGAGAACGTTTAGAAATTGAAAAAGAATTAAAATCACTTTTATTTCAACTTGAGAAGCAGAATGTTAGGCAGGAAAAAGCGTCTTCAGTTGTTTCGGGATTGGAAGTGGATGAACAGGACGCAATTAGAAAGGAGCATAGCCTAAAGACTAAAGCAGAAGTTTTGGAAAACCAGATTCAGTTTTATTCCAACCTTTTGGAATCTAAAGAGGGAGTGTCTAGCGGAGTTAAATATGTGCTGGATAATCCCAGAGAATTCAAAGGAGTCCACGGTGTCTGCGCTGAACTCATGATTGTGGAAAAATCTTATGAGGCTGTTATTGAAAGTGTATTGGGAAATACGGCTAGTTTCCTAGTGGTTGCGGATAGAATTACAGCTCTAGAGACATTGAGAAATTTGAAAGAGGGAAAACATGGGAGTGCAGCCATAATTCCATTAAAAGAATTTTCAAACGTTGGTAGGACAACAATAAAAACTCCGAAAAATAGAAATGTCATTGCCAGCGCAATGGATGTGGTATCATCTGATAAGAAATACGATCAACTCATTTCAGCGTTGTTGGGGAGAGTACTGATCGTTAATGATTTTGCCAAAGCAGTGAATGATAAGCAACTGTCTGGCTGGGATCTGGTGGATATGGATGGTACATTTTCTGGGACAAATACAATCCTTAAGCAATCTAGAAATGGAAAGGGACTCGTGGGCCGAAAAGATAAATTGGAGTCCCTAAAAGGTAAAATGACCCAAAATATCAAAGACCAAGACGCTATAGAAAAAACTCTTGCCGATCTGAATTCAAAACTGCAAAAAGCCAGAACTGACCAAGAAACGATTAATTCTCTAGTATCAGAAATGAATAATGAATTAAAGAGATTGGAACAATTGGTGCTTCAGTATCAGATCCGTCAGGAGCAGAGTGAAGAAAAACATACTGCTATTTCAAGAGAAATTGATGAAATAAAAGCCGCCATTGTCTCGCTTCAGAAATCGCTAAAGAAACTGACTCCATCTGCTAAAAGAGGAGAAAAACTTCTTTCTCAATTAGCCGATCAACTCACAAAGGCCAATGAAGAATTATTGATAATCCGAACTCGACGAGATGAATTTCATAAGCAGGTTCAGGATCTGCGGATAGATGTATTGAATCTTGAGAATCAAAGGGACAATCTACAGTTCCAAAAAAGGACTGCAGAAGATTCCATAGGTGAATTGAAGAAAAGACAGGATGAAATTAAAAAAGAAATTATAGATTTGAAAGAGACGCAAAAGATCCTGAGTGCAAAAGCTGATCAGGGTGAAAAAGAATTGCAAAAAGCAAATGCGGTGGTCAAAAAGAAACGGTCTGTATTAGATCTTAAAAAGGAAACAGTGCAAGAAACCTATAACGAGATTGAAGCCATACAGTCTAAGATTCGTGATGAACACCACAGTCGTGAAAATTTATTGGAAAATTTAAAAAATGCAGAACTGGAAATAGCAGAAATAGAACAGCGGGGCAAACTAGTCGCAGAACGGATTAAGGATCGTTACGATCAATCTATCCCAAAAGAATTAAATGTGAATGAATCTGCAAATGAGTTGGAAGAACGGGTCGAAAAGATCAATCGAAGTATTGAAAATATTGGCCCTATAAATATGGCAGTAAAGGATGAGCACGAAACAGAGACTGAAAGATTGGTGTTGTTGAATGAGCAAAAAGAGGATCTCGAGAAATCAGAGAAAAATTTAAAAGAAACGATTCATGAGATTGATAAGGAAGCACGGAAATTATTCATGGAGACTTTCGATCAGATTAAGGTCAACTTTGAAAAGCTTTTTTCCATGTTTTTTGAAGGAGGAAACGGCTCACTAACTCTGGTGGGCGACCCGGATCCACTTGAATCAGATATCGCAATAAATGCTCAACCTCCTGGAAAAAAGAATAATTCACTGCGGATGCTTTCTGCTGGTGAAAAATCTCTTACAGCAATTGCGTTGCTATTTTCTATATACCAGTACAAACCGAGTCCATACTGTATTTTGGATGAAGTGGACGCCCCCCTGGATGATGTGAATATCCGTAAATTTACAAAAGTTTTGGAAGCATTTGCCGATGAGACGCAATTCATTGTGGTGACGCACAATAAACTCACCATGGAAGCGGCGAATTATCTTTTTGGTGTCACAATGGAGCAGAAGGGTGTCTCCAAGCTAGTTTCTGTCAAGTTCGACGCCTGATACCTTTCATTCTATTCTATTGAATCCCTGAAGAGAAATCCTTAATTTTACCGGCTTTTTTCGAATCAACAATCTATGTTTGAACAATTAACTGAACGTTTTGATGATATTTTCCGCCGTTTGAGAGGATTGGGGAAGATCACGGACACGAATATAAAGGATACATCAAGAGAGATTCGTCGCGTTCTCTTGGAGGCGGATGTGAATTTAAAGGTGGCTCGTGAATTCATTGCTCATGTCCAGGAAAAGGCTGATGGAACAAAGGTTCTGAAGTCTATTAAACCAGGTGAACAATTTATCAAGATCATCCACGAGGAATTGGTTCATGTTTTGGGTGATGAAACATCTGAATTGGTTCTCAAAGGTAAACCAGCTGTAATCCTAATGGCCGGTCTGCAAGGATCAGGAAAGACCACTACATGCTGTAAACTGGCTGGAATTTTACATGAGCAGGGCAAAACTGTTTTATTGACAGCTGCCGATGTATATCGACCAGCAGCAATTGAACAACTAAAAATTCTGGGTGATCAGATTAATGCAGAGGTATACGATGAGGGATTGGGCGATCCGGTTTCCATCTGTCGTAATGCTATTATAAAAGCCAAGAAGGAAAAAATAGATGTTGTGGTCCTGGATACGGCAGGACGACTCCACGTTGATGGAGAAATGATGGAAGAAATCCAGCAAATAGCAGATGAAACATCTCCCAGTGAAATATTATTTGTTGCTGACAGTATGTCGGGACAGGATGCGGTAACGTCTGCAAAAGCATTTTCGGAGGCTCTACCCTTGACCGGTACAATATTGACAAAATTGGATGGCGATGCACGAGGTGGAGCTGCAGTATCTATCCGTGAGGAAACAGGTACTCCCATCAAATTCGCCGGTGTATCCGAAAAAATTGATGGCCTTGAACCCTTTAATCCAAAACAAATGGCTGACCGTATTCTGGGTTTTGGTGATGTGATCAGTTTAGTGAAAAAAGCTGAAAAATTGACCGATGAGAATACAGTCAAGAATTTGGAGAAAAAGCTTAAGGCCAATGAGTTTAATCTAGAAGATTTTCAGCAGCAATTGCAGCAACTGAAAAAAATGGGATCTCTTCAGCAGTTAGTTGGTATGATGCCCGGAATGAATCGCAAACTGATTAAAGGTATGAAAATGGATGACCGTCAACTGGTCTGGACAGAAGCTATTATTAATTCAATGACTCTTGAAGAGAAAAAGAATCCGGCTCTGATTAACGGTAGTCGACGAAAGCGTATTGCCTCTGGCTCCGGCCGTTCATTACAGGAAGTGAATCAGTTATTGAAGCAGTTTGCACAAATGAAAAAAATGATGAAACAATTTGGAAAAATAAAACCCGGAAATTTGCCTCTAGGTAACTTTGCAGGAATAAGCTAAAAGGAGATTGAATTGGCTACAAAAATAAGACTGAAACGTATTGGACGCAGAAATAGACCATTTTATCGAATGGTCGTTATGGACGAAAGAGCCCGTAGAGATGGTGCAGCTATCGAACAATTGGGTTGGTTCAATCCATTAGAACTAGATGAAGAAAAGAATTTTTCTTTGAATGAAGAACGAGTATTTCATTGGCTAGGGCAAGGTGCTCAAACTACTGAAACAGCACACAATCTGTTAAAACGTGTTGGATTGGCTCATAAGTGGCATTTGATGAAACAGGGGCTAGATGAAGCTGCTGTTGAAAAAGAGATGAAAAAATGGTCTATGGAACGTGAGGAAGTATCAAAGCGCCGTGTAGAAAAAGCTGCGAAGAAAGAAGAAGAAAATCTGAAAGAGGCGGAAAAAGAGGCGGAAGCAGCTGCAGCCGCCGCTGAAGAAGAAGCACCGGCTGAAGAAGAGGCTCCCGCTGAAGAAGAAGCTCCCGCTGAAGAAGAATCACCTACTGAAGAAGAAGCACCGGCTGAAGAAGAGGCTGCCGCT
>CAZECA010000015.1:0-34793 GCA_964510385.1 uncultured bacterium
GAGACACCACGAAAAAAAATATTGCAAATTTCCAACGCCAGATCAAAATGTTGGGATTTTCATATGATTGGCACAGGGAGATCAATACTACTGACACGGAATATGTAAAATGGACCCAATGGATTTTTCTCCAGCTCTACAATAAAGGACTTGCTTACGAAGCTGAAGTACCTGTGAACTGGTGCCCCGAACTAAAAGCAGTCTTAGCCAATGAGGAAGTGGTAGATGGAAAGTCTGAAATCGGAGGACATCCCGTTAGCAGAATACCTATGCGACAGTGGATGCTGAAGATCACAGACTATGCAGAATCTCTTTTAAGTGGCCTCGATAATCTAGATTGGCCTCACAGTGTGAAGGAACTCCAACGTAACTGGATCGGACGTTCTGATGGTGCTGATGTTGATTTCAGTGTGAGTGAAAGTGAGGAGGTAATAACTGTTTTCACTACAAGGCCTGATACATTATTCGGTGCAACTTATATGGTACTTGCACCAGAGCATCCATTAGTTAACACTTTGACAACAGATGCCCAAATAAAGGCCGTAAACGCATATAAGAAGCAAACCAGTAGAAAATCGGACCTTGAGAGGGGGGAACTTAATAAGGGCAAAACAGGTGTATTTACAGGCAGCTATGGCATAAATCCAGTTAATAATGAAAAGATACCCATTTGGATCGCGGATTATGTCTTGATGAGTTATGGAACGGGAGCAATTATGGCAGTTCCCGGTCAGGATCAACGTGACTGGGATTTTGCAACGAAATTTGACCTGCCCATCATACGGACTGTTGAACCGCCAAAAGACTTTGAAGGAGATGCATATTTAGGAGAAGGACCAGCAAAAAATAGTGGATTCTTAAATGGTTTGAATATTGAAAATGCAAAAAAAAGGATCATTACTTGGTTAGAAGAAAAAAAACTAGGAAAAGGTACTGTCCAATATAAATTAAGAGACTGGCTATTTTCACGTCAACGATACTGGGGAGAACCAATACCAATTATTCATTATGATGATGAATCCTTGCCCTTAGATATTTCAGAATTACCACTTGAACTGCCAGATGTTAAAAAATATGAACCATCTGGTACCGGTGAGTCACCTTTAGCCAATATTAAGGAATGGGTCGAGGTAAAGAATAAACAGGGTGAAATTATCGGTCTTCGAGAAACAAATACCATGCCTCAATGGGCCGGATCTTGTTGGTATTACCTACGATATATTGATCCACATAACAATGAAAAAGGGTGGGACAATGACAAGGAGGCCTACTGGATGCCAGTGGATCTGTATATAGGTGGGGCAGAGCATGCCGTTCTTCATTTGCTGTATGCCAGATTCTGGCACCACGTTCTGCATGACCTAGGATTTGTTTCTACTCGAGAACCGTTTCTGAAGCTATTTAATCAGGGTATGATTCTCGGTGAAGATGGTTCAAAAATGAGTAAATCTCGTGGAAATGTGATCAACCCAGATGAAGTAGTCGATCAATTTGGGGCCGATTCCATGAGGCTCTATGAAATGTTCATGGGTCCTTTGGATAAGGCAAAACCATGGCAAACAAAGGGACTACAGGGCTGTTCACGGTTTATCAATAGATTATGGGATAAAATATGTTCCAATAATGGTTTAAATACTTGTATTAATGATGAATCTGCTGATAAAGAAACTATTAAATTATTACATCAAACAATAAAAAAGGTGGGAGATGATATTGAAAATCTCCGATTTAATACCGCTATTTCTCAAATGATGATATTTTCCAACCATTTGGTTACCTTAGAATCTGTCAATAAAGAAATATTAAGTACATACACAAAATTGTTGGCACCATTTATTCCTCATATTGCTGAAGAAATATGGCATCGTTTAGAAAATAATAACACAATAATCTTTGAATCTTGGCCAGATCATGATGAAAGTCTTGCAAAAGATGATTTAGTTACCATAGCGATCCAAATAAATGGCAAGTTACGAGGAAATATCGAAGTAGATACACATGCTGGTAAAGAAGAAATAATGGAAAAAGCTAAATCTAATGAACGTATTCAGGCATATTTAAAGGGTAAAGATTTAATTAAAGAAATATATGTTCCTGGTAGATTAGTCAATTACGTCGTCAAATGAACGTTTTTTATAATATACATTATTATACATAATATATATTATACGACAATTATATATCAGCAGTTAATCGTTCAAGGTTCTCCTTCCTACCGATAATCATTATAGTCTGATTCCTATGCAATACATCATCCGAACTTGGATTCACAATAGCATTCCCTTCCTCATCTATAATGCAAATTATTGATAATTCATACTTTTCACGCAAACCGCAATCTTTAATCATTAGGCCATCAAATTGATCAATCTCGCTTAATTGTATTTCATCAATTCCAAGATCTATGGATGTGTGGCGGGGTGTATTGATTGTTACACTATCCTCCAGCTGCGGCATCAAGAGCAGTTCTGACATTTTATGACCACCAGCCACATACGGATTCACCACCTTACTGACTCCTACCCTGCGCAATTTTGCTGCATTATCATTGACGGCGCACCTGGAAACGAGAAATGCATCATTTTTCAAAGATCGTATTGACATACACACAAAAAGGTTATCCTGGTCATTACTTAATACAACAACTATACCATTTGCCTTCTCCACTCCTGCCTCTATCAATGTTTCTTCGATCGTTGCATCACCTTCCAAAGATAAATATCCTTTTTCATCAATCTTTTTGATTTTATCCGGGTCATGATCTATGATAACAAAGGGCAGGTTCTTTGCCTTTAATTCTCGTGCAATGACAGCTCCCATTCTGCCGTATCCGCAGATCACATAGTGATTGTTGAGTTTTCTGACTGATTTAACCATTTTACTTCTCCGATATAGGTCGATTCGAAATAGATCTTTACTGAACTCTGAAAAAAGGTATGCTACACCTGAAACACCAAATATAATAACAATGATCGCCCAAATCTTTCCGGCATCTGTCAATGGCTGGGTTTCTCCAAACCCAACTGTTGATAGGGTTATGATCGTCATATATATGCTTTCTAGGACGGTCCAACCATCTCCTATAGCATAAAAACCTAGAGATCCGATGGTGATCAGTGATCCAAAATAAAGAAATATTCGAAATCGTGTTTGAACCTGCATATATAATTCTTGAAATCAACTATTATTTATGTACGCCCGACAGGATTTGAACCTGTGACCTTCGGAACCGGAATCCGACACTCTATCCAGCTGAGCTACGGGCGCATAATTGATAAGAATTTAAAACTTTTGGTTATTTATATCAGGGTGGATTCAGCGGCTTCGATGGTATTTTCAACTAACATAGCTATAGTCAAGGGGCCTACACCTCCAGGAACAGGTGTGATAGCTGAAACATTACCAGTGACAGATTCATAGTCCACATCACCTACAAGAGAATAACCTTTTTCAGAATCATCCTCCACCCTGTTTATACCAACATCTATGACTATGGCGTCAGCCTTTACATAATCTGCACTGATATAATGAGGAGAGCCCATGGCAGCGATCAATATATCCGCCTGCAAAGTATATTGCTTAAGATCAGCAGTACCTGAATGGCAAATGGTAGTGGTTGCATTGGAAAACGAGCTCTTTAAACTTGTCAGAATAGAAATAGGTCGACCCACAATATTGCTCCTTCCAATAATAACAACATGCTTCCCAGATAGATTAATTTCATAATATTTTAGTATCCTCATGATACCCTTTGGAGTGCATGGTATAAACCGTGGATTTCCAGTGGACAGTAGTCCGCCATTCTCCGGATGAAATCCATCTACATCCTTTGTCGGATCAATGTGACGTATAATTTTCTCTTCATTTATATGTTTAGGTAGAGGCATTTGAACCAATATTCCATGAAAACGTTGGTCATTGTTTAATGATTTGATCTGCCTAATAAGCTCATCCTCTTTAGAGGACTCATGAAAATTGTACGTTTTTGAAAATAATCCCAGATCTTTAAACCGTTTAGTTTTACTATTAACATAAACTCTGGAAGCAGGGTTCTCTCCCACGATGATTACGGCCAGTCCAGGAATAATATTTTTGTTTATTAAAGTTTTAATTCGGGGGTCTAATTGCGAATAGACATGTTGGCTGACTGTCTTTCCCGATAAGATCTGTGATTCAGCCATGTTATAATTAAAATTTAAATATTTTCTTCTATAATCTCTATCAGAGACTGGACCTTGGTTTCCACCTCAGATGAAAAGTCTTCTTTATCCTTTTTGTTGATAAATAACTCATCTGAAATATTCATCGCTGCCAATATTGCGATTCGCTCAGTGGACTGTCCCTCAGGCATGCCCACTTGTACTTCACGCATTTTTGTGTCTACATATTCTGCGATATTTTTGATATACGTTGAATCTGCAGGAGCCTTTACTGTGTACTCATGACCAAAAATAGAGACACGTGCTAAACTGTCATTATTATCCATGATTTATCCTTTGAATTCTAGTCTCTTAATTTAGCATTAAACTTCTTGCGAACAATAGCTGTAATATCATTCATTACTGTATTTATCTCTGAATCCTCAAGTGTTTTCGAATCACATTGAAATTGAAAATGAAAGGTAACACTTTTCTTATTCTGCCCCAGGGATTCATGTTTAAAAATGTCTACTGGTTCTACTGAGATGAGAATCGATTCTCGAGAGTTGATGATTTCATTGATTACGTCATCACTAGTTATGCGTTCATCAAGAACAAAATTGATGTCTCTATCTACTATAGGAAATGGAATTATAGATTCATAAGACGTCACATTTTTAATTCCGAGTGTTAAGGGATGTAAATCAAGATTAAAGCCAAACACATGATCACTATCAAGATCCAATAATTCAATAAGTTTACCACTAAGCTGACCCATGGAACCTATATGATTACCAACATTTTTGATGACTAATGAACGAGTATAGAATGGCAAATCAGCTGTTTCAAATGTGATATTTGTTAATTTTGCAGCATCCAATAGCGATTGAACGATTCCCTTTACTGAAAATACAGAATAGGGCTCATTTTCACCATGAACATTCTTTTCGATTCGATTACCATGAAAAACAGCAGTCAGTCTTTCTTCTTCATTATATTTATTCTTTGATTTTGAATAGTCAGTACCAATTTCAAAAAGTGCCAATGAATTGTTTCCGTTATTGATGTTGTGCTTAACA
Organism: uncultured bacterium; assembly: GCA_964510385.1. Taxonomy (GTDB): domain Bacteria; phylum Fidelibacterota; class Marinisomatia; order Marinisomatales; family TCS55; genus UBA2126. Next base: position 5,219 of record CAZECA010000015.1, read on the forward strand.
ATTTCCAACAATCCCGGATAAAGAGATGTTCTCAAGTGAGACATGTTCTCGTTTTGTGGATTCTTCATCTGGACTGATTTTAAACTTTCCATTTTTGACATGCTTTCATTGGTTAGTGAATTCACAAAACATTGTCTCAACCCTACACTGGAAAGATGATTAGCGATAAAACTGTGCCCCTCATTAGGATCAACATCTTTTATGTCATATATACCGCTAAAGTGAAACCTGGTCTGTATTTTTTCATAGCCATGGATTCTGCATAATTCCTCAATGATATCTATTTCTCTCTCTAAATCAGGTCTGAATGAAGGTGGAGTACACATCCATCCACCCTTACCATCTTTTTTGACTAATATGCTTAAATCGGACAGTGTTTTCTTCACGAATGCATCTGAAAATGTACATCCAGATAGTATATCCACCTTTTCCCGTGTTAACGCAATAGTTGGTTGATCAATCTTTTTTGGATACGCATCATTAATTCCAGGAACCCATTCCCCTCCTGCCAGTTCTTCCAGCAATTCAATAACTCTCCAAAATGCACTTTCAGCACCTTCCGGATCTGCCCCCCTTTCAAAACGCTTTGACGCTTCAGTAGATAATCCCAATGATTTTGATCCACGCCGTATGGTTACTGGATCAAAATAGGCACTTTCTATCAATACATTTTGTGTTTTATCAGTTACAGCCGATTCTATTCCGCCCATCACACCCGCAAGTGCAATTGGTTTCTTACCATCTGTGATGACTAATTCATTAGTCAATTTTCTTTTCTTTTCATCTAGCGTTGTAATTATTTCACCTTTTTTAGCATTTCTAATTCCAACAGTTTTTGTAGATATTTTGTCGTAATCAAATATGTGCGTAGGATGCCCCATCTCCAGAAGTACATAATTTGATATATCTACAATATTATTGATACTGCGTTGTCCGGCCGATTCTAAATCTACAACTAACCAATCAGGGGAAGGCTTTACATCAATATTGTGTACAATACCTGCTATATATCTTGGACAACAATCTTTATCATCTATCTTTATGGATATATTCTTTTCCGCTTCATTCTGTTTATAGGAACGTGGTCTAGCAGATTCATAGTTTAATTTTTTCTGGATTTTAACAGCAATTTCTCGGGAGACACCAACGTGTGACATACAATCTGGTCGATTAGGAGTTAGGTCTATATCCAGATATTGCTGGCTAGAATTAATATGTTCTGCAAAATCTTCACCAACTTTCGCCCCATCTCTCAACACCAATATACCTTCATTCTCATCTGATATTCCCAGCTCACGCTCAGAGCAAATCATTCCATAGCTGTGCTCACCTCGAATCTTTGCTTTTGCAATCTTAAAATTGTCACCCAATACTGCACCAACTTTCGCGAAAGGTACTTTTTGACCTGCGGCAACATTTGGAGCTCCGCAGACAACTTGAAACTTGGCTTTCCCATCATGCACAATACACAGTTTTAATCGATCCGCATTGGGATGTTTATCGGCCTCAAGCACATGACCTACCACTATACCTGTAAATAATGGTTTTTTGGGCGTTTCTGCCTCTAACCCTAGCATTGTTAGCATATCTGCCAATTCCTCAGCTGATTGCTGAATTTCAACGTATTTTGTAAGCCATGGTATAGATATACGCATTAAAATTGCTCCAGGAACCGTACATCATTTTGATAAAATAAGCGAATATCATCAATTCCATATTTTAACATGGCCATCCGTTCTATTCCCATGCCGAATGCATATCCATGCCATTTCTTAGAATCGTACCCCACATTATTAAATACATTGGGATCCACCATTCCGCAACCCAATATTTCCATCCATTTCTCCCGTTTATCATCCCAGATATCCACTTCTGCGCTGGGTTCTGTGAATGGAAAATAACTTGGACGAAAACGCATACGTGTATCCTCTCCAAAGAATCGCTTTACAAAATAGACCAGAATTCCTTTGAGATCCCCCATTGATACATATTCATCCACAACCAAACCTTCAATCTGGTGGAACAAACAATAACTTTTGTAGCTCACTGCCTCATTTCGATAAACACGGCCAGGCACAATAAACCGTAGTGGCGGATCCTGTTCTTCCATCAAGTGCACCTGAACGTTAGATGTGTGAGTCCGAAGTACAACATTTTCTTCCACGAAAAAGGTATCCTGCATATCTCTTGCTGGATGGTGCTTAGGAATATTTAATGCTTCGAAATTATGGTAATCATCTTCGATTTCAGGTCCGTATGCCACTTTGAATCCTACGGATTTAAAAATATCTTTTATCTCATCCAATGTTTGCTGAAGAGGATGAATAGACCCAGAGTTTACTGTTATACCGGGCAGTGTAAGATCGATACTATTTGTACTGTGCCTATTTTGGCTTCCTGTCAATTTGGCGCAGCACTGTTCAAATTCAACCTGAAGCTCAGTTTTCAAGTCATTGATTACCTGACCTGCTTTAGGCTTTTCAGTATTATCAAGATCCGATAATTGAGTATAAAGACCTGAGAGAAGTCCTTTGCGTCCAAAATATTTTGAGCGCAGTTGGTCGATTTCCCTCTGTTGAGTGGGAAATGAGTCAAGGTCGGCCCGAAAGGAACTTCGAACCGACTCTATAGACTCAAGGATGGTCATCTTCAGTTCTTTACAGAACTTACGAGTTCGGAGAAAGATTCAGGATTGTTCATTGCCATATCAGCAAGGACCTTTCGATCCAACTCTATTCCTTTATCTTTCAAACCGGCAATAAATGCAGAATAGGACATACCATGTTGTCGAACAGCCGCATTAATCCGAGTTATCCAGAGACGGCGAAAGAATCGCTTTTTCTGGCGACGATCACGATAGGCATATAAACCTGCTTTTGTGACCGCATCTTTAGCGGATTTGAAATTGCGGCTCCGGGCACCATAATAGCCCTTGGCCTGCTTTACTACCTTTCGATGACGTCTGTGTCTCGGCACAGAACTATTTGCTCTTGGCATCAGTTTCTCCTTTAGATTCCAAGCATCCTGCGGACGCGATTTTCTTCAGCACTGCACACATATCCTGCTTTACGCATTTTACGCTTTGCACTGTTGCTCCGCCGGATTAGCATGTGGCTATGGTTTGCTTTATTACGTCGTATACGTCCGGTTCCAGTTAACTTGAACCGTTTTGCGGCGCTACGACGTGTTTTCATCTTAGGCATTTGTTTCTCCTACTTTGCAGTAAACATGACGGAGATTCTCCGCCCTTCTAAATCAGAATGTAATTCAGGTTCTGCAATGTCTGACAATATATCTGTAATTCGTTCAAGAATTTCATCGCCCATCTCTTGAGCTCTGCTTAATTCTCTTCCACGAAACATTACAGTGACCTTTAATTTACATCCATCTGATAGAAATTTTCTTGCCAATGTCATTTTCGTATTTAAGTCATGCTCACCAATGGATGGACGAACACGCACTTCCTTGATCTTGATGACATGTTGCTTTTTTTTACTATTTTGACGTTTCTTTTTTGCTTCATACTTTATTTTTCCATAATTCAAAAACTTGCACACAGGAGGATCGGCATTTGATGCTACTTCCACAAGATCTAACCCTCTATCTTGAGCTTGTTTAATGGCATCATCCAAAGGGACAATTCCAAGCTGCTCACCATCTTCAGAGATTAGTTTTACCTCATCTGAATTAATATTTTCATTTATGCGTGTCTTATTTTTCTTTCCGATTATTAACTCCTGTTTTTGATTTCTTGTTCTAAGGTATGTGTTAATTCTTTGAGATCCATCTGACCAAGATCACCTTGGTGTCTGCGTCGAACAGATACTTGATTAGAATTCTTTTCTTTTTCACCTAATATGAGCATAACATTTATCTTACTCAATTCAGCCTGCCGAATTTTGGCACCAATCTTATCTGCTTTATCATCCAGTCGTACACGAAAACCGATTTTCTTTAGATCAGATTTGACCATCCTTGCATAATCAAGGACTTTCTCTGATACTGGAAGAACTGCAATTTGAATCGGTGTCAACCATAGGGGGAAATCACCACCGCAATGTTCTAAATAGACACCGAAAAACCGCTCCAAAGAACCCAGAATTGCCCGGTGTATCATTACCGGCCTAGATTCTTTGCCATCTTCATCAATGTACTTAAGATCAAATCGTTCCGGCAAAACAAAATCCAATTGAATTGTTGCTAATTGATGCTGTCGTTTCAATGCATCCTGCACGTGAAAATCTATCTTAGGACCATAGAATGCTCCTTCACCTTCATCAATAATAAATTGCATTCCAGACTTCTCTAATATTTTGTTTAAAGTTTCTTCAGCCTTGTCCCATAAGGATGAATCGCCGAGGGCTTTATCAGGTCGCGTACTTAATGATATAAATATATCTTCAAAATGAAATGTGTTATATACCTCTTTTACCATCTCAAATAGGGATAATATCTCTTGGCCTATCTGATCAGGAGTACAAAAAATATGTGCATCATCTTGTGCCATGCTCCGAACTCGTGTTAACCCGGAAAGTACCCCAGCCTTTTCATAACGGTGAAGTCTGCCAAAATCAGCCATACGTATGGGGAGGTCTCTATATGAATGCAGGTCATTTGAGTAAATTAATGTATGGCCTGGGCAATTCATGGGTTTTAGCCCAAACTCCCTCTTTCCCATTTCCATATGATACATATTATCAATAAAAACATCGTAATGACCGGAACGCTTCCATAGTTCCATATCATAGATCTGAGGACTTATCACTTCATCATATTCATATTTGATATACAATTCTCTGATATAACTCACCAATCCATTATAGACTAAAGAACCATTTTTAGTAAAAAAAGGACTGGCTGGAGAAAGCTGATTAAAGAAAAATAGATCTAGTTCTTTTCCTAATTTTCGGTGATCTCGTTTCTTAGCCTCTTCTAAATAGTGTAAATATTCATCGAGTCCTTTTTTGGAGCTAAACACAGTTCCATAGATACGTTGTAACATGGTATTATTTTCATCACCTCTCCAGTATGCTCCAGAGGTACCTAATAATTTGAAATACTTTATTTTACCAGTAGAGAGAACATGTGGCCCACGACACAAATCCAAAAAATCATCCTGCTCATAGGCTGATATCGTATCATTTTCATCAATTTGTTCAATGATCTCTACCTTATACTCCTCACCCATTTCCTTAAACTTTCTCAACGCATCATTACGGCTCATTTCTTTTCTTGATACTGTGTAATCATTTTTAGAAAGTTCATGCATTTTTGATTCTATTTTTTCCAAGTCTTCATCAGAAAAAGTTCCTTCTATGTCAAAATCATAATAGAATCGATTCTCTATTGCTGGCCCGATTGTTACTTTAGCTTCTGGAAATAATTGTTTTACTGCTTGGGCCATTAAGTGTGCAGTACTGTGTAATAATATTTCATGTCCTTCAGGTGTATCTCCTGTAATAATCTCAACCATTGCATCACTGTTAACAGATGTTGAAAGATCAGTGAGTTTATTGTCAACCTTTGCAGCAACGGCATCATTGGCAAGTCTTGGGCCAATATCAGTTGCTATAGCATCACAGGTCACACCATTGGTAAATGATCGAGTAGTCTTGTCAGGAAATGTTATGGTAATATCACTCATAAATGAAAAATCTGAAGTACAAATTAAAAAGCTATACAGGTGTAATTATTGGAAAGCAAGATATTAGCCGCTGAAAAATTAATCTGTATGCTATTACTAGTTTTCATAATCTGTGTGGGCGATGGCAGACTTGAACTGCCGACCTCTTGCATGTCAAGCAAGCACTCTAACCAACTGAGCTAATCGCCCCGATTCAGTCGTAAAAATGCCGTGGAATTTAATGCTTTTAGCAGCGAATAATAGAAGGGTTTTGTTACTGATTTAATTATGACTGAATGCCGTAAATGTGTCAAAATAGGCTATTGGATCTTTCAATAAGTATCTAGCTTTAATTAGCTGATCATCATTATTAATATTATAAATAATCCGTCCCTTATTACCATCAAAAATCTGTGCAAAATTAGATAAGATACCGTTTTTAAGAGACAAAAATTCTTGATCAAATAAACTATCCTCTGTCCTCTCAATAAATTCATCTATAGTTTGGAAAGCATAACTCAATTTTGCATCATCCTTTACATAATGCTCAAATTTTTCTTTACTTTGTTCATATTGTTTTTGGCCATCAATTTTAATATCTATATCCATTTCCTCTAAATATTGATTAAAAATATCCATCAGGTTCGAATCATTTTTAACATCTTCAAAGGTTAAATAGTTCTGCTTATACTCACGGGCAAATGAGAAAAAATAACTCTTCCTCCAGCATTCCAGCGTTAAGGGGCCCATCTCTTTCATTTCAACCTCATAGTCAGGATGAATACCTCCTCCTCCTTTTACAAATCGTCCTCCTTTTGTTGTGAAAATCGAATCTTCTTTTGTTTGTGTTTTAGTAACTTTCTTTTTCAAATAATTTGGTTTTTGGATTAAACGACCACTTGGTATATAATATTTTGCAGTCGTGACTTTCAGAGAACGGTTTTGGTCTATTCCGTATACTGACTGTACCAACCCTTTTCCAAATGATTTATTACCTACAACTATACCCCGATCCAAATCTTGAATTACACCTGAAACAATTTCACTCGCTGATGCACTGCCTTCATTTATTAGTACAGCAATCTTAATACTTTCATTTAACAGAGGGCTGCGCCTAGAAATAAATTCTTTATTGGATTCTTTCGCCCTACCTTTTGTCCAAAGCAGTCTCTCACCCTTCGGAATAATTAATTCAAGTACATCTATCGCAGATGTGAGTAACCCACCGGGATTGTTCCGTAGATCAATGATGACCTGTTTGACATCCTCGCCAATCATATTTCTGAAAACTGATTCAATTTCACCGGGTACATTCTTTGAAAATCGTGTTATTACAATGTATCCCGTATCCTCATCTATCATATCTGCGTATGCTATATCTTTTATTGTAATATCTGAACGGGTTAAATGGAATTCAATGTATTCTGATTCTCCAGCTCTAGAAATTGTCAAAACCACAGTCGTCCCTTTCTTGCCGCGGATAAGTTTTGCAGCATCATTCAACGAATAATCATTGACTTCATAATCATCAATCTTTACAATTATATCTCCGCTAATAATGCCCGCCTGCTGCGCAGGAGAATCATCCATGGGTGAAACTACGGTTAAATTATCATCCCTTTTACCAAGTTGGATTCCTACACCGCCATATTTTCCATGGGTCAACATATCAAGATTATCTCGTTCTTCAGACTCAAGATATACAGTATAAGGATCAAGATCTGAAAGCATATTATTAATGCTATTTTTTGTGAATTCATCTGCGTCCAACTCATCCGCATAGTTAATTATTAAATGCTTATAAACTTCATTAATTATGCGCTGAGACCGCGCAATACTGCGATAGGTATCTGAGCTGGATGCACCTATAACGATCAGGAAAATCCCTGCTACAAATAATAATACAAATAATTTTTTAATATTACTTTTCATCATATAAAATATCTTCTGCTAATCTCTTTCCATATAAGTTCATTAATGTTTTCAGCGCTCTCATGACCATCGACAATGAAAATTCTATCTGAAAAACGTTTTGCAAGTTCACTATACATTTTACGAACATTTTGCTGTAATTCGATACCTGCCTTTTCAATCCTGTCTTCTATATTTTTTTTTCGTCTACGCTCCCCTTCTTCAGCAACGATATCCACGACAATGGTCACATCCGGCAGTAGTCCATCTGTTGCAAATGTATTGAGTTCAATAAGCCAATCTAGATTCAAATTTCGACCACCGCCCTGATATGCCAAAGTTGAATCTGTGTATCGATCTGCAATAACCCAATTTCCTTTTTCTAGATTAGGCCTGATTACTTCATCTGTCAATTGGGCTCGACTAGCGGTCATTAGTAATGCTTCGGTCCTATCCTCTAATTCATCCATCCCCTTTGTAAGTAAAATCTCTCGTACCGATTCAGAGATTCTCGTTCCTCCTGGTTCACGGACAAGAATTGTTTTACAACCTTCATTATTCAACCTCTCAAGCAACATTTTTGCCTGCGTGGATTTTCCGCAACCATCAATACCCTCGAAAGATATGAAACGGGATCTAGTTGAAATAGACATTGGTATCATCTTTTCCGATCATTAACACACATTCTCCCTTTATAGATCTCTCTGAAAAATACGTTATTAATTCCGATACAGTTCCACGAATTATTTCTTCATGTATCTTAGTCAGTTCCCGAGCCAGAACTGCTGGCCTATCACCAATAGTAGAATAAATATCTTTCAAGGTTCTTGCTATTCGATGCGGACTTTCATAAAAGACCAATGTCGCGTTTTCATTCTTAATAGCCTCTAATCGTTTTTTACGTCCCTTTTTTGAAGGAATAAAACCCTCAAAGAGAAACCTATCTGTGGGTAATCCTGAAGAAACAATAGCCGTTAATAATGCCGAACTTCCTGGAATGGAGACTACCTTAATTATTTCATCAATTGCTGCACGAACCAGTTTGTACGCAGGATCACTAATACCTGGAGTTCCAGCATCGCTTATAACGGCCACATCAGACCCTTCTTTTAATAGTTCTATAATTCTTGGAATACGCTTGAGACGATTATGCTCAAAATAACTGATAGTCGGTGTTTTTATCTTGTAGTGGTCTAACAGTTTTCTTGAATGGCGAGTATCTTCAGCTGCAATTAGTTGAACGGTTTGCAATGTTTCAACAGCCCGGTATGTAATATCCGTTAAGTTCCCGATAGGAGTTGATACAATGAATAGTGTCCCAACAGAAGAAGAATTCACAAGCGAGATAAAGATTTCTGTATGATTGCGATTCCAATGTCAATCTCATCCTTTGTAATATTCAAATGGGGCCTGAATCGGATTGATGTATGCCCGCATGGCAACATGAGTGCGCCTTCTTCATGAATAAGATCTTTAAGCTTATCCCTTTCCTTTCCAGTGGGAAGATCAAAGGCACACATTAGTCCCCGACCGCGAACATTAGATATTCTGTCATCACCTAACTTCTTGAGCTGAGATAATGCATAGCTACCATTATCTGCCGCCATTTGAACCATATTCTCCTGTTTAATCGCCTCCAGGAAAATGGTAAAGCGTACCATATCAGTCAGATTTCCTCCAAAAGTAGAGTTAATACGACTGGATTCAACAAAGACATGATTATCAACCTCATCCACACGTTTAGAGGCAAATATACCGCAGACCTGTGACTTTTTACCAAAGCTAATGATATCAGGTCTTGCATGCTCTCCAAAATGTTCATGGCACCACATTTTTCCGGTCAGCCCTATTCCTGTTTGGACCTCATCATAAATAAGCATAATATCATTCTCATCAGCAATATTTCTCAAAGATTCAAAAAAACCTTGACGAAAGTGATTATCTCCGCCCTCACCCTGAATAGGCTCAATTATAATAGCTGCAATGTCATTTGGATTTTCCTTAATAGCAGATTTGATCTCATCAATAGACTTTTTTTCTGCGTTATCTATAGCTTCTTCATCCATGGGAAAGGTTATTTTGGGGGTAGAAACTCTTGGCCATTCAAATTTAGGGAAATACATTGTTTTTCTTGGATCGGGAGAATCTGTCAGAGAAAGCGTATACCCTGAGCGTCCATGAAAGCATTCCTTAAAATGTATGACCTTGCTACCCTTTTCGCCATGCCCCGCAGCTAGATTTTTTCTTACTTTCCAGTCAAAAGCCACTTTCAATGCATTTTCTACTGCTAGCGTTCCACCTTCAATATAGAATGCGTTTGGTAAATAATCTGGCTGTGCCTCTCGTCCCACTGTATCAACAAATTCTGCAAATTCAACTGAATAGACATCCGGATTGGATACTTTATTGATAGCAGAATCGTTGATTCGTTTCCTGTTTTCCAGTACATATGGATGGTTAAAACCTATGGGCATGGACGCGAACATGGAATATAGGTCTAAATATTCACGTCCGTCACGGGCATCCACATACCAGGAACCATGACTTTTTTGCAGATCAATTATCTCTTGCATACCATCATTGAGCATGTACTGACCTATGGTTGAGTGAACATCAGCGGGTACAATCTTCATAATATTTCCTATTCTGTTATGTCAAATTTAATGCCTTGAGCCAAGGGTAGTTCGCTGCTCCAGTTGATGGTATTTGTCTGACGTCGCATGTATTGCTTCCATGAATCTGAACCGGATTCACGTCCACCACCTGTCTCCTTTTCTCCGCCAAATGCTCCGCCGATCTCGGCGCCGGATGTGCCGATATTGATATTGGCGATTCCACAGTCACTTCCAATGGATGATAAAAATGTTTCTGCATTCAGGACATTGGTAGTGAACATGGCTGATGATAGCCCCTGTGGTACACCATTGTGAAACGCTATGGCCTCATTCAAATCTTTGTAGGGAATGATGTATAGTATAGGCGCAAAAGTTTCCTCCTGAACGATCTCCCAATGATTTTCTACTTTTGCAACAGTAGGACTTACGAAATTACCATTACCCTTTATAACCTCTCCGCCACACAAGATTTCTCCGCCGCACTCCCTAACCTTTTTCAATGCATTGGCATAATCCCGAACTGCACTCTCATTCACCAGTGGCCCCATTAGTGTGCCCTCTGCCAATGGATCGCCAATCTTCACTTGATTATAGGCGGCAACCAATCGTTGGGTCAATTCATTATATCTGGATTCATGAACAATAACGCGTCGTGTGCTTGTACACCTTTGACCAGCTGTTCCCACGGCCCCAAACGCCACAGCCGGGATAACCATATCCATATCGGCTGTTTCATCCACCACAATGGCATTATTCCCTCCTAATTCAAGGATGGTCTTACCAAAACGCTTTGAGACCATTTCAGAAACATGACGCCCCATTTTTGTGGATCCGGTAAAAGAGATTAGGGGTACACGACCATCATTGATCAACCTTTCTCCAATAACTCGTCCGCTACCTATAAGCGTATTAAAAATTCCTTTGTAACCATGCGAATTAAGTACATCATTGCAAATGTTCTGCACTGCCACTGCACAGAGCGGTGTGGATGAGGATGGTTTCCAGATGGTTACATCTCCGCAGATAGCTGCCAAACAGGCATTCCACGCCCAAACTGCTACAGGAAAATTAAAGGCAGTGATGACACCTACATTCCCCAATGGATGCCACTGTTCGTACATACGGTGATCCTGCCGTTCAGAGTGCATGGTCTTACCGTAAAGCATACGGGATTGGCCCACAGCAAAATCTGCAATATCGATCATTTCCTGTACCTCACCATCTCCCTCCTGCTTAATCTTACCCATTTCCAAGGAAACCAGACTTCCCAAGGCATCTTTTTTCACTCGAAGGGCGTCTCCGATCTCACGGACCAATTGTCCCCTCACAGGAGCCGGTACGCTTCTCCACTCCTTTGCAGCTTCACTAGATGCAGACAATACTTTTTCATAATCATCTTCTGACGCCTGAAAAACGGTAGCAATAACCTCACTGTTGGAGGGATTAATCGAATCAATCTTCCCAGCAGATTCCGTTGATGTCCATTTGCCGGCCCCCACACAGGCACCGTAATTTGTATCTTCAATTCCCAATTCTTTCAAAAAATCCATATTATTACCTATAATGATTTGACGACTTCACCAATACAACTACCGATGCGGTCGACTTGTTCTTCCGAAATTGTCAATGCCGGAGCGATCCTTACTGTGGAATGATGGGTCTCTTTGGCATAGACTCCTCTATTTAATAATTCCACCGAAACAGTATGCCCATCAAGATGGTGTTCATCGTGCATCTCAAAAGCGGTCAAGAGTCCTTTTCCACGTACTTCCTTAATCTTATCCGGATATTGATCTTGTATCTCCTCCATCAAGCCCAATAACTGTCCACCGCGAACATTGGCATTTTCAGCTAAATGATCTTCAACTAATACTTTAATTGCATAAACTGAAACTACAGATGCTAAAGGGTATCCGCCAAATGTTGATCCTTCTGATCCGGGTGTCAGAACGCCTATCACATCATCCCTACCCGCAACAAATGAAACTGGGAGAATTCCTCCGCCGGCTGCCTTACCGCAACCCATCAGGTCCGGTTTAACGCCATAAAGTTGATGAGCAAAATTAGCTCCGGTCCGTCCGAAACCGGTTTGCACCTCATCCATTGCCAGTAGCACATTATGTTCCTTACACAATCCTGAAACTTGTGAAAAATAATCCTCATCCGGACAGATAACCCCTGCCTCTCCCTGGATGGGCTCCACCATGAATGATGCTATACTCCCTCCCTTCAATTCAAACAGAGCTCGCAGAGCATCCACATCATTAAAAGGTACTAGTTCGATCCCAGGAACAAAAGGTCCAAAATCATCCTGTGCATGTGGATCGTCTGATAGAGAAATTGCTGTCATAGATCTTCCGTGGAAATTTCCTTTAGCTGCAACAATAATGGCCTCATTTTCCGGAATGCCTTTTACTCTATATCCCCATCTACGAGAAAGTTTAAACATGAGCTCAGGCGCTTCTACACCAGCTACTTTTGGTACTACTCGGTCCATTTCAGATACAGCTGTGGCCGCCATCAGAAAAGCAGACATATATTTATGACGAATAGAACGGGGAACAGTTGGGAGTTTTTCATTTCGTAAATGATGGATAACAGCATCCACGATTTTCTGGTTTAATTGTCCCTGGTTGACAGCTGAATAACAGCAGAGTCCGTCAATTAACTCTTCCTCTATATATTTGGAAATATCATCAGGATCGGGCTTCCGGCAGATGAGCGTAGATGAATCCAGGACATGGGATACAACTACATCCTCTAGAGGACTGTAATTACGTCCACCCTTTTCTAATTCAATCTCTTCATGACCTTTTGGAGACAGGTCACCAATTCGAGTATTGTTAATGGTAAGGTCGTCACCATAGCCGGTAATATTTAGAACTGTCATGAAATTTGTTTTCCTAGAATTATAATGATTTTTTAAGAGTAATTTTAGCTGGCAAAGTTACACAATGTGGATGATGATTATCTACCGCAGTAATGACTAATTATGTATACAATTCCATGCATGTTGATCCACTTGTGTAAGTTCGGGGAATTCATTGCAACATCGTTCTTCTGCCACATCACAACGGGGATGAAACGGACAACCTGATGGATAATATTGTGGATCAGGCACTGATCCATCAATTGTGATAAATTGGCCATTCTCTTTACCCAAACCTGCTACGTTCAGTAATGATTTTGTATAGGGATGCCTAGGGTCTGAATAAACATCTTCTGTTGATCCGGACTCCACGATCTTTCCAGCATACATAACCATTGTACGATGAGCGAAAGATCTGACTAATGACAGGTCATGAGAAATGAATAATATACTTAAATTGTTTTGCTTATTCAGTTTTTTCAGAAGATTAATTATTTGACCTTGAATAGTGACATCCAATGCCGTTGTGGGTTCATCAGCTATCAATAGATCCGGCTCCATTGCCAGCGACATCGCGATCAATGCCCGCTGCCTCATTCCACCGGAAAATTCATGTGGATATTGGTCAAACCGTTTTTCCGGCTCATCTATTTCTACCTGTTCTAATAGAGAAACCACTTTTTCCTTTTTACGTTTTTCTGTACACTTAATTTTTATTCCCTCAGCTATCTGTTTTCCTACTTTCATTACAGGGTTAAGTGCATTCATGGGATCCTGAAAGATCATAGCAGTACGAAGGTTTCGGTTCTCATTTTCGCTCACCAGGGCTTGCTTGGGTAGCAATCCTGCCTGGGCCAGGGCTACCTGTGTTTTTCCACATCCTGACTCACCAACCAATCCAACTACCTCTCCGGGATCTATATAAAAAGAAACCCGGTCCACAACCGGAACCAGGTTTCCTTCAATATTATACTTAATGGTAAGGTTTTTGACGTCTAAGAGTCGATCATGTGGCATCTTCGCTCACTGGTCTATTTTTTCCACTATCCTTAAAAGCTCCGTACCCTAAAATGATCAGCATGCATACAAGAACCCACAAAGACGCATGATAATATTCACTTCCACTAAATTTTATCAGATCCACAAATCGACCGATCAACAGAGATATTCTACCCATAACTGCGAAACCAAAGGACGCTCCAAAGCTAATCATAAGGAAATATATACCAATACGAGACGCTTTCCCCAGAATACCTTTATGCTCCTTCGAGAAATAAAAGTAGACCAATCCCGTAATGGTCCCCACGAGGATCACGATACTATTGAACGTAGACGGAGATGTAAGACTCAGAAATGGCAAACTGGGATCAGCCAGATTTGCAGCTGTGCCCTTGATCTGACCGATCACATTTGAGTTCAAATAACCATAGGCTCTCAAACCGGCTGCCATTCCCACCGTATAGGCAATACCCCAGCGAGCAAACCAATTTACCTTAGGAATCAAACTCAAGAGCATCATGACACCCAGAATCAATGGAATGATATAGATTGGATGCAGTCCATGCCCCTTATCAATACCTCCCTCAGGAAAAACTGCCGATGACAGTAAACTTAGACCATTGTATATCATATACCAGAATGAATCACTGTATTCTGACGATGGCCAGAGTCTGCCAAACAGGTTTGGCTGGATCTGTGTCCAAAAGAAAATAGACATCCAGTACCCAGCTGAAATGCCAACAAATAAATGTTCGGCTACTTTATAGAACGGGTTATCTTTGTATAGGTATGAGAAAATTCCCAGCGTAAGAAATACTGCTATCCATGCACCTAATATTACTGATATTTCCATTTCTTGCTCCCTAATACTTCTTGGATCTCTGGCGCTCAATAAAGAAAGCCAGGTTACCTAAAATGATGAATAATACGATGACAAGGTGGGCAATTGACTGTGCATCCATTCCACTGGTAGCGAATCCTTTTTGCCCAATAAGAGCCTCATATTCTGCGGCCCCAGGCATTCCGGCCAGCACACCCTTCATCTGCCCAGATTGAACATAAGGCATTACCTCATTAACCTGGATGGATGTTACGCCGGAGCTCATGGGCACACCTGTGGGATCAGCTGCATACTGTACCCACTCGATTGTTCCTGGAAAACCTGCTGATGATGTAAACAGAAAGTCAAAATCACTGAATTGATTTACATCTTTCATTAGCGGTATCTCATCCACCTTTGTTTGATAAACATCAACAGTATACAATTTTCTGATATTGCTCACGATACCCTTGACAACTGCTTCATTCCCTGGGCGAAAACCAAGAAACACATAATCCTCACCATACACCTTATTGAATTCACCTACTGCTACCTGTTCCAGCGCCTCCTGGGCCATAAACTGCCCATCGGGCCACAAGCAGGTGACAAACACTTTATGACCATTTCTGAATAAGTGCCTCAAAATGCTTATGGTCATGGGATGATTCTCAGGTTTGGTGCTGGGACTATACTCTACTGATAGCAAAAACTTTGAGTTTTCAGGGAGATTTTCAATGGCATCATAAACAACTTTTGTGGTGTCCGTGGCCCTTATTGGCATACCAATAGGGTTAAGGATCGGAATAAATACCACAACTGCAATAGCCAGGAAGATCCATCTTCTGTCTACCTGCCCCAATCTTAAAATAAAATCTTGCAAACCTTTCATGATCACTCTCCTATATATGATTTTTCAATTCCAAGGATGTACCGGATGGATGTAGCAAAGATCCCTAGTCCGATACCGATCATAATAGCACGAGCGCCGGCAACATTTGGATAGTAATATATCCACTCTTGAATAGTGGGCAGGAAAAAGATTCCCGGTTCTTCTACCGGCCAACCCATACTCATACCTGCGATAGTGACAGAAATAAGGCCAACAGCAACAGTACCAAACGTGATCATCCTGTCTTTTTTCCAAGTGTTCACACCAATTCCAATAATTAGAACAAGAAGGTACATAACGAACCATGATGAAATCACACTTCCCAAAGGTACCCGACCAATCATAATTATAATACCGGCAACCAAAAGGAGTGTCGCTTCAAAATTTCGTATCCGAAAGGCTCTGAATGATGCAGAGGCCACAAAGAACGCAAGAAGTGAAAACATGGTCGCAGACATAGGCGCAAACATATAGTCAAACATCCATTTGAATAATGAACCTTCAGTGGTTACATGAGCTCCCCACAAAGCTACAGAGTCATCCACACCCTTGATTATAAAACCAGCAGTAATAGCAAAAATAAAACCACCGATCGCTACCAGACTATATTGCCATCCTTTTTTCTGCTTGGCTACTTTCTGCATTTGCAGTTTCATAAGATTCAAGCCACCTAAAATAATGGCAAAACTGGCTAAAATATCGTACCACTGTGTTGCATCATCATTGACAAATGCTTCAATATTGGGTTCCTCAATGAACCAGCCAAATAAAGTCAATGCACCCACAACAGCAACGATTAGAATGGGTATTTGTCGTTTCCAGATCATTCCACTCCTCCTACTGCACCGTTAAAAGCTTAATGATATCAAATCCAATACCCCATGTTTCATAGAGCATTCGTAGTATCACAGAAACAACTATCAAGGTCAGTACAGCAGCTTTGATCATGTCTTGCCCTTTTACTCCACCTATCAATTCAGGTTTTTTAGAGAGATAAGCACTGGCAGCAAAAAACTCTTCGCCGATCAGTGTATAGTCACAGGCAGTTACAAAGAAAGGAATCTGAGCCTGGGAAGCCGTTCCAGCGATCTGGATGGCCCCAATAGAGTTACCAGTTTCTGCGAGAATCAAGGATTCAGCATAAAACTTACCCATATACATACAGGCAGCAGGCTTCTCCCTCACCATGATACCGTTAACACCGGCTGCATAGGCAAACTGGTCATCGGTCAAATAGTGCACCATATCATCGTTAAACATATCAGGCCGACCTTCCATCATGTAGGACTCACGACATGCTTCTCTGGCAGCCTTCATAACGATAGAACGAGACACAGGCACATTTAGTGGTGTTTCATATCTAGCAGTCATTTTCGCAACGTGTCCTAATACAATGACACCTGCCACCGTTTCAACCTGATCCATGTCCATGATCCCGGGTACATATAATACTGGTTTCCCCATCTCTGTTGAACGACCAACTGCTTCTTCAACTGCTTTAAGCCCCGGAATAGGTCGCAAATAAAATTCTTCACCTCTCTCTGCCATGCGAATAAAATACAACAATGTTGCACCCATAGCCACAATAGCAAAAAACATGACGATTCGATCATGGTTAAAGTATGGGTGACCGGCAAACCAGTATACGAGAAATGCGAGCGTAATTCCACCCAACACTAACCAAAATTGTTTATCTTTCACTGGGTTCTCCTTTAGTTTCGGAGTCAACTTTATCCAGACGTTCAATCTCTGAAATGAGAAACTCAATGCTGTCTGGTTCTTCAAATATTTCTGCGGCCCTATAATATCCATCAGCCCGAATAAATGCATTAATAATAGGTCCAAAGAATACCATAGCATGACTGCCTAGAAGAGACAAAGGTTTACTCATCTCTAAAAAAAAGACAGCTGGAGTGATAAAACCGGACTGTTGAATGCGCTCTGCAATACGTGTAATAAACTGTATATCTGATTCAGATAATGATTTGTGATTATTTGTTTTGACTGCTGTTTCCAAGTTAATCTGTCTCAACCATTTCCAAATTTGATCGTGGAATATCGACATTTTTTCCATCAATCTCAATAATAGCTACACGAACCATTGTTTCAGATTCCATCTTGCGGAGCTCTGGAGGTAATTCGACCACCTTGCCCATGCGTCCAAAATGAGGTGCCCTGATAACTCGGACCAAACTTCCTTCCTGAATACCATCAGATGCATCGATATCCACGGTATCACCCTTTAAATCTTCTTTAGATAATGAAATCACAATCTCAGGACGAATCACACCAGCACGGATCTGGGTAGCACCATTCACAGAAGCAAATTTACCACTATGAAAATTCAAAAGTTCAAAGGTTCGCTCTCCCATGCGTATCTTACCATAACCTTCGGTTACGATTAATGATGTGACAAGGTCTTCCGAACCTGTGATTGCAACGCCCAATGTATACCCCAAAATTTCTTCAAGATCAAAATAGTTAAAACCGCCCACCACTACGCCCGCCACCTTCATTTGAATGGCTTTTTTATAGGCGCTTAAACTGATAAAAGAACCGCCGACTATGATCTTTCCCGAAAGTTCACCTGAGATCATATTTTCAGTAATTTCTCCTTCACGGTCATCCGTAACCACAGCAATATCTCCACGACTTTCACCACCAATACCAAATATTCCCTGAATAAATACTCCATCTGATTCTATTATCACTCCCTCTTCAGGTAATACATCTTTGATAGTTCCACTCATATATGCATCAATTTCTACAGGAATAGGAGGCTCACGTAATACGACTTGCCCTGTAGTATCTGAGATAACTTCTAAGGTTCCATCCACGGGCGACTCCACGTTTGATTTAAACAATCCAAAAAGACCTTTCGTTTCGGCAATCTGTTGGCCTTTTACCACATCCTCACCCTCATTGACCTCCATAACCTCATGGATATCCTGGGCATCAATATTAAGAATATTGGCTACATTGACCATCTGCACATTGCCAGGAAGGTCAGTTGTTGCAACTATAGCATCAGGATTTACAAATGTTCCCTTTTCAACGACCACTTGTCCCTTAAGAGGTAAGCGACGTTCTTTATTTATCTTACTTTCATGGAGGACCTTTAAACCGGGAGTATATGAGTGAGCCATATTATACCTTTAGCTCTGGATACTCATTTACAGCTTTAGACCACTTTGAAAGATCGGAAATTCGCTGACCAGGATCCATTGGAATATTCAACGGTCTTCCTCGGCCATCAAAAATAATGCCGACGACACCACCGTAGATCGTGGATTCAATAGACTCATTTTTCCCCGCACCTATATCAAGTCCTTTTCCTGGAGACAATTTTGCCTTTATAGGCTCATAAGGAGCTTCGATCATGAAAAGATCTCCGAACTCTAGTATTTGAGATTCTTTTTTCCCATCAGGCATGGTCAATTCAGCAGTTAAAACTGTTGAGCCTGGTTTTGCATCACCGGACGGGGCGATACAGGTACCCAGACGAATCAAGCAGTCCTTTTCAAAAACTTCCAATGCAGCTGTTCTGGCATGTTCTGCAAGATCTTCCTTTTCAATGTTTGCCATGACACCTAGCTGGGGCATCATAAAAATGGAATCTACAGCTAGCTGGGTAATTCCCTCCGGTAAAAAACTATCTATTAGCATTCTAGCAGATTGTTCTCGACGGGGAGCGTGAGATAATACACCTCCTGAGCCAACAAGGAGATCCAGTTCCATCATATCAACCAACGATTCACCTGACTCTGATTGCTCAAATGCATCGGAAATGGTCCGCTCTTTTTGCACACCTTTCAGATTTACTGCAAATGCCTTATGCTGGATGAAAGATAGACGTAATGCTTCACGGGCAATGGCCTGTTCAATAACCAACTCTTCCAAGCTCTGTGGAACAGTGGTGGGTCGAATCATTTTATTGCCGATACGATTGGTTAATTCTTTTTCATCAATATCAAATGGTACCCAGCGTAAAACATTTGACAATGTTGCCTCTGCTAAAACATTACAAATGGAATAACTCATTCCCAAGTTTGCACTTACAGTTCTGTTAAACTGTTTCTCAAATACTGAAAAAATATCTGTGGTTGCGCCACCTATATCAACTCCCACCACTGAAATATCCTCTTTTTTAGCAACCATTTCGATTAGGGCCCCCACAGCTCCGGGTGTAGGCATAATAGGAGCATCTGTCCAGGACATCAGTTTCTTATAGCCTGGGGCCTGTTGCATTACGTGCTCCATAAAAAGATCATGAATCTTATCTCGGGACGGTTTCAGATTCTCCTGTTCAAGAACCGGACGGATATTTTCAGTAATATCCAAGTCTGCTATCTCACCCAAGGTACTTTGGATCTTATCAGTTGCCTTATTATTTCCAGCGTATATGATTGGGAGCTTATAATTCTGACCAAGACGTGGCTTTGGATTCGCGGCAGCTAGAATTTCTGCCAGTTCAACAACATGTTTTGTTGTCCCACCATCAATACCTCCTGACAGGAGAATCATGTCAGGTCGCAATTGGCGTATTCGAGTTATCTTTTCATGAGGTTTTCTACCATCATTGGAGGCCAACACATCCATCACAATGGATCCTGCACCTAGTGCTGCCCGTTCTGCAGATTCACCTGTCATCCCTTTTACAACACCGGCCACCATCATCTGCAGACCGCCACCAGCTGAACTTGTAGAAATATATATGTCCACTCCTGAATCACCATTCCGTGGAGTGATGATATTATCACCGTCCAATAATGTACGACCGGCCAATTCCTCGACTTCCATCACGGCGTTCAAGACACCTTTGGTAACATCTTCAAAAGGCGCTTCTACAGTAGTAGGCGCCTCTCCCCGAACAGTTAACCTGTATTCGCCTTCCACCTTGTCAATTAGAATCGCTTTTGTGGTTGTACTTCCACAATCAGTAGCGAGTATTGATCTTAGTTCCATTTGGGATTTAGTTGATTATAAAATGATTATTATGAATTAAAACAGCAAATAAAAATAGGTTAAAGGAGCGGCTAAAATCAAGGAATCAAACCGGTCTAATACTCCCCCATGACCCAACAGAAAGGTTCCAGAATCTTTGACTCCTATATCCCGCTTGAACATGGATTCTACGAAATCACCTAATTGACCAAAAATTCCAGTTATGATCGAAAATATTATTACGTCCTGCAAAGTAAAATCAGCAGAAGGATAATTGAAATAGGATAAAGATAGAAAAAAGATTAATGAACTGATGAATCCGGCAACGCTGCCTACAATAGATTTCTTTGGACTTATTCTTGGTAGAATCTTTTTCTTTCCCCATTTCATTCCAAAACCAAATGCAGCTGAGTCACATATCCAAACACCCAGAAAAACACTTAACGTATAATATGTATCATAGCTACTATCTATCTGTCGAAGAGCGATAAGTGAGCCCAATAATACTGGAATATATCCGATACCAAAAAGTGTGTAAGAAACGTTGGACGCTGGATTTACTTTTTTACTAAACATTTCGAACAAAAGAAGAAACGTTATGAAAGCAAAGAAAAGTTGTAGAAAAGTTAACATATTTAGATAGGGTCCGTTGTGGTAGTACCAGATTAAAAAGATAGAAGACACGGCGCCCATGGTCATGGACGGATATACTCCCTTTGAATGATACATAGCATAAAATTCACGCAATGACATGAAGATCACCAGAGTCATAAAAGCTGTGAAAAATAGTCCCCCCAGCCAAATTATCAATAAAAGACCGGGGATACCCAATGCATTAACAAGTGTTCTTCCTTTTGAGTGTGAATCAGACATAATTAAAGAAAATTTGAGTTGGAAAAATAGTGAATAAGTACCGTGACAACAACGGCGATTCTTCTATCAAACCAATACGTCGATTGCTGATGGGAGCACTTCTACATCAATGGGTGTACTTCCAATTATTTCTCCATCAATATTCAACACATTTCGATCTTCTGGTATTACAGAAAATGATTTAACCTGATGGTATTCAACTATTGGATCGGCAATATGTTTTCCGGAAAACACTTTAGGAAACATTTTAAACATTTTAAATCGACTCGATTTATGTACAACAATCAGATCTATGTATCCATCATTCAATTGTGCAAGGGGAGCCATTTGCATCCCCCTACCTGTATGAATAGTATTACATCCAAGGATGAAGCCAAAGTCTCCTACTATCCTGCTGTCATCTATCACTAGTGTGGCGATTCGTTGGCGGAATGCTATGATCTCTATCAACGAGGCCACATTATAACGTTGACCACCCAACCATCTTAATTTTTCAGCAATACGGTTAATGTCAGTGGGCATTCCCCAGCCAACAATATTGAAGGCATAAAGTGTTTCCCCATTAGCGTTCACTTTAGCCAGGTCAATGGGGCGCCTGCGATTGGTTACCACGCGCTTGGCAGCGTTGACAGGATCCAAGCATTCCACATCGTGCATGAAAGAATTTCCTGTTCCTCCTGTGATCAAACCAATGGGGCATTTTTGGCCATCTTCTCTTTCCATCATACCGTTTATCACTTCGTGCATTGTGCCGTCACCTCCGATGGCACAAAATCCATCATAGCTACCCAGATCAACAGTCCGTGCCATATTACGTGCGTGGCCAGCATACTCTGTTTCTAGGATAGTGAGTTCTGCATTTTCCTTGTTAAATATGGGAAGTACTTTTTCCAGAATACCTGGTCCTTTTTTTACCCCACCATGAGGGTTAACAACTAAATAATATTTTGACATATTAAGATTTATGCTTCATATACTTATTGTCACCAAACTCGATCACCTCTATTTTTACTTTCGTTGTTCCTTGTTCAATAAATCCAAGCTTCAATGCGGCACCATAGGAACAGTCCAAGATACGGCCGGCAATATAGGGACCACGGTCATTTATTCGCAGTATAATCGATTTATTGTTTTCCATATTAGTGACACGAGCAATCGTATTTAGTGGAAGAGTTTTGTGAGCAGCCGTAATTCCATACATATCGTATACCTCTCCGTTTGCAGTCAATTTTCCGTGAAAATCATCGGCATAGAATGAGCTGACACCAATCAATACTTTTGCATGCTTCCCTTTTGTGATTAATGGAACGTGTGTCTTCTTATGGGAAACTGAACCAGTACGATAGCGAGGCGAATTTGAGCAGCTAAGAGTGAAAAGTAATAAAACAGTCAGCCATTTACGCATGTACTTTTACTGACCCTACTTTTTCAGATAAATGTTTGATTCCAATTTTATCACAAAATTCTACAAGCCCATCTATAATAGTTTCTGCAATCCCAGGATTCCTATAATTTGCTGTTCCAACTTGGACTGCTGTTGCGCCGGCAAGAATATATTCCATGACATCTTTGTGGTTCACCATACCTCCTATTCCAATGATCGGTATTTCTACAGAGTTAAATACCTTATTTACAGCGGCAAGGCCAATTGGCTTGATGGCTGGACCTGATAACCCACCATAGGTTGTAAAAATATTACTTCGTCCTGTTCGATGATCAATGCTCATTCCCACAACTGTATTGATGGCAGAAACAGCATCAGCTCCACCTCTCTCTGACGCAAGTGCAATGGAGGATATATCTGTTACGTTCGGGCTTAATTTCATGATCAATAATTTTTCTGTTTGCTTTCGAAGCGTTTGTGTCAATGATTCAGTCATAACACGATCCACGCCAAATTCCATGCCACCTTCTTTCACATTGGGACAGGAAATATTTATCTCATATCCAACAATGTTTGATGAAATGGATTCTACCTTTTTCATTACATCTACATATTCATCCGTAGATGAGCCAGCAATATTCATGATAATGGGCGAGCCGATCTCTTCATAAATCGGGAGCATATCACTTACATATTTTTCCACACCAATATTTGCCAGACCGATAGAATTGATCATACCTGAAGGTGTCTCTACGATCCGTGGTGGAGGATTACCTTCACGAGGATTCAAGGTAATTGATTTTGTTACGATGGCCCCCAAAGTTGATACGTCCACCAATTCCGGATTTTCCGTACCATAGCCGAATGTACCTGAGGCCACAAAAACAGGATTCTTAAAATGAACGTTACCGATTTTAAAAGTCAGGTCAACCAAATATAACCTCTTCAGAGTCATACACTGGTCCATCTACGCATACCAAAGAATATTTTTCATGATAACTGTGTTCCTTCATCTGTCCATTATTCCGTTCTATGACGCAGCCCTGGCAGAGTCCTACTCCGCAGCCCATATAGCTTTCAACCGATAATTGTGCACTAATTGATTTCGTTTCAACATACTCCTTTATAGCAGACAGCATGGGTTCCGGTCCACAAGCATAAATAATACTATTTTCAGGTATATCAATCTCATTGAGAGCATCCATCACATTCCCATGTATTCCGATTGAACCATCGTCTGTTGTCAGATAGATTGATTTTTGGGGATCATGCTCTATGAAATGTTCTCCACCTTCTCTTGCACCAATTATCATTATGGGGTTATTACTTTCATTGTATAAATTGAGTATGGGTGCCAAACCGACCCCTCCACCGATCAATACAGCACTAATATTTTCATCATTATATGATGTAAATATATTACCCAGAGGCCCTAAAACATTCATAGAGTCTCCGGAAGTTTTCTGTGAGAAGGCAAGTGTTGCATTACCAAAAATCTTATAAATTATATCAACAGTATTATTTTTAACAGATGCAATGCTCATTGGGCGGCGTATCAAGTGATCCCAACTGTCGCTTGACAAAAGATTGATGAACTGTCCTGGACCTATATAGGCACTAGCCACGTTTGGAGCATGCATAGACATTCTCCAGATACCCGCTGCAATCTCATCATTAGAAATAATGTCAACCTGTTCAATCACCATCTCTAGCAACCTCACTCTCATTAGCCGCTTGCTGAAGCATCTCAAATCGTGACTTGCTTACTATGGCCTGCTCTGATTCACCATGCGAATCATGTATCCATGTATAGTATTTGATCGCACTGTCAGCACTAAAATATGTATAATCGTAGTGATGAGCCAAAAAATAAGCAGCACGCACTGCAGTCTCACTCTGGGCATCTTTTTCAATAATTGATTTGTAGATGGGCAGGGCATTTTCCGGGTTCACCAGCCATTCTAACTCCCCTCTTCTTAAGATGGCCTGGACCGAACCTTCATCCACAGGAAGATCAAGTGTCTTTCGTAAATAATCGGAATATTCTGATGAAGGAAGCTCTTCCATTATCCGGTCACTGTAAATTTTCGCTTCATCATGACGACCGTTTTGGGAGTGTATATAATAGAGAACAAAAAGAGATTTTGGATAAAATTGTGATTCCGTATGGTCGCTTATGATTTCTTGAAACAGTACCATCGAAGAATCCTGGCGTTTGAAATGAAAGGCCTCTAACTCTCCCTTATTGTACAAATGGTCGGCAATCTCTGTGCTTACATTTTCTATCTCAATTTCTGCAATAGCAATCAGCGAATCACTTGCTAACGTATCAAGGTGAGTATTTAATTCATCAGAGGCAATCAGAAGCTCATCTAAGGCCTCCACTGATTCCAGATATTTTGTTATCTCTTTTACCCTCAGGTTTGAGGTGCTTGTATATATTGATTTTCGAAATTCTCGTGTTACCTGTCCAAAATATTTTTTTGCATCAATAAGATTCCATTGATCATAGAGTGATATTTCCCCATGTATATAGTAGGCCTCTGCTGACGTCTTGGTATTTTTGTACTCTTCCTTTATGGATTCCAATCGTGTAATAGCCTCATTCAATTGATCGTCCATTTGATATAGTTTTACCAGTTCAAGTTCCAGGTCGCCATGAATAGATTTATAGGTATCCTCAATCAGCATATCTTTAATTAAATTTTTTACCTTACCCCAGTTTCCCATCAATCGGTGAATCTTTACGATCTGCAGGTTGGATTCCTCTTTGCGCTTTTTTGATGTACTATTTTTGACCACTTCTTCATTAGCGATGAGAGCCTGTTCATAATTTTCTTTTTCATACGCAAGGTCAGCGATTCGATAATAGATTTGCCCTCTTTCATCCCTATCGCGGTTGATTTCAGCTGCGCTCACTAGGTTTTCCAGAGCCAGTTCGTGCTCATCATTACCTAAATGGATCTCAGCGATGGATAAATATATTGATGAATGAAAATCATCTTTTGGAGAATCGAGCATAGAGCGTAGTGTTTCCAGAGCGGGTTGCGGTTTGCCCAGCTTCCACTTGCAGAGTGCCTGCCAGTACTGTGCCTCCATCCTTCCGTCTTCATATGTATCTGAATACTGCTTGAATATAGATTCAGCTAAACGATATTCATTTCGATAAAATCTTGATTTACCAATAAGCATCAGTGCATCATCCACATACTTTGATTCAGGATAATTATCAATCACATATTGAGATTTGTCTATCACTTTCCCATACGCATCTATAGCTCCGGGAGGTATTGATTCTCCTGCCTTTTCAAGACGTTGTTTTTCAGCCTTTTCAAAGTATTCCTCAGCGTTGTAGAAAGTATTAAAATAGGCACACGATGAGTATAGCAGTAGTGTAATCGTAAAGATTAAAGGATTGGTGCGCCAGATCTGCGATGAACAGGTCATTATTCAGCTGTGAAATTCGGTGAGTTCAATGTTAATTCCAATGAATTAACTGGTTGAACTGTGTGATCCATACCAATAATTTGCACTATCATGAAAATACGGTCTATTATCTTTTTCATTTCATTTGCAATGGGTACGTCTTTAAGTGCCTCGAGTTCCGACTCCGCGAATGTGATCCATGAAACCGGATTCATTCTCCCTACTTGTGACAGCCTGGGCGTCGCTCTCTTTGTAGATGGTGTCTTGATCGGCTACTCACCCATTCTCCATCCCGTACCTGTTTTAGCTGGGTTTCATGAGATCGGGTATGCCCCACCAGAGATTCGGAATGAATACGTAAAGTCACGCCTCCATCATGCCATTAAAAAGGTTTATGTACCCATTGGTGATACGGTTAATGTTGCATTGAGTTTTGACCACGAATACACTCAGTTCAAGACATTGCGGACCGAGCACAGGATCGCACAGTATGTCGGAATGTTGATGGCTCTTTCTGCTTTATATCTATTCTTTCGGATTTCCTGATTATTTGCTATGTGATATCATGGATAAAGATGTGTAATTTTGATCATGGATAAATTTTCGACATATGACCCGGCCATCAAATTTAAACCTGAATATAAGTGGCCTGAAGAAGGTAGCGAGCGTGACTGCCCAAAGTGTGAGACTGCCATGCAGTTGAATGATAATGATGAAACATATTTTGGTAAACCGTGGTGGTGCCCGAAATGTCAGTGGCAGTTTTCAGAAGAGGAACTGGATCAGACTTGAAACAGGTCTGAATTCTGTTTCATAATCTGATCGACTACATACCTAACTATAACCAAATCATCTAGGTAACCTAATTCCGGAATCTCATCCGGAATCTCATCATCAATATCTACAAAATAATCCAGTGCATACAAAATCTTTTTCCGTATATCATCATCCAGGCCATTAAATGACATGATCACATTGTACAGTTTAGACACATCATTGATCAAATCAGCTTTAAACTCGTCCATTTTAGAGCTCAAGAGTATCTCGAGCTTGCTCGGTATACTGGAAAGAATAACATCTTCCCTTGACAGATCAAGGGCAGCGATCTTGCGTTCTGTTTTTTCAATATCCTCCGGTGTGAGATTATATTCTTCTGGGTATGTTTCCATGATTAAATTTAGAACAGTTAATTATTTAATGTACCATGTCTTTACAATCAAAAATTGAAAAACGGCTTCATGATCATATAGATATTGATCATTTAGAGATAATGGATGAAACAGGAAAACATATACATCATCAAAATTTCGATGGCGGAGCTCATTTGAGTTCAATCATTGTTTCATCTTCATTCAATGGACTTGAACTATTGGAACGTCATAAAAAGATATATCTAGCGCTAGGAGATATGATTAAAAAAGAGATACACGCATTGAGCATGAAGACCTACACACTTGAGGAATGGCAATTAAAACAAGGAAATGAAAATGGATAGAGAAATGACACCCATGGAAGCTGTCACCCATTTATTTACATGTCTGCAGCTCGCAGATGGCAGAATGGACTTTGAAGAGCGAGAAGCCTGGGCCAATGCCTTGTCAGAACTATTTCCGGAACACTCAGAGGGACGGGCTGTGGATTTCATGCAGGATGCATCACGGACTATTCTGATGATGGACAGCTTCGGAAGGCGTAACTATGCCATCAACCTTTGCGGAGCCATCAAGGCCCACTTTTCCGAGGATGATCTACAGAATAAATTCGGTCCACGGGTCGCATCCCTGGTTGAAGCAGACGGCATGGTATTCTCTTCTGAAAAAGAAATGGTGGAAGATATAGAGAAAGAGCTAGGTATTTCCATCACGCTGGATGAATAAATATATTTAAATATATTTCTATATTATAAAGTTATACTTTAACTAAAATATCGTTTGCTGATCTGACACCATAACACCGGGATCATTATTTTTTGGTGAATTCAATCTCTTTGATACCGGATAAGCATTCATTGATTTTTCATCGTACGGCTGGAGCAAGTGAAGCACTTCTTCCAGTGGCTTATCAGATATCCACTCTCGTTCGTTTTCCGGTGTCAGCATTACAGGCATTCTATTATGAATAGGTTTCATAAGAACATTGGGCTCTGTTGTTATGACGGTAAAGGTTCGTACTTCACTCCCGTCCATTGAGTTCCACGATTCCCAGAGTCCGGCAAACGCAAATAAGCGTTCATCCGCCAGTGTAATTCGATAGGGCTGTTTTTCGCTCCCTGAACGCTGCCATTCATAAAACCCATCCGCAATTACCAGGCAGCGCTTTTTTTCCGCTGCATCACGAAATGAGGTCTTCTCTGCTATGGTCTCACATCGGGCATTGATGAGCTTACTGCTTATACTTTCATTTTTTGCCCAGTGAGGGATCAATCCCCATCTGTGGAATGATGCCTGTTCAGGTGCAGTATTGGTGATGATGGAAAGTGTCTGCGAGGGTGCCGCATTGTAGTTCTTGGTGAACATTTCCGGGTCAATATGTATCTCAAATCTGTCCTCGATCTCACCTACTTCTTTGCTAATTGAAAAGCGCCCGCACATAGGATCAGATTGTAACGGTCATAAAGTCCGCCCAGCGAGTGGTGTAGCACGGAGAGAGCCGTTCCTGACGGAGTGTCCACCGTCGGGAAAACCCCTGTTCCGCAATTCGCAGTACGTCCCGACCCTCCCGACCGTTCACCCTGTCCATGGCATCCATGAGGCGCATCTGTCGATCCTCATCCGTGGGGTGAAATAGATCATACTGGACCGTGTTGGCAGACACCAGTCCACTAACGATGACGCCGGCCTTCTTGTACTGGTATCCTTCCATGTAGATCGACTCCAACCCCCGCAACGCTGCGTGGACGATATTCAGTGTACTGTTGGACGCCACCGGCAGGGAAACCAAGCGGACGTTCTTGTACTGGGGAAGGTCCGGGCGGAATGGATTGGTATGGAGAAACACACTAACCAGATTGGTACAGGAGTTTTGCGTGCGGAGTTTTTCGGCGCAGCGTGTGGCATACATGGAGACGGCCTGTTTCAGTTCATCCAGCTCTGTCACCATGGTGCCAAAGGAGCGGGACGTACAGATTTCCTTTTTCTTTTGGGGCTGCTCTTCTAGCAGAATAGAGGGTTCCCCTTTCAATTCTTTCTGCAGGCGGAGCCCTACCACTGTCATACTCTCCCT
>CAZECA010000016.1:0-30045 GCA_964510385.1 uncultured bacterium
GCCTATATGAGGCTTATCATTAACATAATAAATGGGAGTAGTGATGTAAAATGTATTAGCCATTGATCGTTTAACCGTTCAGATATTTCTGTATAGATATTAGCATATTTGTCAACGTAAGAGGTATATAGAAATTTCTGTTCACAGAACTGATTGTGTCTTCAATGACTAAATTGATCTCTTTCAGGTTAGCATTTGGATATGAATTTGTAAACAAATTAAGTGCATCAGCAAACCCGTTTTGTAGCAGTGGTGAATTTAACTCACATCTTATGCGGTATGATTGCTGGAACCACGTTTGCAGTAAAAACAAACGGAATTTGAATTCACTTTGATCACTGCGAACAAGTTGAGATAATGTATTGATGTAATTCCTCCACTCAGTGCTATTCTTATTTACTACTGCTTCTACCTGATCTTTCATTATCATAATCACTTCATCACCGTCTCGACCTATTAGCGACCTTGCTCTGTGCATATTACCACCTGCTAAATGGGAATACAATAAAGCTGCGGTGTTTTCAACCCCTTCTTGCTGCAAGAAATCATTTATTTCCTCATGGGAAAGTGGCGGAAAATCAATCTGCTGACATCTGGATCGAATTGTGGAAAGGAGCATTGACTTATGATCCGTAACCAATATGATGGATGTTTTATCGGGTGGCTCCTCAAGTATTTTTAATAATGAATTTGCAGTTTCGCCTTGACCTTCTGATAGCAAATGAGCATCAAAGATCACAACAGTTTTATATCCATGTTCCACGGAACGTAAATACAGTTTTTTCCTTAACTCTCTGATGGAATTAATCAAAATTCGCTTTGCCTGAGGAATGGCGATCTTCTGAAAAGGGTCTTTACTTTTTGCGTATAATTGTTCTGTAAGTAGTGCGGCATTTTTATCGCCGATAATGGAAAGGACATCAGTGTTTTTTTCAACTGCTTCCTTTTTCCTCGGCAATGGAACAACTACATGTAAATGCTCATGCTGCATTGATTTAAATCGAATGCACGAAGTGCATGTCCCGCAAAGAAGATCAGAGCCACTGCAATTCAAAGCTGCAGAAAATGCCAATGCTGCAGCTTCTTTTCCTGCTCCTTCTGGGCCACTGAATAAATAAGCAGTTCCTATTCTTTTTGATGATACGATTTTTTTCAATCGCGCCCAAACATCTGGCTGTAGATTATGAATATTGTACATTATTTCTTCATTAGCCATTTTTCAGGATCGAACCGTTGGTCCTTCCCCCAAATCTCAAAATGTAATTGAGCACCATTCACTGAACCTGAGTCCCCCATGTATGCAATGATATCTCCGCTACGTACTTCATTATCAACATTGGTTTGAATATTTGTTACATGGCTATAGATCGTATAGAAATCGCTGCCATGATCAATAATGACTACGTTCCCATAACCACGGAGAAAAGTAATGGTTGTAACGATGCCCCCCATAACAGCAGAAATAGGAGCGCCCGGCTTGCCTTTTATATCAATGCCCGTATTCTCGGTAGTTGTTTTTAATTCAGCATTCCATTTTCGACCAAATTTACCAACCACCACTCCAGATGCCGGCCATGGCAACTGGCCTTTCAGTGATGCAAAAGATTTTGTTCTCAATGCTTCATTATTTCTTCGAATTCTTTCAGCGCGCTCTGCACTTTCTTTATCCGTTTTTATCTTATAGATCAGTTCTTCAAGCTGTTTTACTCCTGCTTCCTTTTCAGTTATATTTTGAGCGAGTTTGGTTTTGTTTGTACGGATCTTTGCCAATTCTTGTTTCTTTTGTTTCTGCTTTGAAGTGAGTTCTGCTATCTGTTTTTCCCGTTCTTTCTTTAGGCTGATACTTTTTCGCATAAGGGCTTCCGAGTCAAGTTTCTTTTTTCCAATTCTCACTAAAAGAGAACGAATCTTTGATTTAAGTTTTATGTCAATTTCAGAAACGATCTTTTGGTACTTGTTTCGATATACTACCTGTCTCCAAGAGGTTGAACTAAAGAGCCGTTCAATATCTGACAATGAACCCTTTTTATATATATTGACTGCTCTATTTGCATATCTAATACGGAGCGCAGCCAGTTCATTTTCTTGTTTTGTGATTTCTTCTTCTAATTTTTTTATTTCTTTGCGGGTCGCTGATTCTTCCTTTTTCAATTGCTGAATCAATTTTTTAACCAGTGCAATTTCTTCCTCAAGATTTGAAAGCGAACGAACAGTGGATTGCTCTCTGTTTTGTTCTGAATAAAGTTTTCTACGAGTAGTTTCAATTTCATTTTTTAGCTCTTGAACCGCCTTGGATTGATAATTCAATTCTTTATCAAAATCACGATCTTCTGTTTGTGCCTCAATAAAAGCAACAATAAACAATAACAGATATGGTTTTCTGGCAAACATAGACCTTTAAAATACCGAGTTAGTGATTCTTATAGCAAAAGGTTTCATATTAAATTAATGAAGCTAAACTTGACTAGTCTTTGATAAGGTGTCTATTTTAGACCTTTCAACCATAGGAGAGAATTGTGAAAAATCCATTATGGTCCAATATGTTTAAGAACTGGAACTCGCAAGAAAGCGAAAAGGTTACCGCTCTAAGGGAGGTTCCTGTTTTTACTGGCCTTACAGATAAAGAACTGGGTGAAATTGAAAAACTCACTCACGAAAGAAAATATCAATCAGGAGAACATGTGTTTAAAAACAGTGCTCCGGCCGAAGGTATGTTCATTATCATTTCCGGTAATATTGAAATATATTTTGGGAATGAACATTCCAAACAAGTTTTAGCTGAATTAACTGATCATGATTTTTTTGGTGAGATCGCACTACTAGATGATGAACCTCGTTCCGCAGGAGCGGTGGCAACAGGACCATCCAGACTTATAGGGTTTTTCCGCCCAGACTTATTATCTCTCATGGATAGAAATCCAGCATTGAGCAGTAAAATATTATCCAATCTGGGGGCCGTGCTTGCGCAACGGCTCAGAAAAACAAATGAGCAACTAGCAACCAAAAACGATAAATGAACCAACAAAAAAATTATCTCCAGCTCATTTATAGGCTCTTTATTGGGCTTTTATCCATTGGATTCATATATGTTATATTTCCATATATCTCATCTGTTTTACTAATGCTTATTTTCTCATTTCTTTTTACAACCATCCTCCTATCCAGTGTGGATGGTCTGGAACGAAAAATACGGAATAGGGGGTTAAGCGTTTTAATTGTAACTGCCGGGCTAATCACCGCAATTTCACTTTTTATTGGCAGCTTTGTCACAAATTTGGCAGACCAAGCAGGGGCATTCTCTCAACGACTAGAAACAGAATCGTTTATAGATGATTTTAATCAGTTTTCTGAGGATATCCAGTCCAGATTACCCGATTTTGCAAAAGGAGAACCAGAAACTGAAAATGCCGCATCAAAATTGAATAATGTAATGGGTAATATCATGTCAAAACTGTTGACATTTGCAGGAGCGTTAGGGGGGTTTGTATTTAATATGATAATGGTAATTATTTTTACCATTATTTTATTATTGAATTATCATGAGTTTAAAAAATCCCTTGTAAGCTTTATTCCTAATAAATATTTTGAGGTTGGGCTCCGCCTCATCTACAATATTGAGCAACAAGTATCCAATTATTTACGAGGACAGTTACTTGCGGCCACCAGTGTAGCGATTATGTCCATAATTGGTCTTTATATTTTAAACTTTTTTGGAGCCAATCTCACATTGGTCATATTTATTGGTATCATTGCAGGGCTAGCTAATCTCATACCATTAGTTGGACCGTTCGTTGGAATGTTGATAGCTTTTTCTATTGCAATAATGAATAATTTGGGTATTGAGGCAGCCCAAAGTCACATGTTATTCAATGCAATACCATCCCCATTTTACATTTTTGATATTGCATTAATGTTTATTGTGATCCAGCAGATCGACAATAATTTTATTACACCTTTGCTGGTGGGAGAAAGCGTAGGGC
This sequence comes from uncultured bacterium, assembly GCA_964510385.1. Lineage (GTDB taxonomy): Bacteria > Fidelibacterota > Marinisomatia > Marinisomatales > TCS55 > UBA2126. The sequence goes on from CAZECA010000016.1 coordinate 3,981, forward strand.
TGCACCCGATGATGGTTATGATTGCGCTTTTGATCGGCGGTACCCTTATCGGACCCATGGGGATGCTATTTGCAGTCCCTGCTGCCGGGATAATAAAAGTGGTAGGTCATGAAATCGCTTTTGTATCTAAAAACGCTCACCTGCTTTAAATATCTTTTTCTATTTTAAATAGAATAAAATCCTTAAAAGAAAGATAAAGTTCTCCATCTTCCTGGGGGTAGATCCACAATTGTATGTGACTTCCATTTTGATCTGATTTCTCTATAATATTTTTCGGTGAACCTAAAAGTGACTGGATATCAGGAATGGTCATCCCCACGGTTAACTTAGGTCTTGAATATTCTTCAGATTCCTTGATCCTCACAGCTTCCATGCGCCTATAAATATTACCAGTAATTTCACGTTTTTGATCCAACTGAAATTGATCTTTTAGTTTTTGTAGAATCTGTTCGTTCTTTTTACCTAATCCTCCAGATAATTCGCTGGCATCCAATAACAATTGAATAGCAGATCTTAATTCCGAATGATCGTTGATCTGATTTGCCAGATCTACTAAATGGGTTGCTACTTGATAACGAAGTGTGTTCACTTGAAATTCCAAGTTTTGATCTTTGATGAGAGCAAGATCTAACAATTCTAAGCATTTAGAATAAAATCCAAATTGTAATGCTGTTTCTGCATCCTGATACAATTTCATGGCTTCAAAAATGGGTATCTTTTGTGCCGCTTCTTTCGAAAAAATTCTAATCGCTTCCATGAGCTTTATCGCTTCATCCGCCTTTCCCTGGGACGCCAACAATTCAGCTTTTTCTATCTCTAGAATAGCAATATGGTCCAATTTTTGTTGTATTAGTATACGAGTTTCACCCTTTGCTCTCAATTTGGCTTCTATAAACTTCCCTATAGCCATATCCTTCATACCGCGTTTTTCAAACTGCAATCCTTCCTTGTATAATTGAATTGGAATTTTTTTCTTACTTTCCTCAAGGTACATTTCCGCTTTTTTACGATTAGCGTGCTCGGGATAATGTTGGATAAATGTTTCAAAATAATCTTTTGCAGTTACAAAATCCCCTCGGTAATAATAATCTTTTCCTTGATCTCCTGTAGTTAATGCGCCTCCGTAAACCACTGAAAAAGCAATGTGAATACCCATATCTTGAAGATGCATTTCCTTGATGGGTGATAATTCATCCGGGTCATTGATATTATTCAATTTTGTATAAGAATAGCGAAAATCTAACCCAACAGAAAATCTGTTATGTCTCTCTCTATCCTTCTTTCCCCTTTCATCGCCATATTTATGCCCGAGATCTATAATATAACGAGGACCAATCGAAAAAGACATTGATGGTCCCGAACCTGTTGGCGAAGCAAACAGATCATCATTCTTGTCCATATACAAACTGGACATAACGTATCCCCATGTATAACGAGTGTCGATATACCATGGTTCAAACCACTGAAGCATGGTTGTATGACTAATACCTAATGAAAAAACTCTTGGCGCAAAACGGGTATTTCCCGTATTCCATGAAGGTTGTATGGCTCCCCATGATGAAATTTGACTGATCTTTCCAGGAAGAAAAATATTACTGTACCTTACATTCAAACCAGTGTGCATATTTAGCCAACTGGCCTTTAAAAATTGATAGAAAAGATTGGTCTTTAAAATATCAATGTCTAATTGGTGTCCCAGCCTGTATTTTAGTTCACCCCCATCAAACCCCGAAACAATTTCATCATACTTTATCCAACTTGATGAAACATTTTGACCGCTACCTCCGCCATAAAAGAATGCTCCATAACGAACCTCCACAGGTAAGAAAGATACAGGCTCGTGAAACTCTCTTCTGTGAAGTATTCTGTCCTTTGTAAATCCCGGTTCATATTCTATAACTTGTTCTGGTTTAAACTGGATTAATCCCCATAAATAGGATTTGACGGAATCAGCATCTTCGGCAAATAATAAATTGGTGCCAAAAATAATTAGGATGAAATGCGTGAACCTCGGATGCATAGCAGTTCAAAATAAAACGACATTACTTTTTGAGCAAGAGAAAGAGAGCCCATGTGTAAATTCCCCCCTTCTCATTGTGAGAGGAACAAATCATAAAAAAATTGATTCTAAATATTGTATGTTGAAAAAACTAGCAACTCTATATTTTTTCCTGTTTTCTATTAGCTATGCACAGGAATTCACCATAGGACGAATTCATTATGGTGGTGGTGGAGACTGGTATAGCAATCCCAGCAGTCTTCCAAATCTACTTGAATATGTAGAGTCATATACGTCCATCGTAACCAAGGATAAAGAGGTGAGACTAAAACTTTCCGATGAAGAACTTTTTTCTTACCCCTATCTCTATATGACTGGTCATGGGAATGTCCGATTCACAGAAGAGGAAACCCAACGCTTACGAATATTTCTTGAGCGGGGGGGATTTCTACATGCCGATGATAATTACGGGATGGATGAATCTTTCAGAAGAGAAATGAAACGTGTATTTCCCAATAAAAAATTTGTAGAACTACCTTTTGATCACCCTGTGTTTCACCAGGTATTTAATTTTGAACAGGGACTACCGAAGGTTCATGAACATGACAATAAACCGCCCCAAGCCTTGGCACTGTTTCATGATGAAAAAATTATTGTTTTATATACATATGAATCCGATCTGGGAGACGGATGGGAAGACGCTGAAGTTCATCATGACCCTAAAAATATTAGAGAGGCCGCATTACAGATGGGTGTTAATATCATTCATTTTGCTTTGACACAGTAATGGAAACAATCGAAAAACAATTACTCCGCATTCGCCGAGCAGCTATGATAAACGATCTGAAAACGATTAGTTGGATCATGTATTCGCTGATTCTTATTATAATCATTAGTGCTATTGTATTAGAACGTATCTTCTATTTTTCACATGAGATTAGGTTTGGGGTTTGGCAGGCTGCACTTGCTCTGCTTTGCTTAATTGTATTAGGGGTAGTCATTATTTTCTTCTTGGCTTATAATAATCAAATAGATCGATACAAATGGTCTACCTTGGCTCGGGCAGCTGGCCGATTGGCATTCCCAAAAGAAGATACAATTATTAATGCACTTCAATTGGAGCGGGGCCTGGAAGACAGTTCCTCTAAACAACTGAGCACATCATTCGTGAAAGAGACCATTCAGAAAATGACAGAATTAAATGAGGATGAACTTTTTCACTCTGAAACTGGAGAAAAATGGAAATCTGTTTCCTTTATCATTTTAACAATTGGGGCATTATTATTTATATCCAACTGGAAGGAACATGCTCAATCAACATTCCGATGGTCACATCCAAGAACATCTTTTCTGGCCCCCAAACCATTCTCAATTACCTGTGAATCTGGTAACTTAAACCTTCTTGGAGGAGATAGTGCTGAGCTTGTTTTTACTATCACTGGTGAGTCTCCAGATTCTTTGTTTATTCATCTCCAGGGATATTCCTCTGCAGACTCAGTGAAAACGAAGAACGTTGCCTATAAAGATAGTTCCGAGAAATATCGTTATACATTAGAAGATGTCTCCCAAGATTATGAATATCGAGCATTTTATTCTGCTATTTATTTTTGGCAGCCATGGGAAGAAATTACTTCCAAATCCTATGCCATTTCTGTGACTGATCGTCCGGTTATGGAAGACCTTACCATAACCCTCACTCCACCAGCTTATACAGGTCAGACTCCCATTGTTCAAAAAGGAAATCAAGCGGATATCAGTGGATTGATCGGATCTAGGGTTGATATATCATTAAGAAGTAACCGACCCCTTAAGAATGGTACATTGATAATCAACGATCAATCTACGCCCATGAAAATACGCGGAAAAAATGCCCAAGGTGAGTTTATTATAGAAGATGATGGCCAATTTTCTATACAATTGATGGATGTTAGAGGTATATCCAACCGCAACCCAATACCATTCTTTATTACAGCCGTTCAAGATCTAATGCCGGACATCACCGTATACCAACCTGAAAAAATTTATGAGCTAGGAAGCGATCAATCTCTACCCATGCATTTACAAATAGAAGATGATTTTGGCTTTTCGCAGCTCCAGGTAGCCTATGAGCTACATCGTCCAGCATACATTGCCATAGATCCTCTCCTGTCCCTTTTTAAGATACCCATTGATGAGCCACGGAATATCAATCAGGAATTAATACATCTCTGGCAATTATATGAATTGGGATTGATGCCGGAAGATGAAGTTCATTTTCACTTTGAACTATCCGATAATGATCAGATAAGGGGGCCTAAAAAAACGATAACAGATGAGTTTATTGTTCGCCTTCCCGGATTAGCAGAACTGTTCACATCATTTCAAGATCAGGAAGATGCTATACTGGATGAAGTAGGAATCACCATGGAAGATCTGGAAGAAATCCGCGAAAAAATGGAGGAATTAGAACTAGATGTATTAAAACAGGATGCTCTTACTTGGGATCAGCAACAAGATATACAAAAAATGCTCGAAGGAGTAAAAGAAGAAATAAAAAGTTTGGAAGAAATCTCTGAAGCTCTAAATGCGCTCCAGAAATCAGCCGAGAAACACGAACTTTTATCCAGTGACCTATTGGAAAAATTCCAACATCTGCAGGAATTAGTTGACGAACTGCTTTCAGACGAATTAGCTAATCAACTGGAAAAGATGGATGATTTGATGGCAGATATGGATCCAAACACATTAAAAGATGCTCTTCAAAAGATGACCAACAATATTGATCAAATTGAACAGGAACTGGACCGATTCATCGATATATTTGAACGAATAAAAGCGGAACAGAAGATGGATGAATTACTTAACCGCATTGAAAACCTTGCCAGCCAACAGGAAAAACTTCACGAAAAGATCGAGAATACCAGTGATCTTACTGATCAGTCCACCTTTTCAAGGTTAAGCGAAGAAGAACAACGTAATGTGGAGGAATTCTCTAATATTCGAAACGAAATGAAAAATACTGCCGAAGCTGTTAAATCATTTCATCAAGAGTCAGCGGAAAAACTTTCAGAACTAAAACGAGATCCATTAATGAATCAGACGTACGCAGATCTCCAGCGTACTGTGAATCAATTGAGGAGGCAGCAATCCCAGGAATCAATGAAACACAGTGATGCCGCCATGAAAAATATTCAATCATTACTAGAAGAAATGGAATCAATTTTCCAGGGATTTCAACAGGCCACTACAAATCAAATGTCTTCCAAATTTCAGGATATTATGAATGATATACTGAATCTATCAAAATCTCAGGAACAGCTTCAAATGGAATCCAGCGAAATTCCATTTAATTCTCCCCGCTTGAGCGAACTTGCCGGCCGTCAACAAATACTGCAGGACCAGCTCCATCAAGTCATGGATCAACTTATGGAATTATCCAAAGAAACATTTGCTATTACCCCGGAGATTGGCAAGAAAGTAGGAATGGCCAATGCCATGATGCAGGAGTCAATTAATTCTCTGGCTGGCCGTAATGGTCGGGGAGCATCCAATCAACAGCAGCAGGCCATGAAATCCCTTAACGAATCTGCTATGGCCATATATCAATCCATGAACGCCATGCAAATGTCCGGATCAGCCAGTGGATACGAACAATTTTTACAGCAGATGCAAAATATGGCCGGACAGCAGCAGGGCATAAACGATCAAAGTATGCAACTGGCCATGGGTCAAATGGCAGCATCAGCACAACAGGGATTAATGCAACGCTTACTACAGGAACAGCGTGACGTTCGAAAATCTCTTCAGCAACTTATGAATGAAATGAATCGTTCTGGAGAACAGGGGTTGGGTGATGTTGGAGGTATCGCAGAAGAAATGGATGAAGTATTAAATGATCTTGAACGAAAAAAGATAACCCGAAAAACCGTTGATCGGCAACAGAGGATCCTTTCAAGGATGCTCGACAGTCAAAAATCCATGACACAGCGAGGTGAGAAAGAAGAACGTAAAAGTGATACGGGTGAACAATTTGTTACCACTGGGCCCTCAGGGCTTCCTGCTGATATGGGTCAACGAAAAACATTGACTACTGAAGCCATGAACCGAGCATTAAAAGCTGGGTATCCCCGTGATTATCAGACTATGATTCGCCGTTATTTTAATGCCATAAGTGAGACTGAATTCAATTCCACTATTGAAACGACAGATGAGAATTAAATATATCTTATCATTTCTGTTTTTTATTTCAATTATTTTTGGTCAGTCCAAGGTTCATAATTTGGGTAAGAACGGATTAGAGGATGCCCTGCTCATGGAACGGGTTGGTGATCTAGAAGAGGCCAAGAATATTTATCAATTGGTCCTGGAAACAAAGCCAAAGAGCCGGAAGGCATACAATCGACTCAAAAATCTTCATAAACAATTAGGCGAGTATAATGAAGTGGTGATTCTGATCAATGCATGGCTCTTACATTCGCCCCACGATATCCAGCAGCGGGTGGAGCTGGGAGAAGTGTATTTTATCAATGGCGATCTGAAAGATGCATATAAGACATGGAATCACTTTATAAACGAATACGGACAAAACACTACCGCCTATCGAATGCTGGTCCATACCTACAGCCGGCTGGGATTGAACGAAAATATGATTCTTCTAGTGCAGGAGGGCAGAAATACGTTTGCCGAACCAGATTTTATGGCACTTGACCTGGGGAACTACTATCATGCCAAGCAGGACGTAGAAAATGCTCTGGACCAATACCTCCTTTTTGTATCGCACAATCCAAAACAAAGGAAGGTTGTAATAGATAAGATCCTGCTTATGAGCGATGAAGAGGATAAGATCCCCCTTATCGAAAACAGATTGCGGAATCACATCAATAGGGATCCTGATTTAAGTCACGACCTTCTCTCATCATTATATTTTTTAACCGGTCAATATGATCGGTCTCTCAAAGAAATATTAATGATCTCAGAAAAAAACCAAGGCAAGTTCAAGCGGATCAATGCATTTGCAACTAACCTGAGAAAGGAAGGTCAATTCGATCTGGCCATTGAGGCATACAATGAATTACTTTTAGAAATACGTAAGAATCCTGATGCAGTTAATCAGAAAGAATTAGGCAACGTGCTCATGGGGCTTGGACAGGTCTATGAGGATCAGATTCAACCCCAAAGAATCAATAATTCACTAATCCTGAACGAGGTCAATAATGTATTCTTTACAGAAGTATATTACCAAACTCAGGATCTGTCCACGGCTTCTATGGAGCAGGCGATTATATTGTATAACACCATATTGAATGAATTGGAAGAAACCACATTCTCTCCAAAGGCTCTCTTTCGTTTAGGGAACATTCAATTCCAAATCCTGCAGGATACTGATGGTGCCCGAAAAGCGTATACCAAAGCGTTGACATCAAGACCGGATAAAAACCTTGAATTTAAGATCCGTTCTAAATTGATTGACCTTCTTTTGGCCGAAGGAAGGATCCAAGATGCAAAAATTGCTATTGATGAAATACCTGACCAACTGATTTCTGGGAATGAAAGTTTGCTGGTGATACAGGCATTAAAAACCTTACTCATGGATAGCGAAATAGACAGCACAGTGGCCATACTGGACAGCTATATAGTGCAATTGACACCCATGAATAAACAGTTTAATGATTTTATGGAATTGCGCTCCCTGCTTCAGGCAAATGGTTCTGCTGAGCCAGGTAAGGACAACGAAATGGTTCAACTCTACCTACAGGGTGAAAAATTATTGGCCCAACATAAATTATCAGAAGCAGTTATTCAATTTGAGAATATCCGGATGGATTTTCCTGAGTCGCCAATCACCACACTGGCGACCATTCGAGAAATATTTTGTTATGGACAACTGCAACGCAACATGGATAAAGAAGAGGCCTTGCAATGGCTTATATCTTCAAATAACGGGGACAAAGGATTGGTCCTGGCAGGGGAAACGGCAGAATTTATAGATAATGATATGGAATCAGCCGTGGATTATTACGAACAATTGCTTCAGTATTATCCATCTTCCATATTCAGCGAACCTATTCGCTTACGTATTCGAGAATTAAAGAGGCAATTAGAAAGCTTATGAAACGAATTTTTCTTACACTCCTTTTTACATCATTTTGTGTTGGGCAAAAAATTCTAATCCCCATGGATATCACGCAGCGAGACCATCTAAAGGCCTACGGGCTTGCTTTTTGGATCCTCGAAAGTGACATCAATGTAGAATGGCTCTTGAACTATCGCGGTGGTTCATTTTTAACGGATACAAATCCATTCATTGAAAAAGAATGCCGGATCAGGGGGATCAACCATGAATTGATCACCGGCTCTGAAACTCTGGGTATTTATAGTCACATTGAGCAAAATAATATGGATATTGTTTTGCTGGAAAAAGCTCCAAAGATCGCCATTTACACGCCACCGAACAAACAGCCCTGGGATGATGCGGTCACTCTTGCCCTAGCCTATGCTGAAGTTCCATATGAAACATTATGGGATGAAGATGTTCTGCAAGGTCAATTGGACGAATTCGATTGGCTTCATCTTCACCACGAGGATTTTACCGGTCAATACGGAAAGTTTTATCGAAATTATCATTCAGCTCCGTGGTACATCCAGCAGCAAAAGGAATACGAGGCCATGGCAGGCCGGTTTGGGTATGCGACGGTACATGAAGAAAAAAAAGCTGTAGCACGAGCGATTAAAGCATACGTTGGAACGGGTGGCTTTCTCTTTGCCATGTGCAGCGCAACAGATTCATACGATATTGCACTGGCGGCAGAAGGGGTAGATGCGGTACACTCTGTATTTGATGGATCACCGGTCCAGGGAGACGTTCATTCCCGGCTAGATTATTCAAAGTCATTTGCATTCACAGATTTTACTATCATGCCGGATCCCATGATCTATGAGTTCTCAGATATTGATTTTCCACCTAGCCACGATCCTGTACTCAGAGGGGCAGAAGCAGATTACTTTACCCTTTTTGAATTTTCAGCTAAATATGACCCTGTCCCCACCATGCTGACCCAAAACCATGTTCCTGTAATCAAGGGATTCATGGGCCAGACAACTGGGTTTCACCGGAACCGAATCAAAAACCATGTAGTGATCATGGGCGAAGATCAAACCACGCCACAGGTAAAATACCTTCACGGAAATTTTGGTAAGGGTACCTTTACATTTCTGGGGGGGCATGATCCGGAAGATTACCAACATTTTGTTGGGGATCCCCCAACCGATTTGTCTCTCCACCGTAATTCACCCGGATATCGCCTAATACTTAACAATATTTTATTTCCAGCAGCCAGAAAAAAAGAGCGAAAGACCTGATGAGCTATACCCATCCTGAATTAACAGATATTGAGATTGCGGCTGAGCGAATAGCGCCATACGCTGTAAAAACACCAGTGCGTACTGACGCGGCCATTAATGAAAAGTTTGGGGCTGATATTTTTTTTAAATGTGAAAATGTTCAGAAAGTTGGAGCATTCAAATTTCGTGGAGCTTGTAATGCAGTATTTAGCCTACATGATGATGAGGCAGAAAAAGGTGTCGCCACCCATTCATCCGGTAATCACGGGGCAGCTCTTTCATTGGCCGGGTCTTTAAAAGGAATTCCCGTTCATGTAGTTATGCCCAATAATGCACCAAAGATAAAGATCGCCAATGTTGAACAGTACGGTGCACACATTACCCTCTGCGAGCCGACCCTTGAGGCGAGGGAATCGACTCTGGATGCGATAATGGATAAAACCGGCGCTGTCATGATCCACCCATACAATGATGATCGTATCATCTGCGGCCAGGGAACAGCCGCCAGGGAACTACTCTTAGAATATCCTGATCTTGGGATGGTCATGGCTCCTGTTGGCGGCGGTGGCCTCATGTCCGGGACCTGCATCGCTGCGAGGGGCATGAATGTCAACATTTCTATCATTGGCGCAGAACCAAAAGGTGCCGATGATGCATATCAATCGCTGCGAGCAGGTGAAATCATTCCCCAAACCAATCCTCAAACAATGGCCGATGGGCTTCTCACATCACTCGGTGATAAAACATTCTCCATTATTCATAAACATGTAGAGGAGATCGTTACTGTTAGTGAAGAGAATATCACTGAGGCCATGAAGATCATTCACAAACATCTGGATATGATCATTGAACCCAGTTCAGCAGTCGTTCTGGGAGTTTTATTAGAAAAACCTGATGTTTTACGCGGCCAAGAGACAGGTATGATTCTTACTGGCGGAAACGCTGATCTTCAAAATCTTCCCTGGTAAATGAACTACTACAAGACTCTCATAATATGGATATTGTTTGCCTCATGCAGTCACTCTCCAAGACCATTTATTCCACCCCAACCGTTTAAGATCGCTGACGGCACCCCATTTATCGTTTTAGGCGACTGGGGTCGCAGGGGTAGCGCGGGTCAAATAGAAGTGGCAAATGCAATGGCGCACATTGCGCAAACATTTGATGTAGAGTTTATTATTTCAACTGGAGATAACTTTTATAATCGAGGAGTGAAAAGTCTAGAAGATGCACACTGGAAAGAATCCTTCGAGTCTGTGTATTCTCATACTGCTCTGACGGTTCCTTGGTATATTTCACTGGGAAACCATGACCACTTTGGAAATGTACACGCCCAAATAGAGTATTCGAAAATCAGTGATCGGTGGATATTGCCGGCACCTTACTATTCAAAAATAATTGATACTCAGGATAACGGAACACTGCATTTTCTGGCTGTGGATACCAACCCGATGAAAAAGAATAATAAAAGTGTTTTTGAGCAATATGAATGGCTAGATGAAGCACTAGATGCATCAGATAATGATTGGACATTCATCGTAGGCCATCACCCAATACGAACAGGTGGTAAACATGGAGAGACAACGAATATTATCAAAAACCTGAAACCGATGATTGATGAACATGATGTTGACGTATATTTTGCAGGCCACGACCACGACCTACAATTATTGAAAGATCTGAATACTCATTATGTGATCTCTGGTGCTGGGTCAAAAATTCGCAAGGTAACGAACACTCCATACACTCTTTTTAGCCGCTCATCTCTGGGTTTTGTGTTGGGGACTATTAGCAAGGATAAACTCCATTTATATTTTATCAATGAGCAGGCTCAACTATTGTATGCCCACACCATTGAAAAATGATCTCCGTTAAAACAGGACAGCTGACCGATGCCATTAATGTATCGAACAAAATACCCGAATTTGAAAAACCATATAAGAGCGACGAATATAAAAAACGTTTATCCGGAAAGCATTTAATTCTCACTGCTTACATAAATGATGAACCGGTCGGATTCAAAGTTGGCTATGACCGATTCAATGACGGTAGCTTTTACAGCTGGATGGGGGGCGTACTTCCTCGATTCAGAAAAACGGGTGTGGCAAAATTATTACTGGCGCAGCAGGAAGCATGGGCAATTCAAAACGGATTTTCAGCCATAAAGCTAAAGACCCGAGAGAGACATGGAGAGATGCTGGAATTTTCTCTAAAAAGAGGATTTGTGATCACGGAGAAAATTCCCAAAATTCCAGAAACCGAAACACGGATCTGGATGGAAAAAGAATTATAATATGTGGTACCAAACAGAAGTCGTTCTAACACCTCGCCCTAGGGGGTATCATATTATTACCGATGACGTAATACGTGGGATCCCGGAATTACAGGATATATCTGTTGGGGTGCTTCACGTATTTATGAAACACACGTCTGCCTCTTTGGCCATTAATGAAGATGCGGATCCCACCGTCCGGACTGATTTTGAGTCCCATTTCAACCATATGGTACCGGAGAATGCACCATACTACCAGCACACAATGGAAGGGCCCGATGATATGCCGGCCCACCTGAAATCAGCTATATTGGGTTCATCTGTGAGTGTGCCCATAACAAATGGGAAACTCAATTTGGGAACATGGCAAGGGATCTATCTTTGTGAACACCGTAATAGTGGCGGTAGCCGTAAACTGGTTCTGACGCTCCAGGGAGATTCAAGCTGAACTCGTCTAATAATATGCTTGGAGCCATTGGTAATACACCCATGGTTAGATTAAATCATGTGGTCCCAAAAGATTCTGCCGATGTCTGGGTGAAGTTAGAAGGCGGAAATCCTACAGGCTCATACAAGGATCGGATGGCGCTGGCTATGATCGAAGGAGCAGAATCTAGAGGCGAGTTAAGGCCGGGAATGACAGTTGTAGAATATACCGGCGGTAGTACCGGCTCTGCCCTGGCATTTATTTGCGCTGTCAAAGGATATGATTTCCATGTGATATCCTCCGATGCATTTGCTCAGGAAAAATTAGACATCATGAGAGCCTTTGGGGCCAACCTGGAGGTTATCCACAGTCCAGCGGGGAAAATTGATTCAGACCTGATCAATCAAATGATCAACCGTGCCAGGGAATTAGCGGTGCAAGAAAATTATTATTTCACAGACCAGTTAAACAATATGGACATCATCAAGGGCTTTGAAATTATGGGGCAAGAAATATCAGACCAGATGGAAAAGCAAATAGATGCATTTACCTGTTCTGTGGGTACCGCCGGAGCATTCATGGGTGTTTCAAACATATTATTACATTCAGAAACTGATATTAAGATTGTTGCATTAGAGCCAGCCAGCGCACCGTTTTATTCCCAGGGTCAGACAGGCGGAAAACATAAGGTTGAGGGTATCGGGCTTGGTTTTGAGCTACCTCTTTTGAATAAGAATAACTATCATGAGGCCAGGGGTATTGAGGAAAGAGATGCCAGGATAATGGCAAAACGCTTGGCTGTGGAAGAAGGTATTCTGGCAGGCACATCCAGCGGACTAAATGTAGCGGGAGCCCTCCAATTGGCAGAAGAATTAGGGTCCGGCAGGAAAGTGGTCACCATTGCGGTTGATACCGGTATAAAATACCTGAACGGCGATCTCTATCAATAAATTGAAGGAGCCTGCAGAAAACATGTCCCCTGAAAAAACACTTCCGACGAAGCGGCGCTATGATGTGGATTGGCTGCGTGTCATTGCCCTAGGACTGCTCATACTTTATCACGTTGTAATTAGTTTCCAGCCTTGGGGTGTAAAGATCTTCTTTATTCAAAATGAAGATTCACTTGAATTCCTCTGGATTTTCATGGCCATGATTAACATCTGGCGAATACCTATTCTGTTTATAATATCAGGAATGGGCGTCCGCTTTGCCATGGAGCGCAGGAACTGGAAAGAATTGCTTAAGGACCGGACTATACGGATACTGGTTCCTCTGGTTTTCGGGTTTTTCTTTGTCTGTCCAATCAGTATTTATTTCGCATTATTACATTTTGAACAAGTAGGGTCCTACATCCCAAATGATGGACATTTGTGGTTTCTGGGAAACATATTTCTTTATGTGCTGATCATGCTTCCTTTGTTCACCTATCTAAAGAATCGCCCTGAAAATATTTTCTTTCGCATTATTACAAGATTAACAAGAGTTCGTGGAGGTCTTTTTCTTTTAGCACTACCCGTAATAGCAGAATCGATATTGGTGGGTCCTGATTATTTTTCATCCTATGCAAAAACACCTCATGGTTTCTGGCTAGGAATGATCTGTTTTATTTATGGATACACATTTATATCTATTGGTAAACAATTCTGGCTGGCTGTAAAAAGAGATTGGGTAATAGCCACAACTATAGCTTTTCTGCTTTATTTAGTAAGGGTGTTCATATTCGGATTTGAAGAGTTCCACGTCCTTACATCAATAGAATCAATATGCTGGATGCTTGCTGCTATGGGACTAGGGGCGAAATATTTGAATACACCTTCGAAAAAACTTCCTTATTTCAGTCAAGCAGTTTATCCTGTTTACATTATTCATATGCCAGTACAATATTTTATTTCTTACTATATTATTCCACTATCTATACCAGCCATAATAAAGTTTCTACTGCTGCTAGCGGGAACGTTTGGGTTGAGCCTTTTGCTCTATGAAATGGTTATAAAGCAACTAAAGTGGGTAAGACCATTGTTTGGTCTAAAAATTTCTTAAATCTTCAAAGTTCCATCGAATATTCGACTATCACGCATGTGGCCATCTCATGTATAGTACATCTGGAGTGTCAAAGCGTGGTTCATAGTCTCCCCAGAATTCTTTTTCAAATTTTAAGCCAGCCTTCTCCATTACCCTTATTGATGCAAGATTTTGCATCATAGCTCTGGCGACAACCTTTTTACCCATTGCTATCCCCTTATCACTCAATGCAATAGCAACTTCTGTTGCATAACCATTCCCCCAATGCTGTTTTTTTAGCCGCCAGCCAATTTCAATAGCATCTTCAATTTCCTCATCAAATTCAAATTGAAACCAACCAATATATTCATCTGAAGGTTTCAAATATGCTGCAAAGATGCCAAACCCTGGGTGACTGTGGTATGATTTTAATATTCTGGGGATTGATTTTTTCGTTACCTCTTCTGTAGTCATGGGAACACCCAGGGTAATATATTTCATAACATCTGGATCACCATTTAATTGATATAATAGGTCTCCAATCTTTTTTCTGAATTTTTTTAGATAGATTCTTTCTGTTCTAATCAAAAGATGGATCTGATCCATTCTTTATCAGTCACTATTGTAATAATCATTGAACTCTTCCAATGAAATACATCCATCCCCATCACCATCTACTTCATAAAAATTATGGGTGAAATCTGAAACCGAATACATTCCAACGCTATCTGCTGGATTTGTACTATTCCATGATGTGTTTAAAAGAACGCCGTTGTCAATTACCCATGGTTCTGGTAGGCAACACTCTGTTTCTACGAGATAACTAGAAACGATCCCGTTAAAAATACCAGTTGCAGGAAAAGCTATAGTAGCATTTATCAAATTAGCATTAATCATTGAGATTGGACCACCACGGAAATCATTTATTGTTATACCTTCCTTTACTGCACTCGCATCTTCAATTGTTATATTTTCTAAAAATGAATCGTTAAAATAAATATAAGTACCTTTAATATCCTTAAATACAGCCCCTTGCATGTTACAGTCTTCGAATTCAACCAACCCGAAAGTGGTACCAGAAAAGCTAGCATTGGTCATAGTTGCACTGACAAAACCTCCTCCTTCTTTTCCTATACTCGCTCCATCAAAACTGGCATTTGTATAAATATTGGTCAATTCAGGAACACTCGGATCATCACCCGTTAGTATGGCTCCTGAAAAGTCCACATCTGTAAAGTTACAATTTTCAAATACAACGTAAGATAGGTTTGTACCTGAAAAATCAGATCCTGTAAAATCGATACTCCAAAACTCAGAAATTTCTAAATCACCAAAATTAATTCCGCTAAAATTTGCATTTCTAGCATTGTCCAAATCGTAATCACCATCATCAGCATAAGATAAAAAAGTTTCTAGCGCTTCAGCATTTTTTCCATTAGAGAAATCACAACCTTCAACGCTACCTGTATCACCTGTGTCACATCTATCATATTGCCCAAAAGCAAAGCTAAAGAAAATTGATATTAGTATTATGTATTTCATTTTTAACCTTTCTTTGTTGAAACTTTTTCAATTGCCTTAATCGTAAACTTTGTCTCTTTACCGCGGACATCAAGTGTAAAATGTTCACCAACCTTTTTTCCAACTATGGCCTGACCAAAGGGTGAATGGTAGGTAACAATTAATGGATAAAGGTCTAGCTCAAATTCAATGGGGCCTAATAGATAATAGTCTTCTGTTCCATCCTTACCCTCCTCATGGATGGCAATCTTATTGCCAAACCCTACCTCATCGGTTTCTATTTCACTATTCTCGATAAACCGAAATGGTGCATGGGACTGCATCAATTGTTTTTTATAGACAATGAGACTCTGTTCTTCTCGTGCAGCATGATATTCAGCATTTTCTTTTAAGTCGCCGTGATCTGCAGCAGTTCGGATCCGTTCTGCCGTTTCTCTTTTTTTCTTATCAATTTCTTTCATTTCCTCTTCCAGTGCGCGGTATGTATCTCGCATAATCAACGTGGCCATATTGACATTCCTATTATATTTTGGATTTATAAATTGTTTGGTTGAGATTGCAATTATCTGCAATTCAGAAGAAAAATTAAGTCAAAGAGAAAGTCCAATCAAGCTCTTGTTTCTCATGAAGAACATACCCATAATCCCATAAAATAATCCCCTACTGCAGGGCTCTTGCTTGAATTCTGGTGGGAGTTAATGGTTATTTATGATTTTTAGAATCGAAAATTCAAACCCATAAAAGGTAATACTCCAATGTTACCACCAGATTCACCAGCAGTTCCACCTAATAGCATAAAACCCAAACCACCCAATTTTACTTGAGCCCATTTTGCTAAGTTATATTCTAATGTATATGCAATTGTAGGTAAAAAGCCCTCAAACCCAAGGTGCATGACAAACTGGCCACAAAGGACTGAAGAAATGGAAAGTTTAGATTTCTTGTAATAGTGCTTCCATCCAACTGTCCCTGTGAATGCTATAAGCATTGTCCCTCCACCAATAAAATATTCATCCAACTCTGTTTGCCTTATATTATAAGTATAGCCTATGAGGCTTAATCCCGTCCTATCGTCAAATATTCCAATTGACAGATTGTGTTTTCTAAAATTATCATTTTCTTTAGGACTATCCTGATTATTATCCAACTGCCCCCAAGCCAAACTAATGAATAGTAATAATGATAAATATCTAGACATACCAAATCTAGACATTATTGTTTTGGTCTTACTATGATTGTAAATATGGGATGTTTTGCCGGTGCACTTAAAGCGTTCAGAACTTCGAACTGCATCTCAAATTTTCTTTTTTTATCAATGGTTCTTACATCAATTATTGCTTCACCATGGGGCGGAACCATGATCAAATCTGTATTATTATAAAAATCATATGTACTTTGATTTCTTAGAATGTAAGGTGCGTCTGAGTTATTGGCCAAAACAAGGTGCACAATTGTAGAATTACTCATATAGCTTGCGGAACGAATGCTTAAGCTGGAATTGATCAATGGTATAAGAAAATCACTTTTCCCCAGGAGTTTTTTATTGAACCAGACTACAGTTTGTCCCTTTCTTAATGCTCTCTTTAAAGATGATTTGGTTTTCTCACGGGCAAAAACTAGGGTAACGGGTCTATGACCTCCGGATGGTATTCTGTACTGCCAATCAATAATATCATGGATATCAGATGTCCCCAGAATAGTCAAGTTATGATCTAAAGCTAGTTGAAATGCTTCGTTAGAATAAGTTGTATCATTTACAATCTCAATGCCTTCCAGAAGACCATTTTTAATCAAATCGAGATGTAACTGATCTACAGGAACACTGGCATCAGGTGATTGGCTTGCCCAGTGTGGGTGATTCCAAAAAATGAATGCATCTTGTTTGCGGGCTTCTAGAAAAGCATCCATAGGATCATCAACCATTAATTTGTTGGCGTCTTCAATAAATATGGCATTGGCGTGCCCTGGTGGCATTTCCCTGGTGATCTCTGATCCGTTAATCACCATTAATTCAGAATTATTTGCAAACCCTGTTGCCAATTCGTAAGAGCGATTTCTATTCAGGTTCGGAATATCATCGATCCAGGGTTGATACTCAATGTGTTCTGTAGTCGCAATAACATCCAGACCATCTTTTTTTGCTTCCATAACCCGGATATTAGGCCATACACTACCATCAGAAAAAACTGTGTGCATATGAAGATCACAGATAAGGGTTCTATAGCCTGGCAGATCGGGGAATTCTATTGCACGATTATTATTTCCACCATGAGCCATCATGAATGTTATGTGTAATAGTATTATAAGGAATTTATTCATTTACAAAACTACCTTTTATCCTAAAAACAAAAAACATTGCTATTGGGTCAATGTAGGCTTCAATATTTTCCAAACCCCAATTGTTAATACAGGGATAACAAATATAATCCAGTAAGCCCAAGTTAATCTACCATAACCATTGGCAATCAACCCCACAAGGCCAACTGCATTAGCAATAAATATTGATACAATTAAAAGTGCTATTCCAATGGCAGATCGCCATTGGTTTGATAGTCCAGCATAGACAGATGCTATTCTTTCATTAAAACCATGGATTAAGCCAACCCCAGTTTCAATAAAAGTTCCAAAGAGGACAATCTGAAAAATTAACTTAAACCAGTCCCAACCAATTTTGTCTAGTAAAACATTTACAGGGACAGATGTATTCAACACATTTTGATAATGGCTCAGCATTGCAAAATACATAAATATTGCTGGAATCATACCAATGGCACCAGCTACTAGCCCAGATATGATTGCTTCTTTACGAGTTTCAATATGACGAACACAAAATAGAATTCCTGGGATTAGACCAATATTATAGGCTGCATATTTAATACCGCCCATTGTCCAACTAACGTCAGCTGGTTGCTGATTAAAACTGGATCCAATTGAATCCCCATAAAGGTAAAACACTACCATAAACATTATGGCAAAAACACCGTATAAAATTATAGACCAAAAAGAGAGTAATTTTTCAATCAATGTGGTCCCATAAAAAACAATTATGCCTACCAAAGTCATCATAAGGATAATTCCCACAAAGTTTGAAATACCTAACATTTCATGGATGATTTCCCCGGACGCTGAACCCATAACAGATACAACCAATATTAATCCAACCAAATAAAGTATTTCATAACTAATCCAGGCTTTCCCTAGTAGCCCTTTGATAAAAGATCGATACTCATAGTGCCTTTCTCTTCGAGCTAATTCAAAACAAACGGCCAGAACAATGCTCCATATAATTGTGGCAACACCCATATTAACCAGCCCCCCTATAGGGCCAGCGGTCAAAAAGAATTCAACTAATTCCCTTCCTGTTCCGTATCCGCCTCCAATTATCAAGGACTGAAAAATAAAGCCAGGCAATAAATATTTTTGGAAAAATGAGTTGTTCAATTAATTATTCATAAGGGAGCTCTATTCATTATTTTTAGCAATCTCCCAAATTTTATCCATTTCTTCCAAAGTTGCATCCTCCAATTCTTTTCCCTGGGCCTTAATCCCTTCCTCTACCTGTCCAAACCGAGTGGTGAACTTTTGATTGGTTTTTCTTAAGGCATCCTCAGCCGGGATATCCAGATAACGGGCCAGGTTCACCACTGCAAATAGAACGTCCCCCAGCTCTTCGGCTATGTGATCTTTTTGATCCTTTGATTGGGCTTCTTTTAATTCCTGGATCTCTTCGTGAACCTTGTCCCAAACCTGTTCCACCTTATCCCAATCAAATCCCGCGTAACTGGCCTTTTGCTGGAGACGCTGTGCCCGAACCAATGCGGGTAATGTATTCGGCACGCCATCTAACCGTGATTTTCGATCTTTCTCCTTATGCTTTTGGGCTTCCCAGTTTTGCTTGGCGTGGAATGCTTCATCTGCCTCTGCATCTCCAAAGACATGGGGATGACGGCGTACCAGTTTTTCATTCACGTTTTTGAGTGACTCATTAATAGTGAAATGTCCATTTTCCTCAGCGATGGCGGCCTGGAAAACTGCGTGCAATAGAATGTCCCCCAGCTCTTCTTTTAATTCTTCCCAGTTCTCATTATCTACACTTTCAATGACCTCGTATACCTCTTCCAGAAAATATGGCAGCAGGGAGGCGTTGGTTTGCTCTCTATCCCAAGGGCAACCATCTGGAGCCTTAAGCCGTTTGACTATATTTATCAATTCCGCGAACTGATCCGTAGAACTAGTCATGGTATAGTTTGCTCCACTTACTTTTTGATAACCATTCGTTCTCTTTTTGGGTCATAACAGTTTTTTCCTCTTCAGTTTCATCATTATAATTCAATAAATGGAGCCCGCCGTGGATTACCAAGCGGCAGATTTCTTTTTCAAAAGGTTGATCAAAGGACTCTGCATTTTCTTCTGCCCTTGGAAGACTTATATAGATCTCTCCATCCACCTCTGTCTCTTTGTAATCATTCAACCGGAAGGCAATCACATCTGTGAAATGGTCCTTATTGAAATATTCTTTTTTTAGTCCATGTAACAATTCATCGTCCCCGATAATAACTGCAATCTCCCCGGGGCTTGATCCTTCAGATTCAATGACATTTTTTACGATATTTTGAATCAGATCTGTGTTCAAAGTATTAAATCTGGGGTCAATATCAATAGTGATGGGCATTATGCCTCAACGGGCGTTTCTGCGGTCTGATCATCCGGATATTCAATGCGAATATGATAGATACCTCTTAAAACTGGAAGCATTCCTGTTTGACCATCTATTTCCCCCTTTACTCGACGTAAATCATTGATAGTGAGAGGACATTCATCCAATTGCCCTTCATCCAATCGTTTCTTGAATATCTTATCAATCATTTCTTCAATCTTGAACACATCCGGCTCCTTGATGGACCTGACCGCTGCTTCAATGGCTTCGCACAGCATGAGGATACCTGTTTCCTTTGAATTGGGCTTGGGTCCCGGATAACGAAAGGCCTGTTCATCGATCGCCTTGCCATTGGCTTTTTCCTTTGCCAACCGATAAAAATATTCCACCCGCGTGGTTCCATGATGCATGGGAATAAAATCACTTACAATTTTCGGCACTCCATATTCTTCCGCCAGCTTCAGCCCCTCGCTAACATGATTGCGGATAATCTTTGCGCTCATTGCCTCTGTGAGACCATCGTGCTTGTTCTCGCCGCTAAATTGATTCTCAATAAAATATTCCGGGCGCACCATTTTGCCAATGTCGTGGTAGTATGCTCCCACCCGGCATAAAAGAGCTCTAGCATTGATGGCATCGGCACAAGCTTCTGCAAGATTCCCCACCACGACACTGTGGTTAAAGGTACCATTCGCATCCCTCTGCATCCGCTTTAACAATGGATGGTTAAAATCCAGAAGCTCTAATAATGTTAGGTCTGTGGTAATACCGAATGACACTTCCACGATGCCGATCAAGCCGTAAGTGATAATGGGTGTGAGCAAACTGGCCACGCTCAGATAGATCATATCGATCTGCATTTCCTGCCAGGCATGCCCTTTGTACAAACCATGCGCCAAGATAACAACTGCACTGGCAATCAAAAGAGCAATTATTGTTGTCAGAAACTGGCTCCTGGTCCTTAAGCGCCTGACCATGTACATGGCCACTGATGAGATAAAGATTACCGTAATAATAAATTCTAAATCATTACCGATTAAAATTCCCGATAAGAGAGCAATGGAAACGGTCCCCATAAAACCAATTCGAGCATCAAATAAAATGGTCAGCATCATCGCAGCCACTGAAATAGGGATCAGGTATGGTGACAATTCAAATCTGAATACAAATAAATCTGACAGAGCAATAATGATACCAAAAATTAGAGAGATAAGGAGCACCATTTTCCAATCATTAAAAATGTAATCCCGGTAGGTAAGCAAGAATGTGAAAAAGAATGAAATGACCACAGCCACCATCAATAATCTTCCAAGATAAGAGCTCACCTGTTCCCACCCCTGCACTCGCTGGTCTTTTTTGCTGATGGCCAGTGAGAGTGAATTCAATTTTTGATAAATATCCGGAGTTATTCGCTGGTTGGCATCCACGATCATTTCATTCTGGAGCATAATCCCCTGATTCCGTGGTACGCGATCTAAACGGTTCTGTTGACGGCGCTCGGTGGTCTCTTTATCATAAATAATATTGGGCTTTATGAATTCCACCAAAATAATATACCCCAGCTCCCGGCGGCGGTCAGTTTCATCAAGGTACAGTGAATTGATTTCCATCTTGGACCGAGTCCACGCCATGTTCAAGTCATTCAATTCACTTGGGGAATACAGAGCCGGAAACTCTCCCTGGTCCACGGATATCTCATTGCTCATAATCTCATTTACTTCAATATCAATGATCCCTTCGGCCCACCTGTTTCTACAGATCTGCAAAAGATCATCATAGAATAGATTTACAGATTTCTCAATCTCAAATGGTTCTTGAAAATTGAAAAGACCAAAACTCTTGTTCTCATTAATAAGATCTGGATAATCATTTGCATATTGATCTTTTAATACAGCCAGGGTTGCGCTGTCCGCCTGAAATAAAGATTTTACCTCTTCATATTTCTCATCGTGTCTGTATCGATAAATCAACTCCTTAGTCTTTTCTAGTTGAACAGATGCATTCCTAATCTCATTCACCATGAGAAAATATTCTTTGAGCTGTTCTGATTGATTATTCACCTCATCATGGTTTCGTTGAAAGAGATACGGCTCTGAGCGGAGAGCCTCATCTAAATCCATATTCAATTTTTCTTCGGTTTTCAAAATAGGAAAATTGAATGGCGTGATGACTGGTTCTCGGGCAATATCATTAACTTGATAACTGTATTGGAGAACCTGCCCTTGGCGAAAAAACAGTGAAACAATTATAACCAAAGCAGTAAGAATGGCGATCTGCTTAGTATTTTTGCGAATCGTTTCCTGGAATGAGGATAAATTCTTTTGAATCTGGCGGATGGTGATCATGCAGCTTTGCTGAATGTTTTGACTAATTCTCTCGCTATAATCATGCGCTGGACCTCGCTGGTTCCTTCCCCGATCTCCAGTATCTTTGCATCGCGAAAAAATCGTTCCACATCATATTCCTTTACATATCCGTATCCACCCATTACTTGAATGGCTTCAGTAGTAATTTCCATTGCGGCTTCACTGGCAAAAAGTTTTGCCATGGCCGCTTCCTTAATAACGTCTTTATCCTGGTCTTTCATCCATGCGGCATGGAAAGTGAGCAGTTTTGCTGCCTCGATCTTCGTGGCCATGTCCGCTAGCTTGAAACCTACGGCCTGGAATTTATATATCTCTTTTCCAAAGGCTTTCCGTTCATTGGAATAATTCAGAGCTTTTTGATATGCGCCTTCTGATGTACCGCATGATAGAGCGGCAACAGAAATACGACCACCTGTTAATGTTTTCAGAAATGTCTTGAATCCTTCTGCGGGGTGACCAAGGAGATTTTTTTGGGGGATCCGCATATCCTCAAAGAAAATCTGTCGCGTATCGCTCGCACGCCAACCCATCTTCTTTTCTTTTGGACCAATCTTCAACCCGGGGTTATCGGTTTCAACAATAAGGGCGCCAATTCCCTTTTGCTTACCATTTTCCTCAATCTGTGTTGTAATCGTTAATAACCCCGCCAAACTGGAATTGGTTATAAATATCTTCCCACCATTGACCACATATTCATCGCCATCCAACACTGCCTTAGTCTTTGTTGCTCCAGCATCACTACCTGCGTCCGGTTCGGTCAGTCCAAATGCACCGAGCATTTTTCCGGAAGCTAGCTCAGGTAGATACTTTTGTTTCTGATCGTCAGTCCCAGAGATAGCTATGGGTATCGTCCCCAATGAAGTGTGAGCGGCCATGGTAATGGCCACAGATGCATCCACTTTTGCCAGTTCCATAACGGCAGAAGCATATGCCACCATATCCATTCCGGCTCCTCCGTATTCCTCTGGAATGGGGATTCCCATGATTCCTAATTCTCCCATTTGCTTAATGATTTTACTTGGTATCACACACGTTTCATCCATTTTCTGTGCAATAGGCGCTATCTCAGTTGTGGCAAAATTTCGGACCATGTCCGTCAACATTGAGTGCTCTTCAGAAAAAAATAACGTATCCATATTAGATTACCACTTTATTGCTGCTGAGGCCCAGGTAAAACCGGATCCAAAAGCCGCCAAAACGATGTGGTCTCCCTGTTTAAATTTTTGTTCTTCAAATGCTTCGCACATGGCAATTGGAATGGTGGCGGCAGTGGTATTTCCATATTTATGGATGTTGCTGTAGACTACATCTTTATCTACTCCAAGTCGTTCGGCCACCGCTTCCGTGATTCTCCGATTGGCCTGGTGTGGGATCACTTGAGCGATATCCGCCAACATCAAATCATTTGCGTCCAGTGCTTCCTGTATCACCTCTGGAAAACGAGTTACCGCATGTTTAAATACTTCTCTACCGTTCATTTTCAACCGATGTCGTCCATCCGCAAACAAGTCTGGGGTCATGCCCCTGTTTTCCAGGCGAAAGGAGGGTAATTCACACCATAATTCCTGGGCATATTTCCCCTCAGAATGGAGATGAGTCGACAGAATGCCTTCGCCATTATTCGATGGCTGGATTATAACAGCACCTGCTCCATCACCAAACAATACTCCTACATCACGACCATCAGGAGACTTATCTAACGCCGGTGACAAAACGTCTACACCAACAAGTAAAATTGTGTTCCCCTGACCGCTTTTTATAAAATTATCTGCAATAGCCAGCCCGTAAATAAAGGCGGAACACCCCACCCGTATATCAAAAGCACCGATGGTTTTAAGTTTCAGGGATTCCTGGAGCTGTGCGCCGATTCCAGGGAAATAATAATCTGAAGAAGCTGTCCCCACAATGACCATATCAATATCATCACTGCTCACGCCTGCCTGTTCCATGGCTTTTTGACTGGCAATTAAGGCAAGGTCTGAACCGCCTTCTTGATCTTTCACCCAGCGACGTTCTTCGATACCACTGCGGGTGCGGATCCATTCATCATTGGTATTCATCATGCCTTCCAGGTCAACATTTTTGATCACATTATCTGGAACATGAAACCCCATTCCTGTGATTGCAGACCTATTCATGATTCTGATCTACGAATATCTCTAATGTTAAGCTGAGTAGATACATTTCCTTGCCATTCATTTGTTTCCACAACACAGGCGACATCCAATGGCTCTCCCGTGATAAGCATCTCATATTTATCTGCCAATCCAAAGCCAACAGCGGATATTGACCGCATTCCCTGTTTAATCTGGAATCGAATATGTTCACCTGTTTTTCCAATCACTTTTGGTCTGCCGGTGATGGTGCAATCTAATAGTGCGAATTTAGGACGCATATTCCCCGGACCATAGGGGCTTAATTTATCCAAAAAATCCATAAATCGGGGTGTAATATCCTGCAGGATGATCTCACTATCTAATGTGATCATTGGTTGCAGTTGTTCATCCGTGATCCATTCATTGGCAACCTCAAGAAATGCAGATCTGAATCCATCCAAATGTTTTTTACTTACTGAAAGACCTGCCGCCATTGGATGGCCACCATAACCGTCTAGAAGGTCCTTGCATTCGGATAGGGCTGAGTAGAGGTCAAAACCTTTTACACTTCTGGCAGATCCTTTTCCTTTACCATTTTCCATGGCAATAATAACAGCAGGCCGATGAAATTTCTCCCGGACACGGGATGCCACAATGCCAACCACACCCTGGTGCCACCCCTCATCAGCCAAAACCAATGCCCTTTCACGTTCCAGATCAGCTTCCGCATTTACTTTTAGAAAGGCTTCGTTTACCACCTGCTGCTGTATGACCTGACGACGTTTGTTTTCCTCGTCCAATTCTTTTGCAAGAGCCATGCCCCGTTGTTCATCGGTGGTCACCATACATTCTACTGCCCTGTTTGCGTCCCCCAGTCTTCCGGCTGCATTAATACGAGGAGCAATACCAAAAATCAATTTGCCAACCGTTATATTCTTGCTCAAACCAGATAACTCCAGCAGGGCCTTAAAACCAGGACGTTTTATTGAGGACATCATTTTGAGCCCATGATTCACAATTATCCTGTTCTCATCCTTGATGGGCACAATATCTGCTGCTGTCCCCAATGTTATCAAGGGTAGAATTTCTTCAATGTCATTAAATGGCGTATTGAGTTCTTTTGCGAGGGCGGTAATGAGCTTGAAGGCGACACCGCCGCCGCATAAACCTTTGAACGGGTACTGACAATCAATTCGTTTAGGATTGAGAACTGCAAAAGCTTTGGGCAAGCGTTCACCAGGAGTATGGTGATCTGTAATAATAATATCGACTCCAAGCTCATTGGCATAGCGTACCTGGTCAAAAGCATTTATACCGCAATCACAGGTAATGATGAGATCAATGCCATTATCTTTAGCCGTCAGGATCCCTTTTGGAGATAAACCATACCCTTCCTTATCCCTATC
>CAZECA010000016.1:30145-33511 GCA_964510385.1 uncultured bacterium
AGCAATGACTGCTGACGTTTTGAATGAACTTTGGATAGAACGGATTGTTTCCCGATCAGGGTCTAGTATATTCCAGTGCATATGTAAAAAGTAACCATCTGAGTCGACCTATAAGCCGAGTTCTGTCCTTTTGCACACGTATGTCCAAAAGGTGTGATCATTCCTCTGGTCCCAGCATCACTGCTAGGATCAAGCAATCTACCCGCCCCTATAATGATGCGAACAACATCTCGAGGCCTATTCGATCTTGCACCGGATGGGGTTTACCCAGCTCTCACCATTGCTGGTGAGACTGGTGGTCTCTTACACCACCGTTTCACCCTTATCCCAACACGAATGTTGAGACGGTTTACTCTCTGCTGCACTTTCCATCACTCACCATAGCAAGCGTCCTCCTGTTAGGAGGCATCCTGTTCTGCGGTGCCCGGACTTTCCTCCCCGACCCGATCCCGGATAACCGAGACAGATCAGAGTAATCACACAGTCGACTCAGATTGTTAAATAACGGTTAAATTTACGGAGTTTATAAAATATAAGGGAAATCAATCATCAGAAGGGGGCCAGAAAAGAAATCTGCTACATACATCACAAGAGTGAAGTTCCATACTCTGTTTTAATTCAGCAATTTTCTGAGGAGGAACCATGGAACCACAACCGCCGCAAGAGGAGTCTAGAGCCTCAATCACAGCAACACCATTTCTAGCTTCAAAAACTCTCTCATATTTTGATAAGATGGTTGAAGAAAGATCCTTGATAATTCCTGCCCGCTCATTTTCGAGTTCAGTCTTTTTTTCTGAAGACTCATTCAGTAGGTTTTCAAGGTTCGTTTTGCGCTTTTGGAGATCCTCTGTTAGAGATTCCAGGTTGCCTTCGCGCTCATCTGTCTCAGAAACAAGGGTATCCTTTTCTTCCACCATTTCCAGTTCTTTGGTTTCAATTCCGTCCAGCTCTTCTTTCAAATAATCGATCTCCTTTGATAGTGCGTCATATTGTTTATTGGTTTTTACCAAAAAGAGTTGATCCTTCAATTTGTCAATCTTAGTGGTCAGCTCCCGAACCTGAAGATCTTTTTTGGAAATCTCTACTTCGATATCTTTAATCCTTACTTTTCTATTTTCAATATCTTCTTTCAGTCTGGTCTCCTCGGTTGTTAATTTTTCAACCTTATGAGGAAGATCTCCCAGTAATTCCTTGATCTCCAGTAATTGAGAATCGGCCTCCTGAAGTTTAATTAGTGTTTGGGTGTTGTCCATTTCATTTTCCTTGCTGTATACAAAAAATGCACCTGCGCTGGTGCATTATTACATTTGTCGGGTGTGGTGTCCAAATTATCTTCAGAGTGCTCAATTTCGGACACCCCTTACTCTAGAGATATAAAGCTTCATAACGTCTATAAATTTAATCATTTTATACTGTTTATAAATAACCCATTTTCTTGATCTGCCCCAAAATTTCATCCACCAGATCCTCAGGAGAAACGCCGGCTGATGTAACCGTGATTTCTGGATTTTCTGGCTCCTCATAGGGGTCATCTATGCCTGTGAATTGTTTCAGTTTCCCTTCCCGGGCAAGAGCATAGAGCCCTTTTACGTCACGCTCTTCACAGACCGCCAATGATGTATCTACATATACCTCAATGAACCCGCCCAATGGTACGATCAAGTCACGATTGAATCTCCGGTCTGATCTGTATGGAGCAATGGGAGCACAGATGGCAATTCCGCCATTCTTTGTGATCTCGCTGGCGACAAAACCTATCCGGCGTACATTCAATTTTCTATGTTCGTGTGAAAACCCCAATTCACTAGACAAATGTGTACGCACAATATCTCCGTCTAGAAGTGTTACGGGACGGCCTCCGTCCTCCATAAGTTTCACCAACAGTCCATTGGCCAACGTAGATTTCCCTGAACCGGAGAGTCCGGTGAAAAAAAGAGTGAAGCCCCGTTTATCAAGGGACGGCCTAAATCGCCGGAGCTCTGTCACCACTTCCGGGTAGGAGAACCATTCAGGGATCTCCTTGTCATTGCGCAGACGATCTCTTAGCTCTGTTCCTGAGATCATATTGAATTCTACATTGTCCGCCAGCTCATCTTTTGGAACATACTTGTCCATATCTGGAACATAGACCATGAGCTGAAAGGGAACCATCTTAATCCCCAACTCTTCCTCATGCTCTTTCAAAAGATCCTGGGCATCATAGGGTCCGTAGAATGGTTGACCATCTTTTCCGACACCAGGGCTGGCATGGTCCCGGCCCACAATGAACATATTGCATCCGTAATTCTTGCGGATTATGGCGTGCCAGACTGCCTCACGGGGGCCAGCCATGCGCATGGCCAGGGGGAGCAAGCTCAGCATCGCGGTATTGTCACCATATTTGTCCAGAATATTTTCATAGCAGCGGACCCGTGTATAGTGATCCACATCGCCCGGTTTTGTTAAACCAACCACCGGATGGATCAATACTTTTGCATCATTTTCTTTTGCTGCCATCATGGTAAGCTCCACGTGTGCTCTGTGCATGGGATTTCGGGTCTGAAAGGCGACCACATTTTCCCAACCCTTTTGCATGAACAGATCACGGACTTGGGCCGGTGTATGACGCAGCTCCCTGTAATCATACTGTTTGGGCAGCATCAACCCTTCTACAGATCCTCCAATGTAAACCGGGTGTGACTCGTTGAAGAGATAATTGACAGCAGGATGGGTCTCATCTGTGGTCAATAATACCGTTTCAGCTTCTTTTTCTTTATCAGGAGACCAGATAGATTCAATGGTTAATATGGCAACAATGAACCCTTCTTTATCCTTCAGGGCAATCTGCTCATGAATGTTTAGATTGGATGAAAAATCGTTTGTTACGTCCAGGGTAATGGGTATGGGCCAGAGGGTTCCATCTTCCAGGCGCATATTCTTACAGACAGTGTTATAGTCAGACTCATTCAGAAAGCCTGTTAGAGGAGAAAAACCACCGCTGAGGATCATTTCCAGGTCACAGATCTGGCGATTATTCAACGTCCATGCGGGCAGTGATTTAGCTCTATTTTTCAGCGAATCAGCTGATTCAGGATCGGCCACAAGGTACCGCAGTTTCCCGCCCAGGGGTTCGGTCAATGACATAAACAGTAAATAATTATATTGTGTATCGGTTTCAAAAAGGGCCTGAACTTATGAAGAAAGAAGCACTCTTAACGAATCCTTTTGTAACCCTAAATTACGGTGATGAGAAAAGTATTTTATATGCTTTTAATGGGTATCGTTATTCTTGGACTGGTCATATGGAATTTTATCTCTTTCCACGAACCTGGGAGGAGCTTGAGTGATCTTGAAAATACTATAAAAGAACAGACTTCTCTGACACAT
>CAZECA010000017.1:0-33116 GCA_964510385.1 uncultured bacterium
CCGACTGATTACAAATCAGTTGCTCTACCAGCTGAGCTACGGTGGCATGCCGGGTTTTCAATTTTTGAATCATCCGATTCAGGCAACCCTGACCGACGAGAAATCAATAGATTATGATTGAACGTAAATCAGGATATGCAAAGCCTTCAAAATTAGAAATAATTATTTATACCTTGCAAGAGAGTTTTAAGAAGAAAAAGAATTATTTTTTATAGATTAAAGAATTACAATTTGTAGCATTTGGTACCTTCAGGCGTATCCTCGATGATCCACCCTCGTGATTTTAATTCATTACGTAGATCATCCGACAATGACCAATCCTTGGTCTTTCGTGCAATTTCCCTTTTTATTACAAGTTCTTCAATCTCTTGAGGTAAAAAATCGTCTGGTTGTAGAATTGAGAAAATTTGATCTGCTGATGAAATAAAATTAAGCCCCATTGCGGCATCGCTAGAGGAAAGATCATCAGCATTTAATCGACGATTAAGGTCACGGATATAGTTGAATAAAACAGCCAATGCCTGTGGAGTGTTTAAATCATCACATAATGCTAAAATAAATTCATTGTATTCTTCAGGTAAATTTGAACTGATATTGGCAATTCTTTTTAGAGATTTATATGTATCATTGACCCTTCGAACAGATTTTTTTGATTCCTCTAGCTTGGAATTAGAAAAAGACAATTTTGATCGATAATGACTACTTGTTAATGCAAAGCGTATACTTTGCGAACTATGTCCAGCATTAATTAATTCTGGAACAGTATGTATATTCCCTAGAGATTTACTCATTTTAGAATCTTCCAAAACAAGATGCTCACCATGAAGCCAAATATTTACAAATTTAGTATTCAAGGAACCGCATGTCTGGGCAATCTCGTTTTCATGGTGGGGAAATATATTATCTATTCCCCCACAATGTAAATCAAAGTGGTTACCTAAATATTTTGTTGACATGGCTGAACATTCTAAGTGCCATCCCGGACGGCCCTTACCCCAGGGGGAATTCCAAAAAATATTTCCATCTGTTTTTTTCCATTTTTTCCATAATGCAAAATCCTGAGGATTATCTTTTGAATATTCATCAGATTCTATTCGTTCAGTAGATTTTTGCCCGGAAAGGTCTAAATTGACCAATTGTCCATAGTTACCATATTTTTCTATCGAAAAAAATACTGAACCATCATCTGTCAAATAAGCAATATTTTTATCGATCAATTGTTGTATCATTTTGATCATATCATCAATATGTTCTGTAGCTTTTGGGTAATCATTTGCCGGTTTCAATTGCAATAGGTTGACATCCTCTATGAATTGTGCGGTGTATTTTTCAGTAATTTCATTTAAAGACTTAGATTCTTCATTTGCTTTTTTGATAGTCTTATCATCAATATCAGTAATATTCATTACATGATGAACTTTGTAACCCACTGCTTCCAATGTACGCTTTAATATGTCCTCGAAAAGAAAAGTACGAAAATTTCCAATGTGGGCGCGTGAATATACCGTAGGTCCACAGGTATAAAGGCCAATCTTTCCAGGTGTTATAGGAACTAATCTTTCCTTGTTTCTTGTTAGCGTGTTGAATAGCTTTATGTCAATCAATTTTTCATTGCCTGATCGATAATTAATTTAATTAACTCTTCAAAAGACATTCCCACTGCATTGGCTGATTTGGGAACAAGACTTGTATCGGTCATTCCCGGAAGTGTGTTTATCTCTAAAAACCAATGTTTATTTTTATTATCCAATCTGAAATCAACACGTCCATAGTGCCGGCACTTAAGTAATTTATAAATTTCCATAGATGTCTTTTGAATGGATTCTGCTAATGGTTGGTCCAGTTGGGCAGGGCAAATATACTCTGTCATTCCTTTTGTATATTTGCATTCATAGTCATACAAATCTTTTGATGGTTTTATCTCAATTAATGGCAATATTTCATTACCCACAATGGAGCATGTGATTTCTTTCCCAGAAATATATTCTTCAATCAAAATTTCATCATCATATGAAAAAGCTAGACTCAACGCATTTTCCATTTCACTTTCTGAATTAACGATGGTCAACCCAACCGTACTGCCTTCACTGTTTGGCTTCACAATGCAGGGATATCCATTAGAATTCATTAACTGTTTTCCTTTTCGATGTCTTTGCCATTTAGGAGTTGCTATACCCATATCCTCTGCTAATCGTTTGCTGATATGTTTGTCCATACACATGGCTGATGATAGAGCATTGGAACCAGTGTATCTAATTCCAAGACTCTCAAACATTCCCTGGATACGGCCATTCTCTCCAATACCTCCATGTAGGGCCAGCATAACAACATCCACATTGTGAAAAGTGTCTAAATGAGACAAAATATTATTTTCAAATTCTACAGAAACTGTCTCAAAACCGTTTGCAATACATGCATCTACCATGGCTCTCCCCGTTTTTAAAGAAACGTCACGTTCGGATGACG
The DNA here is from genome assembly GCA_964510385.1 of uncultured bacterium. GTDB lineage: Bacteria > Fidelibacterota > Marinisomatia > Marinisomatales > TCS55 > UBA2126. The sequence continues at coordinate 2,467 of CAZECA010000017.1, forward strand.
GTCCACCCATTAATACAGCAACTTTCACACTCATAATGCAACCAATTCTGCGCCCACTAGCAGATTCTCAACAATAAACGTGGGGATGAGTTCATTGCTTAGCTGGTCTAACGTTCTAGTACCTTTTCCTGTAAGAACCAACATAGTATCCATTTCTAATTTAACACCGGCTTCAATATCTGAACGAGCATCACCCACCATAAGAGATTTGGTTAAATTTATTCCTAAGTTGCTTTCAGCTTTTTCAAACATTCCCGTTCCCGGTTTCCGATCATTGGAAGCATCATTTGGATGATCAGGACAAAAATAAATGTTTCCCAAATTCAAATCATTGTCTTTAAATGAACGCTCAATATGATCATGAATCTTTTTTAATTCCTCTTCCTTGATGAAACCTCTGGAGATTCCTGATTGGTTACTAACAATGATAAATTGGTTACAAACATTTGACATAATCTTTAATGCACCCAATGCAAATGGAAAAAATTCAAAGTCTTCAAGAGAATTAATATAGCCAAGATCTGGATTCAATGTTCCATCCCTATCTAGAAATATAGAATCATATATTTTCATGAGATCGTTTTTTCACTTTTTACATCACGAAAATTGATAGAACTCTGCAAAAAATATACAAAACCAATGATGATCAAAGGTATAAATCCAGTGGCATGGATCAATACAGAAAATGCTTGCGATTCAATTAGATCAACGTGAAACATATTCACCAAGACATAAATAGCTGCAGCATGATAGGTTCCAACATATCCTGGAGCTGAAGGAACTGCTATTGCTAAGGTTGTAACTATTATAACAATTCCAGTAGCTACCCAGCTAACATCTATTCCAGTCGCCCGCACAACCATATCCACACTATAATAGTACATAACCCAGAGTAATACAGATGAACATATGAGTAAAGATAGATGTTTTGTTTGACGAATGGATGTCAATCCAGTTAATAGATTTTCCAAACTACTTAATATTCTATGTCCTGTTTTAGTTTGAAATATCTTCCAATGAACCACTGTTTTATGAAATTGAGAATTACTTTTGCCTAACCAAATAATAAATAATAATGCCCCTAATGTAAATAAAATAAGGCCGATTAATACATTGCCGCTCCATTCCATTAATGGTGAAAAGAATGCAAAAAACACCATGAAAACTGTCAAACTCATTAGGTCGATCAGGCGTTCCAATACAATAGTACCAAAAGCGGATGATGTAGATATTTTGTTTGTTTGAGACAGGGCGTATCCTCTAAGAATCTCACCAAAGCGAAGAGGCAAAATCGCATTTGCAAAATAACCAATCATGGTAGAGCTGAACAATGGATTAAACGAAAATTCCTGCAATGGCGCCAGAATTAATTTCCAGCGATATGCCCGAATTACAACACTTGCCACCATGATGATCATAGAAATCAGAATATAATAAAAATCTACGTCATAGATATATAATAGCAATGCATCCAGATCAAGATCATGAAATGCATACCACAATCCCAAAGCACTGACGATCACTCCAACAACTAATTTTCCAACATTATTCACGTAGATCGATCACTTCATTATTATTTAAACCAAACTTCTCGTATGAATAAACACCCCGCAGAATCTGCCAACTTTTTTCATTGATCTGTATCCAGTTCTCTTTATCATAATCCAGTTTCAATGAATCAAAATACCAAGAATTGGCTTTAATGGTTATGGTACCCGATATATTGATCTCATCCATTGAAATATCCAACGTAATCATTCCATTCTCGCTCCGTTTGTTCTTTATCTTTAGCTTGTCGATCTCTCCATTCAATAGTGAAAAAATATCTTCATGTCCTTCGAGCCGTTCATCGATGATCAACTGATCTGTTTGCTTATTGTGTGTTTTTATCAATGTACCAGAAATGAAAATTTCCTGCTGAGGCGTTTTGATAAGATAGGTATTGGTATCTATAAATGATATTTCAATTTCTTCGCCATAAGTCTGTCCATACTGATATTGAATAAGATGAAAAATAACAGTTTTATAACGATAATATTCTAGGCCATTCTGCAGTGAGTCCTGATCTGTTTCTGATCCATTTAGAAAAGTGAGTAATAGTCCCCAAAGAAAGAGACGGTAAATCATTCTATTGATCGTCGAGGTGAAGTAAATAGGTTTCATCAACAAGAACTTCTCGGGCTTTACTTCCTGTAAATGGACCTACAACTGCTATCTGCTCCATTTGGTCAATCAATCGGGCAGCTCGAGAATAACCTACTTTTAACCTGCGCTGGATCAGTGAAATGGACCCTTGCTGATGGGTGACCACCAAACGAATAGCTTCATTCAACAGTTCGTCCTGATTATCTCCGCTGCCATCACCATCAATTGCAACACCATCGATAACCTGCCCTTCACGAACGCTTGGCAAGATCAACTCATTAGCTTTAGGCTGCGCTTTTATGTGCTCCATCAATGATTCAATCTCTTCTAAAGATAAGAATGCATTGTGCAGACGAACGGGATCAGATGCACCGGACCCTAGATACAGCATATCCCCTCTTCCAATCAACTTTTCTGCACCAGGCATATCAATGATAGTGCGCGAATCAATCTTACTGGCAACCTGGAAAGCTATTCGAGATGGAAAGTTTGCCTTAATCAAACCTGTGATAACATCCACTGATGGACGTTGTGTGGCAATGACCAGGTGAATACCCACTGCTCGAGCTAATTGAGCCAGGCGGGCAATGGGTGCTTCCACTTCCCGTGCATTTAGCATCATAAGGTCGGCCAATTCATCCACCACAACCACGATGTACGGCATAATGGGCTCACCCGTCTGATCCATTTTATTATTGTATTCGCTGATATTTCTCACGACCGCATCAGCTAATATATCATAACGACGACCCATTTCCCGCTCCACCGCTCTTAAAGCATACACAGCATTTTCTACGCTTGTGACTATAGGCTCATCAATATCTTCCATTGAAAGTAGATGATATCCTTCCAATGTCCGATAAAGGGACATTTCCACTTTTTTTGGATCAATAATCACGAATTTCAATTCATCAGGTGTTGCGCTATATAACAAGCTACAGACAATGGAATTAAGGCAAACTGATTTGCCCGAGCCAGTAGTTCCTGCAATCAATAGGTGAGGCATATCTGCTAGATCCAAGGTCGCGATCTCTCCAGAGGTATTCTTTCCTATTGCTAAATTTAACTTAGAATCAGAATTAGCAAATTTTTCAGAATTGATGACCGATTTAAAGTAAACAGTGGCCGGGTTTCTGTTTGGGATTTCAATTCCGACAGATGATTTTCCTGGGATAGGTGCAATGACACGGACACGGCTGGCTTCCATGACACGGGCAAGGTCATCGGAAAGCTGAACAAATTTATTGACCCTGACACCTTCATCCGGTTCTACTTCAAACAAAGTAATAACAGGACCTGGGCTCACATTCACCACTTTTCCCTTTACACCAAAAGTCAAAAGTGATTGAGTCAAAAAATTTGCCCTGTCCACTAATTCATCTCTGCTCATGCTATCTGAAACATTTACAGGGTTTGCCAACAAATCTGATGAAGGTAATTGAAATTCCCGCTTTGGCTGCTGCCTCTCTTCTAACTCATCAAGATTGATCTCTTTTTCTTCTACCATTTCTCCTACTTCAATATTCTCATTTCCAGTAGCTTCTACGGGTTCAGGAATATTGCTGTAATCAATGGTTTCGTCTGATTTAAAACCTTCTTTTTCTTCAGTTATTTCTTCTGATTCTTCAACTGGTGATTCTTCTTCATTCACTTGCTCCGGTGAAGTTTCAGGTGACACTTGAGTCAGAGGTGAAATTTTATCATCCTCTTTTTCAGATTCTTCTTCTTTTTCTATTTCTTCAGTCGGCATTTCTTTTTCATGCTGGGAATCAATCTTTTTTAATAAATCCTGAGTGTGCTTTCGTTTTGCCTCTTCGCCAGCGGCCAATTCTTTTCTAAGTTTATGTTCATCTCTTTTTTTATTGATCGTTATCCCTAACTTTTCAAGTGGAGCGTATAAGCTGAATTCAAAATAGCCACGGATCAAGACCAACCAAAGCGACAACAGCAGTATGGCTGTACCAATGATCCCAAAAAAGCTGTAAAAGAAATTGGCAATATTTCCACCCATGAGACCGCTGGCAGTAAAATCCAGTCCAGTTCGATCATTGAGGCTAATCTCAAATAAACCAATGGTCACAGACAATAATGTAACCACGCCTAATAAATAACTTGCAATGCGATTAAAATCTTTCAGTTCTTTCTGACTGAAGCATAGCCAACCCCAAGCGATCCCCAGTATAGGCAAAATAAACGTAGGGTAACCGAAAAGAAATTTGATGAAGAAATAAGATAAGTAGACGCCTAGAATCCCTAATGGGTTTTCGACGTTGACATTTGGCGAGATGCCAGGGTCTTCAGTGGGACTGTATCCCACTAAACTGATGAAGACCAATAGCGATGAAGCCATTGTCAAAATACCAAGTATTTCAAGTCTGCGATCTTTCAAAATAGCTGTGGGTGTTCCGTTTTCACGGACCTGAACCAATCCACAAATTTCACGACTCCATCAAAGAAATGGGTTGTTGGAGAAAAATCCAGTCGTGATTCTGCGCGGGATATATCGGCAAATGTACGCTGCACATCGCCGGAGGGAATCGGCTGTTCATTTAAGACTGCCTTCTCTCCAATGACGTCACTGATTGTGGATACCAGATCTGCCAACTTTACTGGTTCAGAGTTTCCGAGGTTGTAAATCATGAAATCTTCGTTGGATTCCAACGCTGCAATTATACCACCAATGATGTCATCAATGTAAGTATAATCTCGTGCTGTTGTTCCATCACCATAAAATGGTACGGGTTGCCCACTTAATATATGGCGGACAAATTTGTGGATAGCCATTTCCGGCCGCTGTCGTGGGCCATAGACAGTAAAAAACCGTAGGCAAACTGTTGGAATATTATAAAGGTGCGAGTATGTGAAACACAGCTCCTCACCCATCTTCTTGGTAGCACCATAGGGTGATATCTGGCGATCAACATTATCCGTTTCAGAAAATGGTATCTTATCATTATTTCCATATACTGATGACGAAGAAGCAAAAATAAATTTGTGAATATCTTTATCTTTTAGTTCTTCCAGTAAAACCTGTGTTCCATTAATATTCACATCAGTATACAGAACAGGATCATCTATGGATGGTCTTACTCCGGCCATGGCAGCCAGATGAATGACCGTATCGAATGAATAAGAGTTAAAAACCTCACGGACAAACACAACATCACGTATATCTCCTTTATGAAACGAAAACCGTTTATAATCTAAATGACGTTTCTTATTTAATAATTTAATATCAGGATGGTAAAAGTCATTCAGGTTATCAATGCATACCACCTGCTTCCGCTGACTCAAAAGTTTATCTATGAGGTGAGATCCAATAAAGCCGCATCCGCCTGTAACAAGAACCGTGCTCATGAAAGGGCGCTCCCGTCCTTATAGAATGGTGGTTTTACTATCACTGCTTTTTTCATTTTTCCGCGTATATCAATTTCAATGCTCATACCTGCCTTATGTTTCCCAAATTGTACATAGCCCATCCCGATTCCTTTATTTAATGTTGGTGATTGTGTACCGCTGGTCACGATGCCTGCTTCTTCACCATCAGCATAGATCACATACCCCTTTCTTGGGACTGCCCTGTCGACCATTTCAAATGCTGCCAGGTGCCGGATTCTCTCCTGCTTTGCCTGCAGAGCAATATTTTTTCCAATAAAATCATTTACATTCAATTTTGTGATCCAACCCAACCCGGCTTCTATAGGGTTAGTTTTTTCGTTTATATCATTTCCATACAGACAGAATTTCATTTCCAATCGAAGTGTATCCCGGCAGCCTAATCCACAGGGAACTATGTCACCGGTTTCAATTATCTTGTCCCACATTTTATCTATAGAACTATTGTCACCATAAATCTCAAAACCTAGTTCGCCTGTATATCCGGTTCGACCAACGGTCATACCATCAATCTCTTTAAACTTATAATACGCAATATCGTTCGTATCGCTACCAAATATATCTATTAAGATCTCTCTTGAACGTGGCCCCTGAATTGCAATAAGCCCTAACTCATCAGTCTTGTTTTCAATCACCACTGTTTCCGGTTTGTGATCTGCTAACCATTGCAGATCTCTATCCACATTTGCAGCATTTACCACTAACATAAAGCGATCTTCATACTTATATATCAAAATATCATCCACTATTCCTCCGTGATCAAAACACATGGCAGAATACTGTGCATCTCCAACATTCATGGACAGCACATCATTCACAGTCATATAATTTAAAAACTCTTCGGCTCCTTCATGTTTTACAATGAATTGTCCCATGTGACTTACATCAAACATTCCACATGAATTTCGTACTGCCTGGTGCTCTTGAATAATACCCGAATAGTGTATGGGCATTTGATAGCCAGCAAAATCAATCATTTTTGCGTTCAAATTAATGTGTTTCTGGTAAAGGGGAGTTTTTTTGAACATCCTAGCCCTAGGATTCAAAATAGTCTTTCAATTTTCCCATTCCTTCAGCTATATCCTCTACTGAAATTCCTGAATAGGCAAATCGAATATAATAATCTTGTTCCCCTTCTTGAGGCCGGCCAAAATGTTCCCGAGTGCAAAACGATACGCCAGAATTGTGTAGCGCACCTATTTGAAGGTCATCTAAAGATGTTATGCCTTTTTGATTCATAATTCGAGTAATATTTGGAAAAAGGTAAAACGTACACTCGGGCGTAACAATATCAATACCAGCAATAGCGTTCAAGCCCAACAGAGCAGCATCACGCCTCTGTTTTAATTCAGCCAATATTGTTTGAGCTCCTGTCTGATCACCACGAATAGCTTCCACCATGGCCCATTGGTGAAAATGATTGGTGCAGGATTCATCATTCACGTTTAACTGATTGATCACTTTGATCACATTTTCCGGGCCGATTGATGCACCGATTCTCCAGCCGGTCATGGCAAATTTCTTTGAAAATGTATACAGGATCACGGTCCGTTCTTTCATCCCCGGAATATTCACAATAGATAATGGTTCAGTATCATAAAGCATCTCATAGTATGCATCATCGCTCAATACCCACAGGTCGTTTTGTATTGCCAATTCAGCCAGGGCTTCCATCTCCTCTCTGGTGGATTCTGCTGATATAGGATTGTTATAATTGTTATAAATGAGTGCCGTTGTTTGCTTAGTTAAAGACGATTTCATTTTCTCTATGTCAATGATAAACCCAGTATTGGTCTCTTCATATCGATAAGGAACTGCCGTACCTCCATGGTATTCGATCTGACTCTCATAGATAGGATATCCAGGGTTCGGATAAAGAACTTCATCTCCAGGATTCATAATTGCTTGAATGAATTTCCCAATAGTAGGCTTCCCTCCCGGTTGAACGGATATATTTTCTGGAGTGTATGAGACACCCCGTTTGCTTCCCACATCTTCAGACAAAGCTTCTCGCAAAGGTAAAATACCTTCCGAAGGACAATATCCATTCTTTCCATCTACGATATATCGATTTGCTGCATCAACAATGTTTTGAGGGGTTGAGAGATTGATATCACCCAAATGAAAGGGATAGACTTTATTACCTTTTGCAGCCCATTCTCGAGCTAGGGCGGAAACAGCAAATGCCGTTTCTGTCCCCAAACGATCGATACGTCTGGCGATCTTCATGCTTTTTTTATAGTTTGGTTAATGCTTTTTTGATGATGGCTTCAATATTACCATCCAATTCACCCTCTGCCTCTAATGCACGGATAGCATGGCTGGCCTGGCCTCGTTTATATCCTAAAGACATAAGTGCTATAACAGCATCACTGGCAAAGGCATCATCAGAAGCAGTCATGAAATCCAGTGAATCATTATCCTGATCCACAAATTTCTCTTTTAATTCTACTATAATGCGTTTAGCAGTTTTCGCACCAATCCCAGGAATAACGGTCAAGGATTTCACATCACCAGCAATTATGTTCTTTTTGAATTCAGATGGATTAGAGCCAGAAAGGATATTCATGGCGGAACGTGGCCCGATCCCACTAATGGTATTCAGCATCATGAACATATTTCTTTCATCGGCATTGCCAAATCCGTATAGTTCCATGAGATCCTCGCGGACGTTAAGATACATTAATAATTCTGTAACTTTTCCTTTCTCTGGTAAACTGTTATATGTGGCAACAGTTATGGAAATCTTCAGGCGGATCCCATTCATATCAAGGATCACATGGCTGGGATCTTTATGAAATAAATCTCCTTTAATTGAGTCGATCATTGGGCAAATTGCTGCTGATTGATGTAACACAAACCAACCGCCAATGCGTCAGAAGAATCAAACGGCTTGGGAATATCTTTCAGTTTCAGGATATTTTGGACCATATACTGGACCTGTTCTTTGGTAGCATTACCATTTCCTACCACAGACTGTTTCACTTTTTTGGGAGCAAATTCTGTACAAGGGATATCAAATTCAGCAGCGGAAAGTATAATCATTCCTCGGGCCTGTCCCAACATGAGAGCAGATTTGAAATTTTTGTGATAAAATGTGTCTTCCACAGCAACAACATTTGGCTCAAAATCCCTAAGCAGTTTGACTGTTTCATCATATAGATATTTGAGTCTGTTCTGCAGTGGTTTATTTTTAGGCGGACGGATTACACCATAACCATGTGCCTTGGCATTTCGTTTTGTATAATCCAGAATGCCAAACCCTGTCACATTGATACCAGGATCAAAACCAATGACCCTCATCAGTCCTCCGAATCAAAATTTGTGTACACTGCTTTGATATCATTGTGGTCTTCCAGAGCTTCCAATAATGTGATCACTGATATTTCTTTTTCGCTGTCTACTGTTTGCAAGTTTTTTGGAATCATATCTATATTGGCGGATTCGACCTTGTATCCGTTGTTCTCTAAATTATCACGAACAGACATGATTTTGGCCGGATCCGTGGAAACGATAAACACATCTACTTCCGCTTCAAAATCATCTGCACCGGCTTCCAAAGCAGATTCAAAAACTGTTTCCTCATCCTGACCATTGACATTTATTGTGATCTGGCCCTTTTTATCAAACATCCAGTTCACTGATCCATTCTCACCCAGATTGCCGCCGTATTTTGTCATAAGATGACGTATTTCAGCTACAGTTCTTTTTCGGTTATCTGTAACACATTCCACCATAATGGCCACTCCTGCTGGTCCGTATCCTTCAAATGTTGTCTCTTCATATGAAACACCTGGGAGTTCGCCGGTTCCTTTTTTAACAGCTCTCTGTATATTTTCAGAGGGCATGTTAGCCGATTTGGCATTTGCAATCGCCTGGCGAAGTCGTGGATTGCTGTCCACATCGCCTCCCCCATCACGAGCTGAAATGGTGATCTCTTTGATGATAGTGGTAAATATCTTTCCCCGCTTGGCATCCGTGGCGGCTTTCTTTCGTTTGATGGTGGCCCACTTACTATGACCAGACATAATTCCTCAAATTTATGGTAAATAAAGAAAGAAAAATTACGTTATTTGAATGGATGTTTCCTATATGGGAAACAGGAAACTGTTTACTTTTGAGAGCGGATGATCATTCCTGACCGTTGTGGAGTGATTCGGGTACGGATGACCCATGCCGATCGGTAGCCCATTTTATGGAGCGATTCCCGCATTTTATCTGCAGCTTGACGATCTATATAATCTCCTACACGAACTTTATAATTGGGTGTTTCATAAACAACGTATGCTGAATCAGCCAGAGTCGCATTGAGAATGGTACTCAATGAATCGGCTTTGGAAATAGATTTAGATGCCAAGACTTGAACACGAAAACCATCAGTTACCCAGTGAATTGTATCTGCAGCTAGGATGGTATCGATGGGGTTTTTTCCAGGAAGAACATTATTTATGATCACCGGCCATTCTGGCTGAACATCTCTGTGTTCACTAGGGTCAAATATCTTTTTCAGATCCATTTCCTGACCAAAAGTACTACTGAGAATAAGTAAAAGACATAGTAATCCAGTGTGCATTCTTGAATTAAAAATCATGATAGTGGCCTAACGGTTTTTGCAGGGACCCAGCCTTTCTTCCCATCCAGCAAAATAATTTCCACCCAATTATTCTGGGCCTGCGTTATCTCTGCTTTGAGGCCCTCATGGACTTTGAAAACAATCATCTCATCACGAACTGCTGGTACGGAATACACATTAACCTTTGTGGATACAATAACACCCTCTTCCTTTCCAGACATATCCCAATATTTATCCAGACAGATGCCATGCAGTATAAGTGTCAGAATGACGAAAATAGTCTTCAGCTTTGAAACTGCATTATCACCCATAAACCGGAATTGACCCAATACATTTACCAATCCGAGCAACAACAGGAACGTACTGCCCCAGATAAGAAGATCGTTGACCGTTTGGGAATTCTTGAACGCCCTGTACGTATCCAAAAGGGCAAACCCGTTTGGCATGGTAATCCTATCCTGGACTCGCATATTCACCAGTTCAAGGTTATATTTAATATCTCGATTTCGAGGCTCAAACTGGAGTCCTTTTTCGTAGGCCCACACAGCGTGCCCTACTTCTCCAATACGGTAATAGGCGTTTCCCAGATTGTAATAGAGGTCCGCATGTTCTACGGAACCCAATAGTCGTTCGTAGGTCCGGGCAGCGTGAATGAATTTTTCATCCTCAAAGTACCAATTACCCTGGACAAACATACTGTCTGCATTAACAGCAAACAGGTTGGCTGATAATAACAGTATGGGAAATATTCTCATGCGTGACTATCCACTTTTTTCAAAATTGAAGCTGCTTTATCAGATAAGTTAACACCTACTGCATCAGGCGCATATCGCTCTGCGTCCAGATCTTTAAGTAGCTGAATAAGTTCATCCAATTCTTCAGGTGGTATAAGGCCCACTAATTCTCCTTTGACATATAAAGGATCCATATTGTCCGTTCTCATTTGCCAACGTTCCTGCAAATACGAATAAATAATTCCCGATATGTGATCAGGACCTTTTTGAGTTTTCAATGACTTAATTGCTATCTTTAATGCTCTGTTAGACATGCGCTGACCGGCGGTGGAAATACGCTGTTGCTGATAGCGTGTTAGTGTCACCGGTGCCAGGAAAAGTCCAGCTGCTAGAATATAGCTTGTCCAAACCAATAACGGTATTCCTCGCTGTCCCCGTTCAATCCATGCGGGTGAAGTGGTGACATTATAGTGAATATCCTGCCCCAACAGTTCGATCTCTTCCTTGGTATATCCGTATCCTGGGACGACCTGATTATCCCTAGCCGATGAAATATTTAGCTCAACAGAGCGTGAGCTCATGGTATGAAATTGTGTGTCACTGGGATCAAAATATGTCATCTCCATGCGTGGCAGAAAAACCTTTCCTGCCTGTCTGGGTATCAGGATATACTCCCACTTCATCTTACCTGTAAAATGATCCCAGAGCTGTTCCTGTTCAAAAGAGGATGTGGGAGGAAACACTTCCATATTATCGGGAAAATTTAATTTAGGAAGGCTGAACATATTCAGGTTACCCGTTCCTTCCAGTTCCACATAATAGGTTACCGCTTCGTTGGCCTTGACCCTATCTGTATCTACCCATGTCTTCAAATTGAATTGCCCTACTGCGCCGGTGAAGTTCGATGGTTGTCCAATGGGATAGGGCTTTACCTTTATTGTCCTCGGTTCTGTACGGATTACCTTTTGGACCGTCTCATTAAAAAAGTTATTGAATAATGGATCATCAAAAATACCCCGCTGGCGCCGTTTGGTCTTCACCTGGACATTACATCTGGCTGTCATGGAAGATAGTTCCAGCGCACCTGTTTTGGTGGGGAATAATGCTACTTTATATAGAGTTGCTACGTTATACTGCACACCATTGATTGTGGTCTGGTTAAAACGTGGTGGCCGGGGCACAGACAATTCTTCAGACCAAAATCCAACGCTCTCAGGGTACTTTATATCTTCCAGACTCATCTGGACCCGGGTATACAGTTTATAGGTTACAGTGATCTGTTCTCCAACGAATGCCTCATCCTTATCAATCTGCGCCAAAAGAAAAAGATCATCTTTCTGAGTTACACTTGCGCTGGCTTTTACATTCATTGAGATTGGTTTGGTTTTCATTTTCTTCCCATCCAAAACAACAGAAAGAGATGGAATGTTGAGCTTTCCTTTTTTATTCGGAACCAGTGTCCATGTAAGGGATTTGCTAGAGGTTGCCTCTCCATTGACAAATTGATAGCTAGTCTGCTGTGCTGGACCGCTGATTACCGTAAAATTTTTCTCCAAGGGTATCAGGTTCACTTTAGGCATATTATCTGAGTTCTTAGCTTCGAGCTTAAAAGTGAAGGTCTCATTAACAGTCAGTTGATTCACATCCACTGATGCAGTGATGGACTGCCCCGCAGTTATCTGGAACAAGCAAAGTATTTGAATGAGTATGCGCATTACCAGTCCTTTTCCAGTTTTTTGGACCGTGCTTTTGACATTTGCCTCTTTTGATTCACTTTTTCATCCTTTTTCAGGGCGTCTAAGATAGCTTGAGCATGCTGTAAGTCCTGCTGTTTTTCCTGGACTTCCTTGTTTTGATCTTGCTGTTGCTGATCTTGAGATTGCTGCTCCTGTTGTTCCTGCTGTTGATCTTGAGATTGCTGCTCTTGTTGTTCCTGATGCTGCTCCTGTTGTTCCTGCTGTTGATCTTGAGATTGCTGCTCTTGTTGTTCCTGATGCTGGTAACGAATAATTTCATAATTGTGTTTTGCATCCTTGTCCGTGGGATCCAATTCCAACGCTTTGCGGTAGAATCCCAGTGCTTCCTCATTCTTTTGTTGGGAAGCCAATAAATTTGCCATATTGTAATAAGCCTTGGACTGTAAACCAGTATCCTTTGTGTCTAGTGAACGCTGAAATGCATCAAGAGCGCCCTTGAGATCCTGTTGCTGAAATGCAGACGTTCCCAACCCAAATTGGGCTGCCGCATTTTTATCCTTCTCAATCAATATGGATTCATAATACTTTCGGGCGTTTTCATAGTCCCCGCTCTGGTAGGCCTTCAATCCTTCATCTTGAGCCAAAATAACTCCTGATAGAATAATGATTAGAATCTTATACAATCCGTCCCCTCCAGGTTGACCCTTCTTTTTTACGCGTTGGTAGAATCATATTGACTCCCAGAAGCAGAAAGGATAAGAATGCAAATGCTTGGTAACGATCCTCGAACTCAGTGAAGACATGTGACTGGATGGTACGTTTTTCCATGGTATCAATGGCTGTCATGATCTCCCGATGGCTAGCGGTGCGGTTGTCAAAGCGTACAAAGATACCGTCACCGGCTCGGGCAATATCTCGTAGCAATCTCTCGTTCAGCATGGACGTGATAAGAATACCCTGTCTGTCCCTCTTGTATTCTCTGGAACCATCCTTTTCAAAAAGGGGGATCAACGAACCGGTCTCCGTGCCCACACCCACTGTATGAATGATCATACCCTTATCGCTGGCTGTTTCAGCCAGGTCAATAGCAGCACCTTCGTGGTCCTCGCCATCTGTCACCAGAATACAAACCTTATAATGCTCACTCTCTTCTGTGAACGCTGATAATCCTTTTTGAATGGCTGAGCTCATGTCCGTTCCTTGGGTGGGAATCAATTGTGTATCAATTCCGTCCAAAAACAATAGGGCCGCTTCATAATCGGTCGTGAGAGGTAAATAGAGATGACTGGATCCGGCAAAGACCACCAATCCCACCCGATCGCCTTTCAGTTTACGAATCATCTGGCTTATCTCAAATTTGGCCTTTTCCAGACGGTTAGGTTTTACATCTTCCGCATCCATACTCTGGGATACATCAATGGCAAAGACCAGGTCCACCCCTTTTCGTTCCACAGGGGCCAAACGCGTGCCTATCTGGGGTCCAGACGCAGCAAATATTAGAAATATGAGTCCAACCACACCGGAACGCCTTTGCCAGCGTATACGGCCAAAATCCACTCGTTGAAACAAATTCTCTTCTAGAGCACCATCACTCTTGGGAAAAATAGCGTTTAATTTTCTGGATCTGACCGTCCACGTTAGCCACATAATCAACAGTGGAACATACATCAATAAAATTAATGGAAAACGAAAATTGATCACGTCCGCCTCCGATAGACCGATCGGTCCAGTGTTTCATAGCAGAGCCCCATAATTAAAGCGGGAATGAGGAGCCAGCCGAATAATTCTTTGTATTGAGTATATTCCTTCACCTGAATCTCAGTCTTTTCCAGTTCGTTAATTTCGCTGTATATATCCTTCAGCATATTCTCATCGGAAGCACGGAAATATTTTCCCCCCGTTCTCATGGCTATCTCACGAAGTGTCTTTTCGTCGATCTCGTTGCGGATATAGCCTCGGTTAGGAATAAAGGATACAGACTGGTTTGTCCCGGCGCCGATGGTATAGATTCGGATACCAAACTGGTTGGCCAGATCAGCCGCAGTGAGGGGGTCCAGTTCACCGGCATTATTGCTCCCGTCAGACAGAAGTATCATAACCTTGCTCTTGGCCTCACTAAATCTGAGACGGTTAGTAGCATTGGCGATTGCCATACCGATGGCTGTTCCGTCTACTTCTCTATCCGCTATGCGGACTTCATTCAGCAAATTCTGCAATACATCCTTATCCGCAGTCAATGGACATTGAATAAAAGATTCACCAGCGAAGACTAAAAGGCCAATGCGATCCGCTTCTCTATTTTCAATAAAGGTCTTGGCGGTACGTTTAACGACTTCTAATCGATTAGGATTAAAGTCCTCCGCCAGCATCGAACTCGAGATATCCAGTACCATGACCATATCAATAACTTCTACACTTTTTTCCTGCATACTCTCTACCATCCTAGGCCTGGCAAGTGCTATTATTATTAATGATATAGTAATTAATTTAAATGTATTTATGAAGTATATTTTTATCCGTCCCCGCTTCTGAAACGCTTCAGGAATGAGCTTGAAAGCAGATATCCGCATGGTTCCCTCATTTATGCTCCCGTACCGCTCTCTCCACAGAAAATAGGCAGGGATCAGCAATAGCCCAATCAGGACCCAGAGATGTTCAAAATATATCATAATTCCTTGTTAAGCTTTCCACGTGTATTGCATTACGCAATACAGTGAAAAATGTTTCGATTTTAATATTCGGGCGAACGCCCATTAATTGGAGTAAGGGTTAACCCTTTTCGTCGTCCTCGACGGATGAAGCAGCATCTTCAATCTCTCGCTTCACCTCATCGGCTCCGACCTTGAATTCCTTAGAGGCCTTTCCCAAAGATCGAGCCAGTTCCGGTAATTTTTTTGCACCAAAAAGTAGAAGCACTACTAAAAGAATGAGCAATAACTCCCAGTATCCAAAGGCTGCCTGTATAAGTGTGTATTCCATAAAATTCTCCACTGTTAAAAAATTATGTATATGAAATTTACAACTATCATCTGAAATACCGCAGAAAGTAATAGGCCCCGGCCAACCCCAGAATACTGGTGAAGTTGATCTTTAGTGAAAGACCGAATTTCAGGGTGAACATTATAAGGTTCAACACTATAACTCCACTCTCATCCCCCACCAGTCCCGCCAGGTCAAAAGAAACACTGGTTAAAAAGAAATCCTTTACCACACCTTCAGGAAGGATCCACCCCATAAGTTCCCCTATAAGCGTCCCAGCCATAGCCCCTACCAATAGAACAATAAATACAAAGAATATAGAACGTTTCACCATTATTTCTCCGTGGATA
Organism: uncultured bacterium; assembly: GCA_964510385.1. Classification (GTDB taxonomy): domain Bacteria; phylum Fidelibacterota; class Marinisomatia; order Marinisomatales; family TCS55; genus UBA2126. Next base: position 18,341 of record CAZECA010000017.1, read on the forward strand.
ATTCCTCTTCAAAGCGGTCATGATCTAACATCCACTTCAAGGTGCTCCAGAGAATATAAAAGGCCATTAGTGGAAAGAGGATAATGCCTCGCCACATAATAGCGCTTGCAACCAACAACAAGACACCAACCAGTCGCAGTGAGTTAGACCTACCTCTTTTAAATGATAGTAATGGAAATTTAGAAAAACGAACCGGACTGACCATCATGAAGCCAAGAGCAACAACCATAGTAAGAGCAATTCTAGGATCACCCATTTCTCCCCAAACCTGGTAGTTGAAAAGCATAAAACTCACAATCACAATGGCATTCACAGGGGTTGGCAGTCCAATAAAAAATGATTTAGGGTCGTCCTCCTGCAGGATATTGAATTTGGCTAGGCGGATTGTGCCAAATAACAGTGGCGTAAAAGCAATGAGGCCTCCTAGTAATGGGGGTAACCCATCCACATAAACCGTATAAATCAATAGGGATGGAGCAGCACAGAATGAGACAGTGTCGGCAAATGAATCGAATTCCACGCCAAACTTTGATGGGATCCCCAGCATACGAGCCAGTTTGCCATCTGCAACATCACAGAGACCAGCAAACAGGATCAGCCAGCCACCACGTACAGGGTCCCCCTTGATCATCATCACAATTCCCATGAAACCTAAAAACATATTTATAACTGTAATTAGGTTCGGAACAAATCTACGTTTTTTACCTTTTGTTTTCATAATTATTCAGGCAGCTGACCGATGACAGTCAGTCCCCCGGTCACTTTGTCACCAACCTTCACGTTGACCACCGAATTAGAAGGTACAATCAGATCTGTACGAGAGCCAAACATAATAAACCCAAATCGGTCTCCTGCTGCAACCGAATCCCCTGTATTGACGTAACAGTGTATGCGGCGGGCAATGAGGCCTGCGATCTGTTTCACCTTTAATCTGAATTGTTTATGTGACATCACCACAACCGCTCGCTCATTAACGTCACTGGCGGTATGGTCAAATGCTGCTTTGAATTGCCCCTCTTTATAATCCACACTATCAATATTTCCATCTACAGGAATTTTGTTGGAGTGGACATTGAATACATTTAAAAAAATAGAAATTTGTTTGGCAGGGCCCACAGTATCATCCTCAATTTCATCGATCAATACTACCTTCCCATCAGCCGGAGAAATGAGAAGCCCCTCTCCTTCAGGTGTTAATCGAGTAGGGTCCCGGAAAAAGTTAAGACTGAAAACGAAGAATACTCCAGAAACATAATAGAGGACCTTCAAAAACGTAATTTCATAGCCGTATCCAGCAATGCCAGAACCAAACGTTAGAAGCATCAGGGAAATAAGTATCTTTCTTCCTTCAGGAGCCAGCATCAATTTGCTCGAGCAAGTGTCAGGTTTTTGGTCAATGTTTTTCCATCACGATATATGGATAATTTTATTTTATTTCCTGATCGCAGGTCACTTTCCTTGATGATCTTCAAAATTTCTCGAGAACTGCCGATCTTTTGGCCATTCACACTGGTAATTATATCCCCAACTTCGACACCTGCCTTTGCCGCATTGCTTCCTTTCTCCACCTCAACGACTATGACTCCCCTCATAAATGTCACATCCAGGTATTCCGCCACTTCCGCCGTAAGGCGTTCCACAGCCAGGCCGGTGGAAAAACTTCTATCGATATTTCCGGAGACCTTCAACTCATCAGCAATATCTTTGGCTAGGTTGATGGGGATGGCAAAGCCGATTCCTATGTTACCATCGCTGAATTGAGATGTATAAATGAATGTATTTATTCCGATCACCTCGCCCAAACTATTCACCAGCGGGCCTCCAGAATTGCCCTTATTAATAGCTGCATCTGTTTGGATCATATCCTTAAACACCTTTCCCCCTTTCTGGGAACCAAAATCTATATCCATTGCACTAATAATTCCTGCTGTGGCCGTTGGCTGCTTACTTATGTCAAACAATCCAAATGGGTTGCCAAGGGCAACGACCCACTCGCCAATTATCAGGTCATCTGAATCTCCCAACGGCGCAAAAGGGAAACGTTTACCATTCAATTTTAAAAGGGCTAAGTCAGTAATAAAATCAGATCCTATGATCTCCGCCTCATACTCATCTCCGCCTGGCAAAGTGACTATTACCTCTACTGCATTTTCGACCACATGAAAATTGGTCAACACATATCCATCAGGACTAATGACCACACCCGATCCGGATCCTTGTACCTTTCGCTCCCGTTGCCGTTCCGGAAAAAAGAATTCAAAAAAGGGGTCACGATTATATGGGCTATATATATTCTGCATTTGGACAACACTAATAGATGCCACTGCTGGCTCAACAGATTCAATGGCCCGCGTGATGGCAGTTTCACGACTATCATCAATTTCCCACTGGCCAAGCAGGAGGCTCAAGAGAAAGAATAGTCTAAAAATGTTCGGCACCTTCATATTCCACTTTTTCTAAAAATAGTCCCTGAGGCGGGGCCCTGAAGATTTTTACATTTTCACTCGGATCATTCAGGAGTGTTTCAAATTCTTTTTTGGTCATCTTTTCACGTGTTACTTCTACCATGGAGCCCACCAGATAGCGAACCATATGGTGTAAGAACCGGTTTGAAGATACCATATAATTTACAATGCTGCCCTCTTTTGACCATTCAGATAAATAAATGTTACACACTCTATTTTCAATCTCGGAGTTGGCTTTGGAAAAGGAGGTAAAATCATGTTCTCCCAAAATCAATGTTGCCAGTTCACTCAGTTGTGGCAAGTTCAGTTCTCCCGTACACCAGACTGAATGACGGTCCATAATGGAATCGTCTGTTCTGCATCGGTATTTATAATGTCTTTTTACTGCAGAGAAACGTGCATGAAAATCATCAGGGACCACGCTACAATCCTGAATTCGGATACTTTCAGGTAGATTGCCATTCATAGCAGGTGAGATATCACAGGTTGCCATATCTGTATCCCAGTCAAAATGAGCCACCTGCTGGAGAGCATGAACGCCACTGTCGGTTCGTCCGGACCCTGTTACATTGATTTTTTCTCCCTTATTCAAAATTGACATGACTTTTTCCAACTCACCCTGAATTGTCTTGGCATTACTCTGGACCTGCCAACCATGGTATTCAGTCCCATCGTACTGAATAGTTATTTTAAACCTGGGCAAGGGAATAAATAAAAATAAATGAAAGCGATATAAATACCATGATCAATAAATGGATCACTGTAAATGGTGTGGGATCTCCAACGCCCCTGGGTATAAGTTTTCCATACCCGCGTAATTTCATAGCATCAGCAATATCATCTGCTTTCTGTAATTGGATCATGACCATTCCCGGAAGCTGTTGCGCCATATCCTTCCAGCGCTGGATACGACCCATATTCTTCTGGATCCCAAGAGCCTTATGGGTAGACTGCATTCTTGACCACTCGCGCTGAAAAGTTGGATAAAACCGCATGGTCATTTCCAAGTATAAGAACCAATCTTCTACTCTTTTCCACGGCCTGTTTAACTTGGCCCATATACTCCTCAAGGCATGAAAAACAGAATGATTACCAGCACCCATCACATAAAGATTCATTGTTGCCATAACCAACATGAATTTCATGATGGTTATTCCGATTTCTTTTCCAATCTGTAACAATGATGAAGAACTTATGAATATGGAAATAATAAAATAGAATGCCACCATAAGGGGAATGAAATAAAAGAACGAGAGCAGAGAACGGGCAATTCGGTGAATTGTGACACGTTCATGAATAATTAACAGAAATAAAATTAGAGAATAAAAGATCCAGTGAGCGATGCTAGGACTCAATAAAATTGCAATGGATAAGATAAGATAAAGCCAAAGCCGTACAAGAGGATGACCTGTGAAAAAAGACATTAAAACTCTATTGTTAATTCAAGTACCGAAAAACTATTGACCGGATCCATTCTCGGCTGAACAGATATATTTTCAATTGCTGAAATACGTTTCAGATAAAGAGCATCGATCGCTGAAATGATATGATTGATAACAATTCCCCCTACAACAAATTTGGATCCTAATATCCAAGTGTCACTTGATACTCTGTATTCCCTGTATTTCTTACGTTTAGAATCTGAAGACCATGACCAGTCCCATTCTCCATTTTCCGGATACAATGCATCGTATTCACGAAAACGAAGGTGTTCTTCATTGTGAGCTTCCATGGAAACATAGTTGCCAATATCTACCCAGTACTGACGGTCCTTTCCAAAGGTTTCTATGCCGGCATGATCCGCTGCAAATGCCTGAAATTTTTGTGTATACGAATCACTGACAATCAACGCTCCAATAAATGTTGTCCAGAGAGCAGTTTCAGTGACCATAAATGCTTTTCCTCTTTCTGGACGTTCCATTGAATATTCGCCCCATCCCGGTAGCATTAGTGATTTCACCACTGGGTCCCACTCTTGTTTAGGTTGGCCAACAGCAAGTGTAAAAACACAAACAGCAGAAATTATTTTTTTCTTATCCATTCTCGAAATATTAATCCGATTCCAAAGAAAATACATAACAGAGCAAATATATCACCAGTGGGATAATGAGTATTCTTAATCATGAATGCCAATGAGCCATAAATGATCCCCTGTTCATAAAAATCTAATTTTTTTTGTACATTTCCAGAGGGGTCAATGATACCTGAGATACCTGTGTTTGCGCTTCTGATCACCGGCACTCTGTTTTCAACTGCCCGGAGTTGTGCAATAGCAAAATGCTGGTATGCTCCTGGTGAGTTACCTGACCAAGCATCATTCGTCTGGATAGATAAAATGTCTGCACCATTCAGCACAAACTGCCTAGCGATTCGGGGAAAACTGGATTCGTAACAGATCATTGTACCTAATTTAGAATTTCCCACATTAAATAATATGTATTCATCACCATGAACAAAGTTCCCCTGACCAAAATTCAAATTTTTTAGTGTTGGAAATTTATATGATAACGGTGTGTATTCTGCAAACGGGACCAAGTGTATTTTATGATACATATCAATAGTTCCATCTACATTGAGCATAATGGACCCATTAAAAAATTTGTTTCCCGTATCATTGGAAGTACGGTCCACGGTTCCCGCTAAAAGAGGTATATCGCTGGCAAATACATGTCCCTGGAACTGCCTTCTCAATGGAGATGTGCGCAAATATAACGGGAGAGCTGATTCCGGCCATAGGATCAAATCTGGTTCAGTTTCCATGGAACGGACGGTCATTGAATCCATTAGTGATATCAATTCAGCTCTGAATAATCGATCCCATTTTTGAACCGGATCTATATTGGGCTGTATGATGGCTACAGATTCACTATTTTGACTGGAGTTTTTTTCAATGTAATTATATCGCAACAGACCAAAAATAAATACAATTAGCCAGAGAACAGCTGATGCTGATCCATATTTTTTAAGGTCTTTTTCCAATAATCCGATATAAATGAGACCATTCATAAAACAAACAACCAATGAGATCCCTGCCATTCCTGTGGTATCCGCCATCTGAATCATTGGTAAATAATTGACTTGTGTTAATGCCAAATCTCCCCAAGGAAATCCCATAGATCCAAAACTACGGATAAATTCCATAGCTATCCATACAAAGGGGAATAACATCAGTCCAATATTCATCTTGTCCTGAAACCAGGTTACAACACCTGCCGTGAACAGCCAAAACATACTTAAATACAATACCGCACCTGAAAGGGACAAAAGCGCTACCCAAACAGATGCTCCCTGGTTAAGGCCCATCCAATAAAATGCGATGAAATGTGCGATCATGGCAGACATATATGTCATGGCCAGACTTGTTTTCATTTTTCGATTCAGCCAAATATGAATCAATGGGACCAAGCCTACATAGATTAAAAAGCCTAAATGAATCTGTAAATATGAGACTCCAATCAAAATGCCAGAGATAAAAGACATCACCCGGTCAGGGTAACGATCAAAGATCATTTTTGACAATCCAAAAATTGTTGTAGAATAATGGCAGCAGCTGTTTGATCTACTAGTTGTTTGTTGTGTCCTGTCTTTACTCCCTGGACACGAAGTGCTTTTTCTGCACTTACTGACGTTAAACGTTCATCCACCATTTCCACTGTAATACCATATTCACGTAAGAGTTTTACAAATGATTCTACTTTGTCCGTTTGTTGGGTAGCTTGCCCTTTCATACCTTTTGGCAATCCAACAACTACAAATTTTACATTCTCATCTTTAATAATACACTGGATAGTGGTGAAAAGTTGTGAATCATTCGATATGGTTTGGTAGGGAGAAGCAATCATGTACATTGGGTCTGATAGGGCCAGTCCAACACGTTTTTCGCCATAATCAATTCCCAGGATTCTAGACATATACAAGTAAATTATATTGATTTACCGGTACGTTCAATAAAGTCAACCCCATCTACTTTTGTCATCTTCTTGATAATCCTGTCAAGCTGTCTAGTGTTGTTGACCTGAAGAATAAAAAATGTGGTGGCCATGGCATCTTTCACTTTGGACTCGAGGCTGACAATATTCAGATCTGATTTCTTAATCACATCTGTCAGGTCGTTGATTATACCTTTTCTATCCTCGCCCACTATCTTTAATCGAACATTGAATAAATCTTTTCTATCTACATCCCATTCCACTGGTACCAGTCTATCTGATTCTTTATTCAATAATGGCAAACTTTTACATTCTGACTGATGAACAGTTATTCCTCTGCCACGGGTTACAAAACCAACCATGTCATCACCCGGAATCGGATTACAGCATTTTCCAAAGGAAACCATGAGATTAGAGATTCCTTGTAGCTTGATTCCCCGTGTTTTAGAACGAGCAAAATCAAAGAAATTGCTTTCTCCCTCAGTCGAATCCATTTCAAAGGATGTATCTTCTTGCGGGCTAATCTTTTCTAATATCTTCCGAACCGTTAAGTCTCCCTTACCAATGGATTCCAACAACTGTTCCAGATTATTCAATCCAAAGTTTTCGTATGCCTTCTCTATCTCTTTTTGTCGGTTTTTCATCTTCATTCTACGGAGTGTCTTGGTTAGAATTTCTTTTCCCAACTCTACACTTTCCTCAAATTGTTGTTTGACCATGACCTTTTTAATATGGGTACGGGCTTTTGTGGTAACAGCAAAATTCAACCAGCCATAACTGGGTTTTTGAGTTTTGCTAGTAATAATTTCAATAACATCTCCATTTTGGAGCTTGGTATTCAGCGGAACAATGTTATGATTTACTTTTGCCCCAAGGCAATGAAGTCCCACTTCTGTATGAACCTGGAATGCAAAATCGATGGGAGTAGAATTAACTGGAAGTTGTTGGAGGTCTCCGTTTGGAGTAAAAACAAAAATCTCATCACTGAACAAATCAATTTTTAACAGATTCATGAATTCCCTGGGGTCTGCAGATTCTGATTGAAGTATATCCACCAATTCTCTGAGCCATTTAACAAGAGAATCCACATCCTTTATTTTGGATTCCCCTTCTTTATATTGCCAGTGAGCCGCTACACCAATTTCTGCTGTTTCTTCCATTTCTATTGTCCTGATCTGGATCTCCATGAGCTTACCTTCTGGACCCACCACTGTTGTATGGATTGATTGATAGGCATTAGATTTAGGTGATGCGATAAAATCTTTGAACCGTTCCTGCACAGGAGTGAATTCATTATGAATGATTCCAAGTGCTAAATAACAGTCTTCTACTTTTTCGACGATAATCCGGATTGCCAAATGATCATATATCTCTTCAAATTTTTTATCTCGGTCTAACATTTTTCCATAAATGGATGCATGAGATTTTACTCGACCATAAATATGTGCATCTATATCTAGTTTTTTTAATTCACTTTTGATCGGACCTGCCAGCATCTTTATATATTTATCCCGCTGTTTACCGCCAGATTTGATTTTTTTATCCAAGTCTTTGAATTCTTTGGGTTTCAATGTTTTAAAGACCATATCCTCTAACTGAAATTTTATATTTGCCATACCAAGTCGGTGAGCCAAGGGAACAAATACATCACGTGTTTCTATAGCAATACGATGCTGCTTGATTCTCGGTAAATATTCAATGGTCTCCATATTGTGCAGTCTATCCGCAAATTTAATGATAATCACCCTCAAGTCTTTTGCAACAGACAATAGCATTTTCATGAAATTTCCTGCTTGCTTTTCTTCCCGGCTTGTGAATTTGATACCGCCCAACTTTGTAACTCCATCTACAAGGTTAGTTATATCTTCTCCAAATTTCTCTCTTACATCTCCCAATGAAACTCTAGTATCTTCTACCGCATCATGAAGGAGTCCACCAATCACGGTAATGTGGTCCATTTTCCAGTCGGCCAAAGATTTGGCAACTTCCACACAATGGTTAAAATAAGGTTCACCGGACTTACGTTTCTGACCTTCATGATGAGTTACTCCAAAATCATAAGCATCCCAAAGTAGAGTTTTCACTTCTTCCTCATCATATTCAGAAGTGATGGTCACTTTATCATATAATTCAATGAATTGCTTTGGATATTCCCCAACTAAATGAGGCATGAATCTAGTTAAAGGGTTTTGCATTAGAAGGGAACGTCTGCACCCATTTCATCTCCCACAGGAGAATAATTTTCAAATCGGGCAAATCGATCGATAAATGATGCATCAACCGTACCCGTGGGACCATTACGATGTTTAGCCACAATGATCTGTGCTTTACCCCTATCTTCATCTTCCTGTGAATAGACCCACTGACGATAGAGGAAAATCACAACATCGGCGTCCTGTTCAATGGCGCCACTTTCTCTAAGATCAGATAATTGGGGTTTGTGTTCCGCACGTTGCTCTACCGCTCTCGAAAGCTGAGATAGTGCCACCACGGGGATGTCTAATTCCTTGGCCAGAGCTTTTAATGAACGTGATATAGTAGATATCTCTTGTTGACGGCTTTCAACGTTTCTTGGCCCTTGCATTAGCTGAAGATAATCCACGATGAGCATTTCAATATTATGTTCTGCTTTCAACCGTCTGGCTTTTGCACGCAATTCCAACACACTGATGGCCGGTGTATCATCCAAATGAATACTTGCCTCTGCCAGTGTCCCTACCGATAAACTCAAATTTTGCCACTGTTTTTTAGGTAGCTTTCCAGTTCGTACCAAATGACTATCCACTCGAGCCTCAGCGCATAATAATCGTAAAGCCAATTGATGGTTTGCCATTTCCAGACTAAAGACACCTACAGGATGGCCATGATCAACTGCAGCATTTCTCGCCATAGATAATGCCAAAGCTGTCTTACCCATTGCCGGCCGTCCTGCAATTATAATTAATTCACCTGGCTGGAAACCGGACGTTAATTCATCTAAATCCACAAGCCCGGAAGCTATCCCTGTTACATCTCCAGAACGTGTATGAATCTGGTCCAGCTTTTCAAATGTTTCATGAAGAATGGGATCAATGTGCTGAAATCCGCCACGTAGACGACGTTGAGATATGGAAAATATAGATTGTTCAGCATTATCCAATAATTCATCAACGCTTTGTGAATCATCAAATGCATCTTTAGTCAATCCATGAGAAATCATTATCAATCTTCGGAGCATGGCTTTTTCCAGTACAATTTTGGCATAATTCTCCACATTGGCCACCGATGGAACAGATTCCACCAATCCGGTGATATAATATGCTCCCCCAACATTCTCCAACTGCTTGTTCTTCTTCAACAGGTTTACCACAGAAACAGTATCTATCTCTTCACCCTCATTAAAAAGCTGGGCCATACTGCTATAAATGATGGTATGAGCTTCTTTATAAAATTGATCTGCCTGAAGCCATTGAAGTGATTTACTGACGGCTTCCTTGCTGGCAAGCATTGCGCCTAATACAGCTTGCTCTGCCTCGATAGCCTGGGGTTGTACATTTAACGGTTGGTCTAATTCGTTTGCCATTATTTACTCTGCTCTAAAAATTCATTGATCATTTTAAAATCGTCCCATGTAGGACGTTTTAGATCCTGGTTACGTAACAATGCTGCCGGATGATACGTGACCACTAGTGGAGTTCCATGATAATCATGAAATGTTTTTCGCAGACTTTTCAACGATTTATCCACATTCAAAAGGGTCTGTCCGGCTACTCTTCCCAAAGCTACAATAAGCTTTGGTTTAATCAAATAAATTTGATGGAGCAGATAGGGTTCACATTCATTCACTTCTGTGCGCAGAGGATCCCGGTTATTTGGAGGACGGCATTTTAGCACATTGCAAATATACACATCCTTTTTTCGGTTCCTACCTATAGCTTTAAGAATCTTGTCCAAAAGCTGTCCGGCTCGGCCCACAAATGGTTCACCTTTTTTATCTTCTTCTGCCCCTGGAGCTTCACCAACCAATAATAAACTGGCCTTCGGGTCGCCCACTCCAAAAACTAATTTAGTTCTCGTTTGGCCTAATGGACACTTTTGACATTCACAGATCTCACCCTCGAAATCTGCTAATTGATGTGAAAAACCACCTTTTTCTGCTTGAGATAAAGGTCCTTGATCTAGATATAGTTCATCCCCGAAAAGTTCTTGTGTCTGCCGAAGAAATTGACGCACATCTTCATTCGGGAGAGACATATTACACGTCTTCTTCTGAAACTTCCTGCCACGTTAATTTACCATCCATGAACTCACCCATGGCCTGTGTGGTGGATTTGGTTTCTTCTTCATAGTTCTCCACAGGTTCTTCCGGAAGTTCGTCCAAGACGCCCAAATCTAAGTTTTCAGCATCGTTGATGGCTTCTTCAATGAAACGGTTTTGATTAATCTGCCGTGCCCGTTTGGACATCACAACTACTGTTTCAAAGATGTCATCAGAGCGTTTCTCCATTTCACGAATGGAAATTGGTTTAACTGACATGAGGTACTCCTTTATTTTGTGTATGGATGATGTCAATTATTTCATCTGTCGCACGTTGAACATCATCATTAATTACGTTAAAATCAAATCTTTCTTTATAACTCACTTCGATATCAAGACGCTCCAATCTTTTTTTTATTCGACTATCAGAATCAGTGCCTCGTTTAATCAATCGCTCCCGCAGGTCTGCCAAGCTGGGGGGTAAAACAAAAATAGAAATTGTTTGTTCTGGATAAATGGATTTAATGGTCATGGCACCCTTTACATCCACCTCAAATAAAACGATTTCACCATCTGCAATTGCATTTTCAATTGTCTTTCTCAAAGTACCATACATGCACCCATGAACATCTTCTGTTTCTACAAATTCATTATTTTCCAAACGTGTTTTGAATTCCTCTTCCGAAATAAAATGATAGTCTTCACCTTCTACCTCATAATCCCGTTTATCACGAGTAGTACATGAAACGGAAAATTTCATTTCCGTTTTTTCCTGCAATGCACGGCAGAGGGTGGTTTTTCCTGCTCCAGAGGGAGCCGAAATTGTGACAAGATTCTTCACAATACGTTTTGAACTTGTTCCCGGATCTTTTCTAATTGATTTTTAAAATTTACAACAATATTGATAAGCTCACCACTGCCGCTCTTTGATCCAATTGTATTAATCTCTCTTCCCAGCTCCTGCAGAAGGAAAGACAATCGCTTTCCGGTTGGTTCATTGAGTTCTATCAGTGTCATGAATTGGTCCAAATGACTCTGGATCCGAAGTATTTCTTCTGAAATATCGGAACGGTCGGCTAATATGGCCACTTCTTGAGCTAAACGCTGTTCATCCATAGAAACACCATCTAAAAGTTCATTGACCCGTTTCTCCATTTTTTCCTTTTGCTGGATAACGATGCTTCCAGAAACCTGACGTATTTCTACTAATTGTACATATAGAGATTTCAATCTGGAAACAATATCATCATGAATGGTCTGGCCTTCTTTACCTCGCATTTCATGAACCTGAACCAGGGCGCTATTTAAAGCGTCCATGATAATCTTTTCTTTCAATTCCCGTTCATCACCATTCAAAAACAGGTCTTCAGATGATAATAGACTGCTCATATCCAATGATCGTCCGTACTCCCGCTGAATATCTATTAAGACGTTTTCTACTGCTTCAAACCGCTGACGGTTAAAGGAAAGTTGAGCTTTTTTCGAATCAGGACTTTTTTCAATGGTAACGTGTACCGATCCTCGGTCCAATGAAGAATTAATCTTGTTACGTACAGTTGCCTCTATTTCAGGCAATAGAGAAAGGCCGCGGATCTTTGTTTCCAAAAAACGTGCGTTGTATGTTCGGACAATGACCTGCACCCCGTTTTCATTTTTACCGGATGCACCTCTTCCGAAACCTGTCATACTAGTTAACATAATGAATATTTTTTATTGTGAAAAAGTCTGCAAATTTACGGGTTTTAGAACATCCACCACAAACAGAGTTTATCCAATTATCTAATTATATCTCAGAGTCTGGTTTCTGACGCAATGATTTCTTCTCCGACTGCTTTTTCTTAGCCTTGATCCGCTTGTCATGGGCTCGTTTGGGCGTTTTCGTTTTGATCCTCTTTTTTTGATACTTATTCCGTTCAGCCAGTTTTTCCCGGAGCCGGTCCAGAGCGATCTCTTTATTTCGGTGCTGACTTCGTTCATCCTGACAGACGACTACAATTCCCGTAGGCCAATGGGTTAAGCGAACAGCAGACTCTGTTTTGTTCACATGCTGACCTCCTTTACCTGAAGATCGAAATGTATCTACACGGCATTCTTTCAATAGGTCATTATTAGACATTCTCACAACAATTTTCCTAATTGCTTGGCCAGCCACTTGGGCTCCAAACTAAATGATACCAAATGTGTATCTCCTAAGAATGCAGATCGAGATGCAGATGTGAATGCGTAATGAACAGCCGTTTGATTCCAATCCATTCCGATACCGGCACTCGTAAATGCATTGAGTCCCCGACCAAAGCGAATCGATAATCGATCATAACTGATCACCAGACCACCGCGATATCTTCCGCCCATATTGCCCATTTCCAGATCATCATCAATACCTCTTCCAAAGGGATCGATAGCTAAATCGATCATAACCCCAATCTGAATCGGCAACTTTTCAAATGAATAGGATTGAGCAACCCCGGTAAAAATCTCAGGAGTAAAGCGTTCCACTGTACCGTTATCCCAGACCAGTAAAGATGTGGTAGCATCAGTGATAACCACTCCAAAGGTATTCCCTTTCCAGAAAGAACGAGTTGCACCAATATCCAACCCTATCCCTGATGCAAAATGCTCTGCCAGTGAATGAAAGAATCCTTTAAGTCCTATTCCCATATTCCACTGCTTCCAATTCCAAGTGGAACTGAAGTGCACACCCCACTGGGATTGTCGAAAATATTTAACCTTATCGACATCCAGCCTTTCCCCCTCATCCAGTTGACCATCATCTTCCCCGCTATCGTTCGTTCCGGGGATTCCATCTTCGCCCCAGTCTAACAAAATGTTACGGGTATCGGGTATCTGACTGATCCCTTCATGAAGTAAGACCATCGTCACTGGATTACGAAAGCGTTTTAGTGTCGGAAATGCAATCAGGTCACTGTTCACCAGTCCGGCAAAACGATTTTGATGGGCGTAGAGATAACGATCATATTCATGATGAGCATGGGCAGGGTTTTGTAGTACCGAGACTGCTCCATTGAACGAAGCTGTTTGTGCTTGCCCCAATGACAGCGATTGGGCATCTCCTGCATTTTTGAATGCCTGCCAGCCGTATCGTACCCAATAGGAATCGGCATATAAAGAAGTGAACATTATTCCAATTGACAGTAATGATAGTCCACCTTGAAATAATCTTTTTTTCATTTTGCCAGACCCGCAGATATCACAATCCATGTTTCTTTTTGAGTTCGTCCAGTTTTTGGAGAGCCTGGATCGGGGTCAGAATATTTATGTTTACGTCGTCCAGATCTTTCCTGAATTTAGCTTCCTGTTTTTCAAACATTGATATCTGTTTTGACTCAGGGGGCGGCTTAGAAGTTCCAGAATGTTCAGAGGATTCAAGGTGATGGCTTAAAATATCCTTTGCTCTGGAAATAACGCTGGAGGGTAATCCTGCCATTTGTGCCACATGAATACCATAGCTCCTGTCAGCAGGGCCGGGAATAATCTTCTTCAAAAAGACAATTTCATCCCCAAATTCCTTTACGGCAGCTTGGTGGTTCTTCAATCTTTCTAACGAATGCTCTAATTCGGTCAATTCATGGTAATGAGTGGCAAATAAAGTACGGGCCGCTACTTCAGCGTGATCGTGGAGATATTCCGTTATGGACCACGCCAAAGATAATCCATCAAATGTAGCCGTGCCTCGACCGATCTCATCCAGGAGGATGAGGCTCTTGGGAGTCGCATTGTTCAAAATGTTGGCCGCTTCGATCATTTCCACCAAAAATGTACTTTCACCTCCTGCCAGATTATCGCTGGCGCCCACACGAGTGAATAAGCGGTCCACAATACCGATTAGGGCCTTTTTTGCCGGCACATAGCACCCCACCTGGGCCATGAGCACATTGAGGCCGATCTGGCGTAAATAGGTGGATTTCCCAGCCATGTTGGGCCCGGTGATGAGGTGGATCTGGCTTTTGCCCACATCCATATGTAGGTCATTGCCCACAAAGCGCTCGGAAGCCGGGAGCAGGTCTTCAACAACAGGATGCCTGCTATCTTTTAAATCAATGATTTTTTCTTTATCGAGAGTTGGTTTACAGTATTTTTTCTGAATGGCCTGATGTGCAAAGGTGGATAAGACATCCAATCGATTC
>CAZECA010000018.1:0-32645 GCA_964510385.1 uncultured bacterium
TAATATGGGTACGATGGTGGCTGTTAGAAAGGGTAAACGCATAATGACAAGCCACGTAAAAACCTTGGTCATGAAATTAATTTTAGGTTTGACTTCTTCAGCGGTTATTCCCTCCAGGGGAGTTGTCACACCGCAATAGCCAATATGGTTGTTATCTTTATCTTTTGTGGGCGTGATCTTGATATGGCATGGAATTTCAGTTCCATCTTTGTGCAGAAAGACTGTATCACCTTCCCATGCACCTTTTTCCACTGATTCCTTCAGCCAATTGACCACGTGTCCGAGGACCACCTGACCGTCGCTGAAGTCACTGACGCGCCCCTTTCCAACGATCTCTTCAAGCGCATACCCGAATAGGTCCTGGGCGCCTTCGGAAAAGGTCTCTACCTTTCCGTCAAGGTCACAGGTAATGACACTTTTAGTTTCTTCACTCATGTTTACTGCCTCGGATTAGTTTAATTATTATTTTAGCAATATGTTCTTTCTATACCTGAAAGAAAATTATTCAATGCATGAAGAGCTTCTTTCACCGCTGACAATGTTTCAGCCTGCCGCTCTTCATTGTCATTCAATTCAGCGATCAATTTACGGACGACCTCGCGGTGCCATTTGTCTGCATGAATATGAACAGTAAAAAATTTCAGCGTATTCTCATCATCGATACCATAAAACTTTTTTAACCCTTCAATTTTGTTTTCGGCAACTTCCGGGACCATGGACTCATAGCAGTATAGCGCAGCTAGACCGATGTGGTAACGCTGCTCTTTGGATAGCTTCATGAACGTATCCACCAGCTCCTGTGTCTCCTTAATGGCAACGGTATCGTTAACATTCTCACGGGTGTTTCCCATTCCTTCTGCAAAACGCATCCACAGCTCTGGATGGTTTTCTTCGCCCATTTCCTCATCAACCAAATTTTCCAGCAATATCTGCCGTACATTAATATCATCACAGTTGGCGTGAACGGAAGAAAGATATCGGGGAAACGCAGAAACATGTTTGAAGTATTGACCAGCATATTCCCTGATCACTTCTGGATCTAATTCTCCAGCATTCCATGCCTGGTAAAAGGAATGTTTTAATAAATGGTGTTTTTCTATTTGGGCGTCTACTTCTTCAATAAATGATGCTTTATTCATGAGATATTACCTTTCTTAATGTCCTAAAAAGTGCTACTGATATTAAATAATCAGATGGATTGGTGTAAAGAGTATATTAATTAAATTTGTCATTAATTTTCCATGAGTACTCCTACAAAACGTGTCGCATTCCATACTTTGGGGTGCAAACTAAATTTCTCGGAAACAGCTACTATTTCCCGCGATTTCATTCGTCGCGGATTTGAACAGGTCAACTATCGAGATGAGGCAGATATTTACGTTCTGAACACCTGCTCTGTGACGGAAAAGGCCGATAAGGAAGCCCGCAAACTAATTCGTCAGGCCAAGCGAAGGAACCCCAATTCTTCAGTAGCTGTTATCGGCTGTTATGCCCAGCTCAAGCCCGATCAAATAGCTGATATTGATGGTGTGGATATTGTTCTTGGAGCTGAAGAAAAGTTCAATCTACTTAAACATTTAGATCAGATAGAGTTCAATGGCCGCGCGACCATAATTCAATCGGACATTGATCATGTCCATAATTTTACACCGTCCTTTTCTTCGGGAGAACGCACGAGGGCTTTCCTCAAAGTTCAAGATGGCTGTGATTACACGTGTTCCTTCTGCACCATACCACTGGCTAGGGGAGAGAGCCGTAGTGACACTTTGGAAAATACCATGAATGTTGCTCGGGAGGTTGCCTCAACAGATGCCAGGGAGATTGTCCTTACCGGAGTGAATATAGGTGATTATGGGAAAGGGACTGATGAAACATTTTTTGCTCTGATCCAACAATTAGATGATTTAGGTGGGATTGACCGAATACGCATATCATCAATTGAGCCCAATTTACTCACCGATGAGATTATTGCTTTTTGTGCAGCATCTAAAAAATTTATGCCTCATTTTCATGTGCCTTTGCAGTCAGGATCAGATAAAATTTTAAGTGCCATGCGACGCAGATATAAAAGAGAATTATATAAAGATAGAATATTCAAGATTAAATCAATCATCCCGGATGCATGCATTGGCGTAGATGTGATCGTGGGCTTTCCGGGGGAGACGGATGACGATTTTATGAATACGTACAATTTATTGAATGAGTTAGATGTTTCCTATCTCCATGTGTTCACTTATTCAGAGCGGCCCAATACGGACGCCATTGAGATGGGCAAAAGCGTGCCTAAAGAGAAACGGGCGGAACGGAGCAAAATGCTCCACATTCTGTCGGATAAAAAACGGCGATATTTTTATGATCAATTTGTAGATACTGCCCGACCGGTTTTGTTTGAAAATGTGAAAAACGAAAAACTTCTGGGTCACACTGATAATTATATAATGGTGGAATCAAGCGGTGGGCAGGAAATGGTCAATTCAATTAAAGATGTACACATAACTGAAAATAATGGAATGACTGCTGTGGGAGTGCTGGGATGAAAGAAAATCCATTCATCGGATTAGCGGGTAATATAGGGGTGGGTAAAACCACATTCACGGACATTGCTGCCAAAAAAATGGGTTGGGCTCCGCACTATGAATCAGTGGCCGACAATCCATATCTAAGTGATTTTTATGGTGACATGAACCGTTGGAGTTTCAACCTTCAGATTTATTTTTTGCACAAACGATTTAAATCTCATCATGAAATGAGTATGACTGATGGGGGGGTTATCCAGGATAGAACCATATATGAGGATGTGGAAATTTTTGCCCATAATTTATATAAAATGGGAAACATTGATGACCGAGACTGGGAGTGCTATAAAGAGCTTTTTGGCATTATGGCCTCCTATTTGAAAAAGCCTGATATAATTGTCTATCTTAAAGCCTCCACGGACACACTGATTTCCAGGATCAAGAGTCGCTCCCGGGACTATGAGAAAACTATCGACCCTGAATATTTACATACGCTCAACGTTTCGTATAATAAATGGATCAATGAACTAGAAGATATTCCCGTTCTTCAGGTTGAAACGGATAGCTTTAATATTTTCAATGATAAGGGACAATTGGAATCCATTCTGCAAGATATTCAGGATATTTTAATTTGAAAATAAACCATGTAGAGATGGAGGCATCTCATTGGCTTACATATATTCGTTAACAATTATATTTTTTTACGAAACACTTAATCAATCAATATAGTCCTCTGTAGGCGGGCAGGTGCATACCAAATTCCTGTCCCCAAAAGCATTATCCGCGCGCCCAACCGATGGCCAGAATTTATTGTTTTTTGTATGCTCATCTGGATAGGCGGCTTGCTCGCGAGAATATGGGTGATCCCATGTGTCTGATGATACATGCAATGCTGTATGAGGAGCATTTTTTAACACATTATCGGTCTCATCGGCGTCCCCATTCTCAATGGCTGTGATCTCATGTTTTACCTGGATCAGGGTATCGCAGAATCGGTCTAGCTCTCCTTTTGCCTCGCTTTCGGTAGGCTCGATCATGAGGGTCCCGGGAACAGGAAAGGACATTGTTGGGGCATGGAATCCATAGTCCATAAGTCGTTTGGCCACATCTTCATCGGTTATATTACTGGATTTTCTGAATGGTCGCATGTCCACGATGAACTCATGCCCGACCATTCCATTCTGACCTTTATATAAAATCTTGAAATGTTCACCTAATCTTTTTGCCATATAATTGGCGTTCAGTATGGCTACCTGGGTCGATTTTTTCATTCCGTCCGAACCCAGCATTTTAATGTACGCCCAGGAGATGGGAAGAATGCTGGCGCTCCCATTCGGCGCTGCGGAAACAGTATTATCTTTGGCTTCAGAGTTGGTGCTGATGATAGGATGCCCTGGAAAAAATTCAGCTAAATGTTGTTTTGCGAAAATGGGACCCATGCCGGGACCGCCACCACCATGGGGGATACAAAATGTTTTATGGAGGTTGATGTGACAAACATCCACGCCAAAATCAGCCGGCCTGCACAGTCCCACCATGGCATTCATATTGGCACCGTCCATATAGACCTGCCCACCATGATCATGTATGACGTCACATGCCCCCTTAATGTGGGATTCAAAAACTCCGTGCGTTGAAGGATAGGTCACCATGAATGCAGCCAACTTTTGGGAGTGGTTTTTAGCCTTTGTTTTTAGGTCACCCATGTCAATATTGCCATCATCATCGCATTTCACTACGACTACCTTCATCCCATTCATTACCGCGCTTGCCGGGTTTGTCCCATGAGCCGATGCGGGGATCAAGCACACGTTTCGCTGGTTTTCACCAATTGACCGCTGAAATGCAGAGATCACTTGCAACCCTGCAAACTCTCCCTGCGCACCGGAATTAGGCTGGAAGGAATAGTCAGAGAAGCCAGTGATACTGCACAGCCATCCACCAAGTTCAGAAATAATTTCTCCATATCCTGCCACATGAGCCTCTGGTGCGAACGGATGGATGTAGGCAAATTCTGGCCAGGTAATTCCCATCATTTCTGTAGTTGCGTTCAGCTTCATGGTGCAGGAGCCCAGCGGGATCATGCTGGTGGCCAATGATAGATCCTTTTGCTGAAGCTTGTAAATGTAACGGAGCATTTCTGTTTCAGAGTGATGTGAATTAAAAACAGGATGTTCAAGATAAACCGACTCCCGAATCATGCTCTCTGGGATTGTCTCACTCCACTCTTCCTTCAGATTTCCTCCAAATATACCAAGAATATCAACGATATCTTCTTTACTGGATGTTTCATCAATGGTGATTCCCAGTGTCCCGTCATCATAATCCCAAAAAAGCATGCCCCCATCCATGCCATTGTTCACAAATGATGAGTCTGCTTTGAAGCGGATTGTATCAAAAAAGTGATCATGAATAACCTCGAAACCTGATTCCTCCAAGGATCCAGCCAATAGCGCAGTTAATCCGTTCACGCGCTGGGCGATCCGCTTGATCACTGTTGGCCCATGGTATACTGCATACATACTGGACATAATGGCCAATAAAACTTGAGCCGTACATATATTTGAGGTAGCCCGATCCCGTCGGATGTGCTGTTCACGAGTCTGGAGGGACATTCTTAGGGCGGGATTCCCGTGAATATCTTTTGACACGCCAATAATCCGCCCCGGGATCTTTCTCTCATATTTTTTATGGGTGGCAAAAAAAGCAGCGTGGGGCCCACCGTATCCCATAGGAACACCAAAACATTGAGCGCTTCCGATCACCACATCTGCTCCCCATTCTCCAGGCGGTTTTAATAAGGCAAGGCTCAGTAAATTGACAGCAGCTGCCACCATTGCCCCACAATCTTTAGCCTGTGAACAAATATCAGACCCATCAATTATTCGTCCATCTTTTGCTGGGCATTGGATCAAAATGCCTAAAGTGTTTTCATTAAATTGAAATTTACTTTCTTCACATATAACAAGTTCGATGCCAATTGGCTTGGCCCGGGTTTTAAGGACTGCGATGGTTTGCGGTAGGCAATCTATAGATACATAAAATGTATTTCGTTGCGGATGTATGCGCGCCATCATGGTCATGGCTTCCGCTGCGGCGGTCGCCTCATCAAGCAATGAGGCATTTGCTATTTCCATTCCTGTCATATCACAAACCATTGTTTGAAAATTCAATAATGCTTCTAGGCGGCCCTGGCTGATCTCCGCCTGGTAGGGCGTGTACTGTGTGTACCACCCAGGGTTCTCGAGCACATTCCTCAAAATGACCGGCGGGGTGATGGTTCCGGTATAGCCCATCCCAATATAGGATCTCGTTACATTATTTTTTGAGGCAGTCTGGCGCAGGAGCTTAATGGTATTGAGTTCATCTAGGGGTTGGCCAATGCCCAGGGATGATTGGTCAAGAATCTCTTCCGGGACCGTTTTAGTGATCAGCTCATTTAAAGATGATAATCCAATCGCTTCCAGCATTTTGGAGATTTCTTGATCATCGGGCCCGATGTGTCGGGTTGAAAATTCATCTGCCGGGGGTATGTTGTTTCGCATAAATGAGCTTAATTATAGACGTAAAATCAGGCAAGTAATTTAGGGTGATTTATTTTAAACTTTCGAAAAGATAATCCCTAAAATTTAAGGAAGTTTACATGTCTTTAAGATCAGTGAACCCCACTAACGGCGAGGAGATCGCATCTTTTGATGAAATGACACCAGAAGAAGTAAGGTCTACTCTTGAGCTAGTGAATAGCTCATTCCACGACTGGAAACAGACGTCCTTTTCATTTCGCGGTGGCCTGTTGCGCAAAGCAGGAGATGATTTACGTAATAATAAGGAAGAATACGGCCGGCTTATGAGCCTTGAAATGGGGAAACCGTATTCACAGGCTATCGCAGAAGCAGAAAAATGCGGTTGGGTGTGTGATTATTATGCTGATCAAGCAGAAAAAATATTGTCTAATAAGTTAATCGAAACCGATGCCACTAAAAGTTATATCTCCCATCAGCCTCTGGGAATCGTGTTTGCGGTCATGCCTTGGAATTTTCCGTTCTGGCAAGTATTTCGTTTTGCAGCGCCGGCTCTAATGGCAGGAAACGTGGGGGCACTTAAGCATGCTTCAAATGTGCAGGGGTGTGCGCTTGCCATCGAAGAAATATTCAAGAATAATGGTTTCCCTGAAAATGTATTTAGAGCATTAATAATCGGTTCGAAGGATGTTGAAAGCGTGATTAATAACCCTCATGTAAAAGCTGTAACACTTACCGGAAGCACACCGGCCGGGAAAGCCGTTGCCTCTCAATCTGGTGCTGCATTGAAAAAGACAGTCTTGGAGTTGGGGGGGAGTGATCCCTATGTTATTTTGAAAGATGCGGATCTTGACCAGGCAGTGGAAGCATGTGTGATCGGACGATTCCTGAATACTGGTCAAAGCTGTATAGCGGCCAAACGCTTCATTGTCGTTAGAGATGTGCTTGACGATTTCCAGAGAAAACTGGTTGCGGTCATAAAAGATAAAACGTGGGGAGACCCCTTTGACGATGTGGACCTGGGGCCCATGGTTAATGAAGCTTCTAGGGATGAGCTACATGATCAGGTTGTGCGCAGTGTTCAAAAAGGTGCAGAAATTCTTGTGGGGGGCGACATCCCTGACGGCCCTGGAGCGTACTACCCGGCCACACTTTTAGCAAATGTTTCTCCAGGGATGGCAGCATTTGATGAGGAATTGTTTGGCCCGGTTGCGTCGATCATTTCCGCAGATAATGAAGAAGAGGCTCTGGAATTGGCAAACAATACGTCTTTTGGCCTCGGGGCAGCTGTTTTCACGGAAGATATTGAAAAAGGGGAAAGAATCGCTTCTGAAAAGCTGGAAGCTGGATGTTGTTTTGTGAATGATTTTGTACGTTCAGACCCAAGGCTCCCCTTTGGAGGGATCAAGGATTCGGGATATGGCCGCGAACTTTCATCTAATGGAATCCTTGAATTTGTTAACTCAAAGACGGTCTACGTTCGATAATTATTTTTCTTGTTTTCTAGGAAAAACAGGGTGAATTTCTGCGCGAGTTCAACAAGGAGGTGTAGCCAAAGGAGACTATATAATAGCATTTTTGATAAATATAGATCCATGACTACACACAAGATTTTTAAAACAAATAAACGAAGGAGGCTTTATGCGCATCCTTAAACCTATTGCCATTTTGTTCATATTGGCTGGAGTTCTCTTCGCTGGTCAGACTGGTAAGATCTCCGGTACAGTGAAAGATAGCCAAACGGGAGAAGCCCTGGCAGGATGTAATGTTCTGGTCACGGGAACATCCAGTGGTGCTGCCACAGATGAAAATGGTGAATTTTATATCATTAACTTGAGTCCAGGCTCCTATGATCTTGAATTTTCAATGATCGGTTATGCGGACTATAGGGCATCAGGAGTTGTTGTCAATATTGATGTGACCACACCTGTAAATGCTGCGCTGTCGACAGAAGCGTTGCAAATGGCAGGTGTGTCCGTATCTGCAGAACGTCCTGCTATTGAGAATACCCTTACTTCCAGTAAACAGATTGTTTCTGGTGATATCATGGGCAGCATGCCTATCACCGATGTTACTGATGTTGTGAGAACATTACCTGGTGTCACCGAGCAAGGTGGAAACCTCCACCTCCGTGGTGGTCGCTCAGGTGAGGAAATGTATCTGGTGGATGGCGCCTCTGTAACAAATGCCGTAATGGGCGGTGAGGCGATACCAGTGAATCCAGGCATGATCGGAGAACTACAGCTCATCACAGGAACATTCAACGCGGAATATGGACAGGCCATGTCTGGCCTTTTCAACACGGTATTGAGAGAGCCTGCTGATGGATTAAGTGCTAGTTTTGGTTTCAGAACTACCCTTGGTCAGGAATATTTTAAGACCGATAAGGGCGATTTCAAAGACGTCGCTGTTTACTCTGAGTCAATGGAAATCGTGGATGATGCCGGAAACTACACAGGCGCGGTGGAAGGAACTGACTATTCAAAAGCAGATTTCGGTGGAGAAAAAACTATTATGGATTTCAGCGCCGGATGGGGAAGCGGGCCCATGGGCTTTTTCGTTTCTTTCCGTCAGCTGGATGATAAAGGAAGACTCCCGGGTCTTAAAAATGACCATACAAATATGCAGGCAAAGATAACCTATCAAATGGGAAGCAATCTGAAGCTGGGTTTTGAGACCATGATGTACAAACGAAATGGAATCTATGACCCATCATATGATGCCGAAAGAATGGATGCAGGCATGGATGTCTGGCAGTGGCTATGGGCCATGGAACAGTATCCTGTGACTGAAGAGAGCGCGACCCAGTTTGGTCTAACTGCGAATTATGTTATGTCCGCCAGCACGAACCTTACCGTGCGCGTAGATATGATGTCACGAGAGCAGGAAGACGGGGCACAGAGCGCAGGCGGCACATTTGTTGACTTTACCTCAAACGATCAGGTGACGGCCACAACCCAATACAATGGCGCAGAGGGGCCTAACCATACAAAGGTCATGGAAGATTTAACAAATTCCAATGCCTGGTATAATCTTGAGAATGTTTATGGCCACTATTTTAAATCTGAAGAAACAGTTACAACTATTGGTGTACACGGGACCAGTCAGATTAACAATCGTCACCAGCTTAAGGCAGGTTTTGACTATCGTATGTTTGATGTGGACCGGGGCGGACACGATGTCTGGTACGGTCGTACCCTTGGGTACACTGATACTAACCAAAGGCTTCAATACAATGGCTTTGGCGATGCGAAGCCAACCGAGATTGCGGCATACGTACAGGATCAGATGGAGTTCAACGATATGATCCTGAATGTTGGTGTGCGCTTTGATGGTTTTGATGCAGGATCTGATAAAGGACGCTGGGCTTCTGGTATAGCAGATATGGCTGCCGATACAAGCCTGAATCCTTTTGACCCATCGAAACGAAGTGCCACAGAAATGAAAACAGATATTAGCCCCAGGCTGGGTGTGTCTTTCCCTGTAGGTGATAAGATGGCTTTCCGCTATGCATACGGATCCTTCTTCCAGAGACCGGAGCTGTATTCACTGCTGAATAACCATATGGCCCAAATGGATGGCGGAACCGAATCAGGTTTCTTTATCTATCTCGGGAACGCTGATCTGGACCCAATGAAAACATCTATTTATGAGATGGGTATGCAGTACAGCATAGCCAGCAATCTAAAGCTGGATGTGTCTGGTTACTATAAGGATATCTCGAACCTCATGGGTTCGCAAGAGGTATATGCTGTTCCATATCAGGATGATGGTTCTGGCCATGACAATGAAGCTGGCTGGTCGGCAGATGAAACCTTTGAGGCGGCCCACTACAGCTTTCTAGTCAGCGACCATTATGGTAATATCCGGGGGCTGGAAATGAGCCTCTCAAAGACAGGCGCCAGTGGTCTAACGGGTAGAGCTTCCTATACATATTCAATCGCCCGCGGTACCGCATCGGATAAGATCAATGCTGGTAACGGTAGTCTTACCCAGGCAACAGGTGGGGTAGCGGCGAATATTATGACCATGACCACTCTCGATTGGCACCGTCCACACGTTCTAAACGGTTATGTTGATTATCACATGGACATGGGCGGAATGTTGAACCGTACCGGTGCAAACTTGTCATTCAACTATCAGAGCGGATTGCCCGTATCGGCCCGTTCCGGTGTCGCAGGTGCGGCGCTAGATAAACGTGCCCCGGCAACGCTGGATGTTAATCTGAAGCTAGACGCAACCTTATCCGTCGGGCCAGTGAGGCCCACCATCTATCTGCTGATAGAAAATGTGATGAACAAGCAGAACGTTGTCTATATCGCGGATCCGGGTTCATATTTTGATGAGGCATCTGACTATCATGAAATAGCCTCTGGCTCAGCCAATAATTTGTTGGCCTATGGTAAGCCAATGACAATGAATTTCGGCGTGCAGATCGATTTCTAAACAGGATAATTCAAGGAGTTAATTATGAAACGTAAAATACACTTTAAAGCTATCCTGACAGGCGTCGTAATCTGTGGGCTGGCTACAAACATTATAGCGAAGGATATACGCGATGTATTGGATAAGCAGAATATTCAAGGCCGCACTCTCATGCGCGCTGCTAGTCAAACATGGGTATATCATACGAATGGAGACCTCTGGATGGGTTGGGACTCGTATGGCAACACAGGCGATCAAACCTGTAGCGCCATTATCCCAGGCTGGGTATACCCCGGTTCGAACCAGGCAGCGGGTCATGGATATTTAAACTACAACTGTCGTGCCGGATATTGGATCATTGCTGACATCGGCGGAACCCTTTATGAGGGAACCACAGGTCAGTATGATGTGACAGAGGGCACCGTCCCCGGAGAAACCAGCGGTAGCTGGGGCGGCAGCGGCAGCGGTTACAATAAGGAACCCTGGACCACTACCACAACCTGGTCTATCCCAAGCGCGTCATTAGATGTGGTTGCGAATCGACATTCCTGGAGTTTTCCAGGCGAGTCCAATACCTATTTCGCAGTGGGAGAGCATGACTACAATGACTTTGTCATTGAAGAGATACATGTGATAAATAATGGTACCGCAACTGTTGATGAACTTGTTCTCGGTTCCAAAGCGGACCACGACTGTACCTGGAACGTACCGTTCCCAGACTGGGACTACGCGTTCTGGACAGATGATATCGTAGACTATGATTCCAATTATATGCTTACAATGGAGCTAGATGGGGATGACGCCGGATCGGCAGCCAATGACTTTGGCATTGATGATCCGGGACGTGAGTATCGCGGTGTACGCGTGGCCCAAATGCCGTTGGAGATCAATGGAACTTCCTACAGCGATCTGAGCGCTGGTGATGTGAATCATATGTGGTGGACAGGTGACGAGGACCCTCAAACGGTTGCCTCTCGCTATGCAATGGCCACAATGGTCAGTGGTAGCGGTGACAAGAAGAATGATAACCCGAGTGCCATGGATATGCGTTATCTGCAATCCTATAGTATCACGGGTCTAGCTGTAGGTGATACAGCAACATTTGTTGTCGCAGTTTTGGCAGGCGCCGGGCTGGCAAATACCCAGCAGGCAGCAGCCAATGCCAGAAAGGCTTATGATTGGGACTGGAATCTTCCAAAGCCACCTCCCGCACCACAAATTGCGGCTGATGGCGTGGCAACCACTCCTGAAGGAAAGGTAAGCGTAACGTGGGACTACCCAAATGGGAAATTAAATGCTGTTGATCCGGACAAGGGTGAGGCAGACTTCGCTGGATTTCGTATTTATAAAGCGGCCACTGCACCGCGTCAGAATTCTGCGGATATTATGACAGCTGAAGGTGTCAGCGCTGATAATTTAAATGATGGCGGTGAAATGCTCGGTGACGTGAGCCAGGGTACTGACTTTACGTCTGCCGCAACGGGTCCGTATACTGAGGTTCTGGATATCCCATTGGCGAGCATAGGTGATTACTCAAATGGTGATGGTACATACTCATGGACAGATGAGAATGTGGCTATTGGTCTAACATACTGGTACTATGTTGCTGCCTATGATGCAGCGGGTTCAGATGCTGTTCACGGAGATGTTCCTTCGTTAGAGAGCTATTACACCATGTGCTATCCCATGCAGGCAGCGCCAGATGGATTGGGTGGTGAGATCAGTGATGTTCCGCCAGCGCTAACCGTTTCTGTGGATGAGCTCACATACAATGACATAGATGGTAATGCGTCTACGGATGTATTTGTGGCACCGAATCCTTGGAAAGGTAACGTTATGGAGACATACCACGGGTCCACAACACCTCAAACATTTTTTGTACGTTTCTACAACGTAAAAAATGGTGATGATGTACAGGTATTTGATGTGGCCGGAAACCTCGTTTTTGAAGGCGCAGCAACTTCTGATGGTTCCTTTGACTGGAACCTGGTCTCTCGTACAAGAAACCAGGTATCCACAGGGGTCTACTATTGGAAGGTCGGCGATCAAACAGGTAAGCTAGCGGTCGTACGCTAAACCAGAAAGGAAGTAGAAAATGATTAAAACAATTAATCTCAATAAAACTGTGAAATGGGCAGTCACTTCTTTGCTGGTTATATCACTGCAAGGATTTTTATTCGCAGATGATGATAACGACAAAGTGGGATCGGTTGCCTTTAAATTCTTAAACATTGAAACAGATGCGCGGACAGCTGCACTGGGTGGTACCTCAGCGCAGGCCAGCGGAGCTGCGGCAATGTTCTCAAATCCAGCTGGACTATCAAGTTCAAGTGGCCTTGGTCTATCTGCAGGAATGTCTCAGTGGCTTGTTGAAACAGACATAATGAGTGTTGGCGTTACATTTCCATTAGCAGGAGGTGTGGCCGGGCTCGGAGCCGTTAGCGTTGATTATGGCGATATGTTGAAATCAGGCTGGGGAGAGACAGGCGGTCAATTCGTTTTTGAGCCCAACCAAGGCTCCTTCACAGCGACTGACATGTCACTGCAGTTCAGTTATGCCAAAAGCCTTTCTGACAAATTCTCCATTGGAGGATCTGCGAAAATGATCAGTCAGAGCATAGATGATGTAGACATCAGTGGAATGGCCTATGATATTGGTATGCAGTTCAGTACAGGATACAGAGGTATCCGGATGGGTGCTGTAATATCAAACTTTGGACCAGATGTTGAGACAGAACCGGTTGACGGTGGATATTCTGAATTTCCATCAATGTCTCTGCCAATGACCTTTTCATTTGGCGTCATAGCTGAAGCGTTGCCAGGCTTGAATGCTGGCCTCAATGTGTTGAAACAGGCAGACATGGTTCAACAGTACATTGTCAATGCTGAATACAGTTTGAGCGTTGCTTCGTTGCGTTTCAGTTATAATCTGAATGATGAGCAGGCTCCCATGTCAATGGGCGGCGGTGTCAGCATTGCTGGAGCCGATATCGGTGTGGCAATGACAACTCATGATGCCCTGGACAGTGTGATACGCATTTCACTTGGATATTCATTCTAAAGAATAGACAAATATATACAAAAGACTGGAAAAGCCGTTCCTTTGGGAGCGGCTTTTTTAGTATATTAAATGTGTTTATGAAACCACTCATCTTCATCACTCTTTTTGTTCAAGCGTTCTATGCGCAATCATTTGCTTTTATTGATGAGGCCAAAGAGCAGGGGCTGAGCTTTATCCATGACCATGGTGGAAGCGGAGAAAAATATTATGTGGAGACCATGGGCTCAGGAGTTTGTTTATTTGATTATGATAATGATAATGATTTAGATATCTACTTCTGCCAGGGCGCTCCATTGCCCGGCTGGGATAAGCATTGGGTCTTGCAAAATAAATTGTTTCGTAATGACAATGGCCTGTGGAAAGATGTAACAGAAACGGCAGGAGTGGGAGATAATAGTTACAGCATAGGATGCGCATGCGGGGACGTGGATAATGATGGCGATCAGGATCTGTATGTGACCAATTTTGGTGCTGATATTCTCTATATAAATCAGGGAAATGGTACTTTTATAGATATGACAGAAGAAATGGGTATTTCAAGCCCAAAATGGGGCTCTAGTGCCACTTTTATTGATGGAGACAATGATGGATGGTTAGACCTCTATGTGGCCAATTACGTGGAATTCTCATTGGATAAGAATCCCTGGTGTGGTGAGCGAATTAGTGGCTTGCGCGCCTACTGTGATCCTGATGTATTTCAGGGTGTTACTGATGATTATTATCATAATAATGGAGACGGGTCCTTTACCAATTGGTCAGAGCTATCGGGCATAGGAAACGATTCTGGTAAAGGGCTGGGAGCTGTAGCAGGGGATGTAGATAATGATGGAGATATGGATATTTATGTGGCAAATGATAAAGTAATGAATCTGCTCTATATCAACAATGGTTCAGCCGGCTTCGAAGAAAGCGCCTTATTTAATGGTGTCGGATTCAATGAGAATGGAAAGGCCGAGGCGGGCATGGGGGTGGATTTTGGCGATGTGGATCATAATGGAAGCCTGGATCTGTTTGTGACAAACTTCAGCGGTGAATCCAATACCCTATATAAAAATGATGGCGGTGGTGTTTTTACTGATAAAACTTTTTCTGCCGGTTTAGGACAGCCCAGTCTAGATGTTCTTGGGTTTGGCACAAAATTCTTGGATGTGGATCTGGATGGCTGGCTGGATCTGTTTGTGGTGAACGGTCATGTGATTGATAATATAGACCATTTCAATAGCGCATATACTCACGCTCAACGCAAACAGATCTTTATAAATAATCATGACGGAACATTTGCAGAAATCCGTGCCTCAGAAACGGTCGACTTGTCTGTCCCAACCGTTGGACGCGGTGCCGCATTTGGCGATATTGATAATGATGGCGATGTAGATTGTGTCATCAGCAACAATAATGGACCAGCAAATCTATTGATTAAGGGGGGCAGACCCATAAATAACTGGATTGGGTTTGAATTGATGGGGACAGCAGTAAATAAGGATGCCATAGGCTCAAAGGTGTCCATTATCTCTAATCTCGGGACACAGATCGCATTTGTCAACACTGGAGGCAGTTACCTGTCGTCTA
The DNA here is from genome assembly GCA_964510385.1 of uncultured bacterium. GTDB lineage: Bacteria > Fidelibacterota > Marinisomatia > Marinisomatales > TCS55 > UBA2126. The sequence continues at coordinate 15,093 of CAZECA010000018.1, forward strand.
ACGATAAGAGGATAATCTTCGGCCTTGGAAAGGATGAACAAGTAGATTCCATTGTAATAGAGTGGTCAGATGGCCAGCTCCAAACACTAACCCCATTGGACATTAATCAATACCACAGGATCGTACAAGGGGACTAAAGTGAAACATATAGTATTCGTTATTTATTTCACCTTAACACATGTCTTTCCACAAGCATCTTTGGAGACTGGACAATCGTACTTAGATCGTCAGCTATATAATAAAGCGATCAAAGAATTCAAAAATGTGCTGACAGAAGACCATAAAAATTATATGGCAATGAACGGTTTGGCGCTAGCCTACAATAAACTAGGAGACTCACCCGGAGCAATTCGTTTGTATACCCATAGTCTTAAAGTAAAAGAAGATCAACCTGAAACGTGGATGTCTTTAGGGAACATATACTATTATAAAAAGAATTTTTCTGAAGCATTGAATGCGTACACTCATGTAATCAAGTATGACTCAAAGCATTCTAAGGCCCACAATAATTTGGCTACTGTCTACAAGGAATTGGAGAACTTTGATCAGGCTATCAAGCACTATGAAAACGCTCTGGAACTGGATCGAACCTACAGCAGGGCTTCCAGAAATTTAGGAGATATACATTTGAAAACTGGTAATGCCAAAAAAGCCATCCTCTGGCTTGAACAGGCAACCCAACAGGATCCGGAGAGCTTATATGGCTGGTTTTGGTTGGGCAGGGCATACGTTATGGATGGACAGTATCGGTTGGGTATTACCATGTACCAAAAGGTGATTGAGAAAGGATCGGACCTGCCCCAGATACATCACTATTTAGGGAAAGCCTATTTTGAGTTGCGAGACTATGAAAAAGCCATATATCATGTAAGATATGCATTGTCCAAGAACCCATCAGTGATTCCTATTTATATTACCCTAAGCCGTATCTATGCACATATTCAGCAGGAAACTTTGGCCCTGTCAACCTTGCAGGACGCTTTATTAGTAGATAGAGATATAGCAGCTATCTATATAGAAAAGGGTAATATTCATAAGACTGCCTCTCGGTATGAGGATGCATTGAAGCAGTATGAATTAGCCGCATTGGTTAACCCGAATGATTGGATGGGATTTTACAAAAAGGGAGTGGTATTGTATTATTTGAGCCGTTTGGACGAAGCAGATGTCGCCTTGAATAAAGCATCAGGTTTAACCAGTGAGAGTTCATCTATCCTCCATTTTAAAGGATTGGTTTCTTTAGCAAAAAATGACAATTCTGCAGCGATGGATTTTTTGGAAAAGGCATCTAAGCTTAACAGTAATGACCCTGACATATGGTTTCATTTGGGTCAGGCACACTTAAGAAATAACGATGATGAAACAGCAAGGGAAAATTTGCTTCGGTCTTATGAATTGGATTCGTTGAATACTGAATCACTCTACAGCTTGGGCCAGGTATACAAAAATCTCGGTGAGCGGTTGGAATCACGTAAGTATCTTCAAAAATTTAAATCCATTTCAGATATGAAGGATAAGGAAGAAACCTTATCCCAGAAGATCAGGATGCAACCTCAAAACTCCAGTCTACGTTTGGAACTAGGATTATTGTATGAAGAGATCGGTCAGCTGGACAAAGCATTGATGATCTACAGACAGGCATCATACATTGGCAATGCTCAAGCGGATGAGCGCATAGAGCTGATTTTAAAGAAAACACAGTAAAATGATCCGCTTCCTTTTTTCATTTCAAATTGCAAGTGCTATTTACCTGCAATTCAGTTCTGATGCTGGCAACTATTCTATATACTTGGCTCTATTCCATACAGTTATCGGACTAATACTTGGCGGATATTTGATCCTTTGGTATTTAAAAACAAACCCCCAATATTCAACTGAATCCAGAATGGAGATGGGGTCAGCAATCTTCCTTATTATTTCTATAATTTCATCTGTTGGATTACTGTTTTTTGGTGTGACAGGACTGGGAAGAAGTATCTTATTCATCCATATCGTTTCTGCATTCGCATTCCTGATATTATTTATTATTAATATGGTTATTTCAGGTTTGCGTTGGTCCATTAAAACGTCAATTTACCAGATAATATTTTTGATGATTACTTTATTCCTGGGTAGAAACATTGTGAATCTAAATGGTAAAGAAATAACTGAAGTCTCCACAGCATCATTTGCTCCTTCTCCAGGGAGGACATTGTCCGGGGGCTATTTACAGGCAGGATCCATTAATCGTTCGGCAAGATGTGGATCATCAGGGTGTCATCCCGATATATATGCACAATGGTCACAGTCTGCCCATCGGTTTTCCTCATTCAACAATCCTTTTTATAAAGCATCCATTGATTATTTATTATCCACCAGTGACTCCACCACCGTTCGGTGGTGCGGCAGCTGCCATGATCCGGTAATGCTTTATTCTGGTTTAATGGAATCAAGCCCTGATGAAAATATTGCAGAAGCGCATGCTGGAATCACATGCGAAACCTGCCATGGTATTGTAGCTATCCCAGATATTACAGGTAATGGAAATTTCATATTAGATGCACCGGTTGAATATCCTTTTTCTCATTCTACTGGTATGCTTGCAGCCGTTAATAAGATGCTGATCAAAATGAAGCCGGAGGCACACCGTAGTGGAATGTTGAAACCTCTACATAAGTCAGAAGAATTTTGTGCGACCTGCCATAAGGTGAGTTTAGATAAACCAATAAATCATTATAAATGGCTTCGGGGACAGGATGAGTATGATGCCTGGCAGGCCAGTGGCGTCAGCTATAATGCTGTGGCTTCTTTTTACAATCCGCAAACTCCGTTAACCTGTCAAAGCTGCCATATGCAAATGGAAAATTCCATTGACCAAGGGAATGATTGGGGCCGGGTTTATGGACATTACTTCCCTGCGGCAAACACTGCATTACCTGTATTATCCGAGTCTCATAACGAGGAATGGCTACAGAGAACATCATCTTTTTTGCAGGATGGAAGAATTATTGTGGATATCTTTGGCGCAGTTATCAATGATAAACTTGTAGCGCCTATTGATCAATACATACAGGTTAGACCCGGACAGGAAGTCCGTTTTGAAGTAGTGGTCGCTACTAAAAAGATTGGCCACTTTTTCCCGGGTGGAACTGCAGATTCTAATGAGCCCTGGCTAGAAATTGTAGGGCAAGATCAAAGTGGAAGAACTGTTTTTAGTAGCGGCTTGTTACTATCGGATAAATCGGTGGACCCAGCGGCCCATTTTTTCAGGGGAGCCCTATTAGATAGTCACGGTGAATTTATTTTAAAACGAAATCCACATGAGTGGCGAACCACCCTTTACAATAATTCTATTCCCCCCGGTTCAGCAGATGTGATCCATTATTCATGGAAAGTTCCAGAATCATTTAACGGAGATATCGTTTTCACTGCAAAATTAAATTATAGAAAATTCAATAGATCAATTACAGAACATTCTCTTGAAACTAATATTGATCTTCCTATTATTGTAATGGCGAAAGATTCAATTACCATTACCACAAAAAGGGCCTCATCTATCGATGATAATGGGGGAATGAGATTTAATGATTATGGCATCGCACTGTTGCAACAAAATAACTTGTCCGGGGCCCGCTCGGCTTTTGAAAAAGTCATTGATTTATTACCCGATTATGCAGATGGATATGTAAATGCAGTTAGGGCACTGATCAAAGAAGGAAAGTTTGATAAGGCAATGGAATACTTGGATAAGGCATTGGAGATAAAACCAGAATTTTCAAAGGCAAAGTACTTTATGGGATTGATTGCCAAAACAACTGGAGATTATGATTCTGCTTTAGGTTTGTTTACAGATGTTCAAATTACCCACCCAAATGACAGGGTGATGCTAAAGGAATTTGGGCAAACTCATTATTTCGCAGAAAACTGGTTGGATGCTGAAGCACTTTTTAATGATGTATTGCGAATTGATCCGGAAGATGCCGATGCACATTATAATTTGATGTTGATATATCGCGAATTAGAAGAAAATGAAAAGGTAAAATATCACAGTAAAAAATATTTGAAGTATAAACCGGACGAACAGGCCCGAAGTATTAGTCAAATAGCTCGCTTAACGTTTCCACACGCAAATAATGAAGCCCAACCAGTTCATTCACATGAACTGCACAGTAACAATTAAAAAATACCTAACTTTTTAGCTGTCAGATTCAGGCAGTGTTTAGCCTTATCAATTAGTTCATCTATCTCTGTTTCAGTCATCACCAGGGGCGGTGAAATGATCATCTTATCTCCAACTGCTCTCATAACGAGGCCATTTTCAAAACAAAATTCCCGGCAATGATATCCAGCATTTGCATCTTCAGAAAATGGGGTATTGTTTTCTTTATCTTCTACAATTTCTAATGCGGACACCATTCCAACTCCTCTTGTTTCACCAACCAGAGGATGTTCTCCCAATTCTTTCCATCTATCTTGTAAATAAGGTCCCGCTGTATTTTTAACATACTCTATGATTTTTTCACTTTTCATAATACGGATATTTTCCAGCGCTACTGCACAGGCTGCAGGGTGGCCGGAATAGGTAAATCCGTGAGCAAACTCTCCTCCCTGATCTATTATGACGTTCGCGATCTGATCCGAAACCATTAATCCGCCTATGGGCAGATAACCGGAGGATAGTCCTTTTGCGATTGGCATGAGATCAGGGATAATATCATAATGATCAGAGCCAAACCATTGGCCTAGTCTACCAAAACCACAGATCACCTCATCAGCCACTAACAGGATCTCATTTTCATCACAGATCCGCTGAATTTCTGGCCAATATGTTTCTGGTGGAACTATAACTCCGCCCGCACCCTGTACTGGTTCGGCAATGAATGCAGCAATGTTATCCACACCAATTTCTCTGATCTTATCTTCGAGAGATCGAGCAGTCTTTATTCCAAACTCCTCTGGCGTCATGCCGTGACTATTTTTGAACCAATAGGGCTGATCAATATGAACAACGCCATCCACAATTCCACCCTGGGCATGCATAGAATCCATACCACCTAGACTTGATGCTGCCAGTGTGCTCCCATGATATGCATTCTCCCTGCTGATAATAATCCGTTTTCCCGGTTGACCAAGGGTTGACCAATAATGGCGGACCATTCGAATCATGGTGTCATTGGCTTCCGAGCCAGAATTAGTGAAAAAGACATGCTTGAATTGTGGCTGTGAAATTGTGGCCAGTTCTTTAGCCAGTTCCACCGCAGGAGGATGTGTGGTCATAAAAAAATTATTATAATAGGGGAGTTCTTCCATTTGTTTTCTGGCCGCATCGATCAGCTCCTGTCTTCCGTATCCAATGTTCACACACCAGAGCCCGGACATTCCATCCATAATCTTGTTGCCCTCTGAATCCCACAGATAAACCCCATCCGCTTTTGTGATGATTCTGCTTCCTTTTTCACTAAGAATTTTAGTATCGGTAAAGGGGTGTAGGTGGTGGTCTAAATCGATCTGTTGAAAAGCGCCTGTGGTCACATCAGTCATTCTGTTGTTCCTTAATGCATTCGTTGCGAAATGCTTCAAATATTGCTCTGTAAAAAGGTATTTCAGTGACTTTCCATTCTGGGTGAAATTGGATGCCCAGTGCAAAACTTTTCGAATTTTTTACGCTTACTGCTTCAATTAGCCCATCAGGTGATGTGGCCTCAATTCTCAAACCATCTCCAACTTCATCAACACCCTGCCAGTGGACAGAATTCACTTGTTCCTCTCTGTTTTCTGTTAAACCAGCTAAAACTCCGCCTTCATGAATGTTAAGTATGTGGGAAAACCCATACTGACCCTCAAGATCCAACTCTTTATTTTCACGATGGTCATTATGCCCAGCCACATCATGGACCTCTTGGTGGAGCGTTCCATTAAAAGCAACATTCAATTCCTGAAACCCCCGGCAAATGGCTAATAAAGGTATCCCACTTTCTAACACTCCATGAATGAGGGGTAAAGTGGTGGAGTCTCGTTGTGGATCATGTTTTGTATTGGGTTTACTATTAGTACCATTGTAATGGTGCGGCTCAACATTTGAATAACTTCCCGTTAATAAAAAGCCGTCGACCGTCTCAAGTAAACGATCTATATCAAGAAGATTTCCAATTGATGGAACAAGCAGAGGAAGACCATCTATCACATTCACAACCGCAGAAATGTATTTATCACCTGTCTGGTGGTACGTGAACATCCCGTGTTTTTCATAGCAGGTTGAAATTCCAATGATAGGTTTAGGCATACTATTTAACTATTATTTATAAATTTTGGTTTATTGTTTGATTGTAAGATAAGTATATAAACAATGATTTTCAGTGAAATTTAGAGTATTACTGAATACTTGATCTAGATATTTAGATGTCTTATTCTCCCAAATAAAATATGAATAGAACAAACCACAAAGAATACACGGATTTTATCAAAGATTATCCAGATTTAAACTGGATTGACCTTATCATTCCGGACCTTAACGGTGTACTTCGGGGCAAGCGAATTCAACCTTCTGTATTGGAAAAGGTATATGAAGATGGTATTTACCTTCCTGCATCCGTATTTGCGTTAGATATCTTGGGTAATACGGTAGAAGAATCAGGCTTAGGTATTTCATCTGGAGATTCAGATCGAATCTGTTTGCCAGTACCTGATTCATTCTCTCCTATCCCTTGGAACTCAAAACCCACAGCCCAATTACTTTTAAGTATGGTAGAAGAAGACCGATCCCCCTTTTTTGCAGATCCACGACAGATTTTAAAGAAGGTTTCGGACCAGTTCACTGAACTGAAACTAACGCCAGTGGTAGCTGTTGAACTTGAATTTTTTCTTTTAGATAAGCGTAGAGATAAACAAAAAAATCCACAACCGCCTATTTCTCCAGTAACAGGAAAACGTGAAGCGGACACTCAAGTATTTTCTTTGGATAATTTGGATGATTATAGAGGATTTTTGGATGAGGTATCTAGATGCGCAAGAGCTCAAGGGTTGCCGGCAAATACTGCGCTAGCTGAATACGCGCCAGGGCAATTTGAAATAAATTTGAACCATTTAGACAACCCACTTTTAGCTTGTGATCAAGCCATATTATTGAAACGATTAATTAAAGGCGTTGCGCGCAGTATGGGATTAAATGCTACGTTCATGGCCAAACCTTTTTCAGACCAGGCGGGTAGCGGGACTCATATCCATATCAGTCTATTAGACGGGAAAAAGAAGAATGTATTTGCAACTAAAAATAATAAAACAGATTCTGTCTTCTTACAAAATGCTATTGGTGGCTTGACAAAAACCATGAAAGAAGCCACTGCTATTTTTTGTCCCAATGCGAATTCTTATCGCAGATTCCAACCAGATTTGTATGTGCCCATGGCCCCTACTTGGGGAATTGATAATCGGACTGTAGCTCTTCGAATTCCATCTGGATCATCCAGATCAACGCGGATCGAACACCGCGTAGCTGGTGCAGACACAAATCCATATTTGACAATGGCAGCTATATTGGCGGGAATCCATTACGGCATAACAGAAAAAGTTAATCCTCCTAAAATATCGACCGGGGATGCTATAGCTAATAACCCACCCTCATTGCCCATGACTTGGACAGAAAGCTTAAACGAATTTTCCAATGGAAAAATTATTGGTGATTATTTGGGTAAAGAATTTTGCCATGTGTTTTATGAAACACGAAAAAAGGAGATGGAAATATTTGACGCTAAAATCACTCCATTAGAATTGGAGTGGTATTTAAGAAACGTCTAGGAATTTAACTGTTTTAAATAATTCTGATCAAATGCAGCCAGTAGACTCTCCTGACCCGAGTATGGTGCAGGTTTGTATTTTTTCGACTGAATTCCCAATTGAGATAATTCAGAAATATGCCAATCCTGCTTATTGGTCATGTCCCAAAAATCAATAGCTTCCTTTGGCTTATGATCACCTAATTCGGACACGCCTTTTTCAAATAACCAGGTACATTCTACAGTGCAATTATCCACGTCCTTTGGCCATACGGTGTGATACATAACATATTCTGGGTGGAGGCTTAACAGCATATTGGGGAAAATAGAATAATAATAAACCCGTTTCATATCATCTTCTTTTATATTTCTCAATGGGGGGCAGCACAAATTTCCATTGGTGGTAATACTCTCTTTATCTTCATTTAAATCCATGTATCCACCTAAAAAATGGCCTTCATAGAGATCATTCCGTCCACTCATGTATGGTGTGATGGCTGCCAGATCTGGATGAAGAATAGGGCAATGGTAGCATTCACAATAATTTTGGATCACCAGTTTCCAATTACCTGCCACATTATACGAAATCGTTTTAATTGGAATAAGGTCACCTATGGTCCAGGCATTGAATCTATCTTTAAGTGGTCCGAAGGTAGTCTTAAAATTTTGAGGATCATCACTGAAGTTGATATAGATAAATCCTTCCCACTCGCTTACAGGAAAAGAGAATAAGGAATAATCCTCTTTTTGAAACCCATCGACTTCATCCATGTGTGGGGCTCCCACAAGTTGACCATCAAGACCATAGGTCCAGCCGTGATACCCACATTGGATTGATTTTGATAACATACCTCTTGCATGTTCACAGATTCGTGTACCTCTGTGACGGCACACATTGGCATGGCCATGCAGATCTCCATTTCCATCCCGAAGTATGATGGCACTTTCCGATCCCACAGAGACCACTTTATATTGCCCTGATTTGCTCAATTCAGATGCACGCCCGGCGCATATCCAATGATTCAGAAAAATATTTTCATATTCTTTTTGGAGAATTTCAGGGTTTACATAATAATCCCGATCAAGAGTATGGGAACCTTTAGTAAGTATTTCGGCTGTTTTTTTAAAACTCATTATTTTAAAATTTCTCGAGCTGTATTGTACCCATTTGCACCATGGAGTCCGCCACCAGGATGGGTGCCGGGCCCACATAGATATAAATTTTCAAGGGGCGTTTTATACTGTGAAGTGCTAATGGTCGGTCGCATGAACATAAATTGATCCAGAGTCATTTCTCCGTGGTTAAGATTTCCTTCAGTAAGGCCAAATTGCTTTTCAATATCTACTGGAGTCAATAAGGATGTAGACTCAATTTTAGATGAAAGCCCCGGTGAATATTTTTCCAGTATTTTAATTACATTTTGCCTTAATTGATCTTTTAATCCATCATCCCAGCTTTGATCCCGCAAATCATAAGGCGCATTCTGTATCGTAGCAGAAAGAACATGTTTTCCATCAGGGGCAAAACCTTTATTGATCACAGATGGAATTGAAAATTCAATATATGGATTTTCAGGTAATCGACCATATTTTACCGAGTCTGCAGCTTTTTCCAAATATTCTATGGATGGGGCAATGGAAAAGATGGTTCCCATTTGATCTTCAGAGATGCTAGGGATATTTGGCAGGCTGTTCAAGGCAAAATGGATTCGGACTGAGCTGCCACGATAGCGAATATTCTTCAATTGTGTATTAAAATTGGGATTAAGATTCGTTGAGCCAACAAGATTGTGAAAAGTATTTTTCGGATCAAGACCAGATACAATTTTGTCTGCTTCTAAGTTTTCACCGTCATCTAAAGTAATTCCACTGCAAATTCCATTTTCTACATTGATGGATTGAACCGGTGTGTTGTTGCGTATCACAGTACCGTGTGATTCCGCAGATGATTTCAATGCATTGATCAGGTTTACACTGCCACCAATAACAAATTTAGCCTGATGAAATATTCCATTACTGTGAAGATGCTGATGGAGAAGATTATATCCAGTTCCGGCAGCATAGGGGCCAAAGCTTAAATGATGAATACCCGCGGTGGATACTGCCGCCCGAAGCAATTCATTTTCGAACCATTCATCTGTCAATTCCGGCATCATCATGGGGACTACTCGCATGAGGTCCACCAACCCTCGAGTACCTTGACTCCATACTGGCCCAAGGAGTGATCGCATGTTCAATGCATCTTTTAAACCCACGTTGGGGAGGTTCGGTGGCGTGATAGAATATAATTTTTCTAAAAATTGAGCTAAATTTTGAATATAATCAACAAAGTCACCCCAAGCTTTGGCATCCCCTTCCGATTGTTTTGCAATTGATACGGCCGTTTCTTTGGCATCCCGGTGAAACGCAATATGGTTTCCATTTTCGTCTAGTGCAATTCGAACCACATCGGGTTGAAATAATTTCAAACCGTGTGCTTTCAGATCCAGTTTATCCATGACCCGCGGATCAATCCACTTTACCACATCATTGATCACATTACATTTGAACCCAGCTGCAAACTCCTGGGTAGAAGCCAATCCGCCTAGCTGGTCGAGGGCTTCAAGAACGAGAACATCCTTTCCTGCTTTCGCTAGAAGACTTGCAGTTACTAGGCTATTTACACCGCCGCCAATTACGATTACATCAGGACGGTTCATTTCCATACTCCAAGAATTTTTTTAGCTGCCATTTCTCCTGGTGATCCTGTAATACCGCCGCCAGGGTGTGTGCCGGAACCGCATTGGTAATAATTTTTAATGGGTGTCGTATAGTCTGCCCATTTCACAGCAGGTCGCATAACAAATAACTGTTGCAGCGTCAGTTCGCCATGGAAGATATTTCCTTCTGTAAGGCCGAATGTTGATTCAATGTCTGCCGGAGTTAGTACCTGCCGATGTAGTATGATATCCTTGATATTGGGAGCGAAACGAGCAATGGTATTGACCACTGCATCACCAAAAGCTTCCCGCTTTTGATCATCCCAGCCGCCATTAATGTTATAAGGAGCATATTGGACAAAGCAGGACATGACATGCTTTCCTGGTGGAGCCATATCTGGGTCGATAACAGATGGTAAAATAATATCCATGTAAGGTGCTTGTGAAAAATTTCCATACTTTGCATCATCGTATGCCTGTTCTAAATGATCATAACTGGGACTGATTGAAATGGCCCCCCGTAAATGGTGACCTTCTCCAGGTAGGCAGGTGAAATTCGGAAGCCCGTCCAATGCCAGATTCACTTTACCCGATGATCCGCGAATGCGAAAATTCTTGATATCGGCTACAAATTCAGGGGGTAGATCACTTTTATCTACCATTTTTAAAAAAGTGAGTTTTGGGTCGAGTCCTGAAATAACCATTTGGGAATAGAATTCATCCCCATTTTCCAATGCGACACCTACAGCTTTACCATTTTTGACAATCACTTTTTCCACAGGTGCTTCCGTTTTTATTTCGGCGCCATAATGTTCTGCAGACCGGGCGATGGCCATGCTAACGGCACCGGTGCCACCCCGTTGAAATCCCCAGGATCGAAAAGCACCATCAATATCTCCCATGTAATGGTGGAGCATTACATAGGCAGATCCTGGCGAGCGGGGCCCCATGAATGTGCCGATAATTCCACTGGCAGACATAGATGCTTTTAAGGGTTCGAACTCAAACCATTCATCTAGAAAGTCTGCTGAACTCATGGTCATGAGTTTAGTCAAATATTCAAATTGTTCTGGTGAAAGTGTTTTTAAATGATCTAATAATTTTTTTGTCTTATTTAGATCTGTTAAAGATGGTCGTATAGCATTAGGTGCGATTGTTTCCAAAATTGGCCGCACTGCCATACCAATCTGCCCCATGAGAGGGCCAAACCGTATGTAGGCTTCCGCATCTTTTAGTGAGTGGCGAGCAATTTCCCGGTAGGTCTCATCTGCGTCAGCTGTACGGATAAGATAATCATTATCCAGAGGTGTAAAGGTGCTTTCCAGAGGAAGAAGCTCTAGTCCGAATTTGGGGAGCATTAGTTCTCGCATCACATTAGGTTTCATGAGACTGACTACATAGGAGCAGACGGAAAATTTGAACCCAGGGAAAATCTCTTCAGTAACAGCTGCACCTCCCAAGACGTAGCGCCGCTCTAGCACCAGCACTTTCTTTCCTGCTTTGGAAAGATAAGCTGCAGCTGTGAGCCCGTTATGTCCTCCGCCAATGATAATGGCATCATATTTATTTATGCCGGGCATGACCGTTTCCTTTCTGGATCGAAGAAAGGTGTTTTTACCACTTTAGCTATTGTTAGCTTTCTAAAGTGTTCCACTTTCAATTCAAATTGGAGTTTTGATCCTTCACTTGCAAATCCAGATTTTACATGAGCCAGGGCGATATACCTTTTTAGAATCGGTGACCAGGCACCGCTGGTGGCGTAACCAACTTGCTCATTCCCACTGTATAAAGGGGTACTGGTTCGCCAGGCCGTACAGGGAAGTCCTGGCGCCAGCCCAGCATTGCGATAATGCTGCTCCAGTTCATTCCACTGAATTTCGATTCCCACAAAATCCCATTGGGGACCGCGAGCGACTTCCGTTTCCATGGCCTGTTTCCCGATAAAATCTTTTTTCTTCATTTTTACAGCCCAACCTAGACCCAACTCATAGGGGGATGATTTTCGTGATTCAATAAGTGCGTGCCGAGATGAAATATAATCTACATCTAATAGGATAAGTCCCGCTTCGATTCGAGCAATGTCTAATGCCTGGAGTCCCGTAGGCGTTATACCATAGGATTTGCCTTCTTTCAATAAAAGATCCCAAACGTACAGGGCATCTTGAGGATTTATCCAAATTTCATATCCTAAATCGCCTGTGTAACCCGTTCTTGAAATAGAAACTGGGACATCTCCGAATGTGGTGTCCATCATCCAAAAAAATTTGAGACTGTCTAGTGAGTTGGAAGCCACTTTGTTAAGAATAGCTCTTGAATTAGGGCCCTGGAGAGCAAGGGCTGCTGTAGAATAAGAATCATCTGTGATGGTCAGGTCCAGACCAGTAGCATTGAATTTGATCCATTCTAAATTAGGTTCAGCACTGGTTATGCGAAATTTATTTTCCGATAATCGCTGAACTGTACCGTCATCGATCACTTTTCCATCTTCATCACACCAGGGGGTATACATGACTTGTCCTACCTTGCAAATGGCAATATTCCGGGTCACTAATCGATCCAGAAAACGTTGTGCATCTGGCCCTTCAATGATATATTTTTTTAAGGGAGTAATATCTAATAGCGCTGCTTTAGTGCGGATAGCAAAATATTCATTATCATGGGTCAGCTCATAATTGGTGGCAGATAAATAACCGCTCCACCGCCGCCATTCTTGAGACTCGTTAAGTTTTGATGTGCGTTCAAAAAAAGGTGACAGCCTTAATTGGGTATTCGCAGTGAATTGATTATAATAACTCATTCTGCTGATCTCCAAAATGGACGCGTAAGACAGGTGGGGCCACCGGCGCCTTTGATAGATATTTCAGCCCCGTTATAGGTATGGACTTTCACACCCTTAATCTCTAATCGTTCTTTGGTAATTGGGTTTCCATCAATCATAATCACTTTACGAGGGGCTACCGCCAATACATTACAGGCCATGGATTCATATTCTTCATCGGGGACTTCAATTAATTCAATTTTGCGATGTATAAGGTATTCCCGGAAGGGTACTGGAAGCAATCTTGAATAGACTAAATAAAGATCATGATCGATGGGTGAAATGTTGCTCATAAGATGGAGGCAGTCACCAGGGCCTGTCCAATGCGGGAGAGGCACTGGGATCACTTCATCCACAAGGCCCCCCAACAATTTTTTAAATTGGCGAATACCTTCCGCGTTGGATCGATAGCCTTCTCCAACAGCCACAGTACGCTCATCAACCCAAACCACATCGCCGCCTTCCAAAGTTCCTGGCGCTTCTATTTGTCCTAAAATCGGAACACCAATAGATTCAAAATAGGTCCCGACGGCCTGTGGTTCTGGGAGGCGGGCCTTCTTTCCCATGGTACATAAAATTACCCCGGAATTGGTGACCACACATGGGTCGTGAGTATAAACTGAATCAAGGGATGATGACTCATCAAAGGGTAGATAGTGGATTTCTGCTCCGTTAGATTCTACAAAGGCTACAAGCTTTTCATGGTCCTCCTGGGCCTTTTCCAGATTCGGGATGCTCTGATAATTCAATTGAGAAGATTGAACATTAACGTGCGCCTGATTATGGTAGGCATCCTTGGGGTGTTTAACCAGGACCATTCGGATAGAGTCCACCATATTTTGGCAACCGTAATTATTCATCAATTTTGCCACCGCACCAGTTGACAATCATATTGGCAATGATTTTTACACATGTTAATATTTCTTCGATTTCTACAAATTCATTGGCCGCATGGGCAAGTCGGACATCGCCAGGCCCAAAAAGAACGGCGGGAATATGAGCATGGTTTGTAAAAAGGCGCAAGTCTGATCCATAGGTCACACCTGTAACTACAGGAGCGACTCCAGTCGAATGTATAAAGCTTTCTGCCAAGGATTGAATAAGGGGATGGTCCAAATCCGTATGACCCGATTCGAATTGACCTTCGAACCACTCAACATGGGGCGGGTTTTCTTTAAGCCATTCATCGCCGTTAGAAACTCTTTTTATGTGTATTTCAAATGCGTCTCGTGCACTTTGGGCAGATTCACCTGGGAATACCCCTAATCGTCCCTCTGCTATAACAGATGCCGGAACAGTGGAATGCCATTCACCACCCTTTATTTTCCCAATATTAATCGGGGCCACTTTGTTTTTGTTTGCATAGTTATCCACATCGAATTGATTATGGCGTTCCCTTTCAAAATCAATTATAGATTGATGTATAAAATAAAATTTTTCTATAGCACTAATTCCATCCCAACGCATGGCAGCATGGGTGGCCTGCCCAGGAATAGTCAAGCGAAATGTGAGCGCTCCCGCCTGAATAGGACACATGTTCAAAGATGTGGGTTCCAAAATAATAACACCATCTCCATGATAACCTTTTACAATATTTGTTAAGGTTCCGCAGCCTCCAGATTCTTCTCCCACTACTGATTGGATCATAATATTTCCATTAGGCATGAACCCGATCTCTTGCAAAATCTGTATTGCAAATATTCCGGACGATAGCCCTCCCTTCATGTCACATGCTCCTCGGCCATATATCCGACCATTATTTACCGTGCCTGACCAAGGCGATTCATTCCAGAGTTCTTCTGGGCCTACGGGTACTACATCCACATGGCCATTTAAGATAAGAGTGGGGCCATTTCCATTATTTTTCCAATTGCCAATAACATTTGTTCGGCCATCAAAGGAAAAACCATCGTCACAAAATGCAGGATGATCTTTGATTTCATCAAAATGAATGGGGACATACTCCGCTGCTAATCCCAATTGTGTCAGTTTTTCAAATACAATTTTTTGCACAGGATCTTCATGGTTAGCCAGACTCGGTATCTGGACTAATGATTGGATAAAGGAAATGATATCGCCCTTAGTCGCTTTCAGAGCTTCATCAATTTTTGATCGATAGTCAGACACGCTTTTTCCAATAATAATATAGGGGAAGACCTCCCACAACTAGAATGGTCCCAATAGCCGCATCTCGAGGAGCTTCCATGATCGTATTTATAGTTAAAAAAACTGCAAAAAGAATGAAAATTAAGGGTATCCATGGATAGAAAGGTGTTTTATAAGGCCGATCCAGTTCTGGTTTTTTCTTTCTAAGGATTATGACCGCACCTGCTGACATACCATAAAATATCCATGATGCAAAAATAATATAAGTAATAAGCTGGTTGAATGTACCGGTAAAAGTAAGGAATGCAGCCCAGAGGCATTGGATAACAAGCGCATTTGCAGGAGAATGATATTTTGGATGGATGTCGGCGGCTTTTTTAAAGAAAAGACCATCTTTGCCCATAGCATAATTTATTCTAGCACTGGTGAGGGTAAACCCATTATTGGCGCCGATGAGAGAGATTAAAATAATGATGGTAATGATTATAGCACCTTTCTCGCCCATAAAAACAGAGGCCGCATCTGACATGACTATCTGAGAGTCGACCATAGCTTCAAAGCCCAATAGATAGACCAGAGCATAATTTAATAAGAGGTAAACTATCGTAATTATGGTCATGCTATAAATAAGTGAGAGCGGAATATTACGTTCGGGCTCTTGGACTTCTCCCGCTACATAAGTGATAAATATCCAACCGTCAAATGTCCATAGAACTGCCACCATGGCCAAGCCCATTGGCCCGATCAGAGAATGGAAAGGTCTCTCACTGAATAATGGCTCTAGATTTTTTATGGATCCACCATCCATGGTCAGCCCCAATAGAATGATTATCGCTATAGCGCTGACTTTTGTTATGGTAAAACCGTTTTGAAAACGAGCTCCAGCTTTTACATCGATGATATTGATCAAGGTTAATCCAACCACCATGCTGATGGAGACTAATCGAATTTCTAATGGTGTAAGTGGAAAGAAAAATTGCAGATATTCGCCAAAGACAACACCCACAGCGGCCAGCGATGCCGTATTGATCACTGCTACAGCTGACCAGCCATAGAGAAATCCCCAAACAGGCCCATAAGCCTCACTCAAATATACATACTGTCCGCCGGCTCTAGGCATGGCCGCACCCAGCTCAGCCACAGAAAGAGCACCAAATAGACTAACCAAAGCTCCAATAATCCAAGCAGTAAAAAAGAGAGATGAAGACATGGTATAAAGTGCAACTGTTGCCGGGACCATAAATATGCCTGATCCGATGATGCCTCCAACATTGATCATGGTGGCATCCAAGAGGTTGAGGACGCGCTTTAGTTTAATTGTAGGGGGTGATGATTTCATTCAAGAGGTGAGTTTATGAAAAAAGAAAATATTCACCCAATATTATATACAATTGCTTTGTTTATCGATATGAACAGGTTTAGAATAAAATTATAAAATGTTTGATCGATAATTTAGAGTGATCCCGGTGCGACTCGAACGCACGACCAACGGCTTAAAAGGCCGCTGCTCTACCAGCTGAGCTACGGGATCTTATCCTTTAAAATAAAGGGGCGGAAAATTACGAGAATTCATTTGCAGATGCACACTAAAAGTAGGTTACAGAGGGGACAGGGTAGAGAGCAGCAGTAGAACTAATACGATTATAAAGGATTAGATCATACGCATTGTAAAAGAGTCACAGTATATGTTGAAAAATTATTTTAACGTTGTAAAATTAATCAAGCGAACCTTCAATACAGGTTGTATCAAAACCACCTCGAGTATTGTACATGGTGGTCACCTGGATACGGTCTGTTTGAAGAGCATTTTTAAGATCTTTATAAATTCGTTTCGTAGCCCCTTCCTGATAAATTCCTACATTACGAAAACTTACAAAATAATATTTCAGTGATTTTAGCTCTACACATAAACCTGCAGTGGGAAAATATTCTATTTTTATATATGCTATATCGGGCAAGCCACTGAAGGGACAGACTGCGCTAAATTCGCCTGTTTCAGTCATGATATACTGGTCCGGGCTATCAAAATCAAATGTTTCCAAGAGCTCAGGTTGGATTTTATCCTCACCATCAAAATTATATATTTTGCCTTCTGGTTTTATCATTTGATGCTACTCAGTTTAAATGTGCCCGCGGGAGGACTCGAACCCCCGGCCAAGTGATTAAGAGTCACCTGCTC
>CAZECA010000019.1:0-31745 GCA_964510385.1 uncultured bacterium
ACCAGCATATCACTGAATGTCACTTCCGTTTTGTGAGTCTTCTGAACATCTTTAACAAACACTCTATCGATTATGTAATAATCCTTCATCCGCTGGTACGAAAATTCTTTCTCTTTTTTTAATTCTCCCCGCTTATCAAAAGACTTCTCTTTAACACCATAATAACCGTCTTTAGCGACCCAGGAAACATGCTTTGAATAAGTTGATTTAATCTCTTTTTTGGGTATGATTACCATGACATAACAATTGATACCATTCACTGTTTCATCATTCAAGCGACTATAATCATGTTCATCCAGTTCCCGGTTAGACAGATCTTCATAGCTTAAGTCTGACCCCATGAAGGCATCCCCTTTTTTCTTTGAGGATATCCTTCTTACTTTTTTAAATGCCGGCAGCCACATACGCATTTCATCATCTTTGTCATCATGTTCGATTTTCAGGAATGCCACTCCTCTATCATCTTTCGGCTCCATAAACCAGATTATCTGTTTCTTGTTTCCACCGGTAGAACGGGATACCATTTCATTAGTTCGGGATTTCCCTTTTGAATTAGTTAAAACCATTATTGTTTTATTAGACATATCTTTTGGTGTGGGTCTTTCGTCTACCATTTTTGCTATTTCATAGCCGGTCTGTCCAAAAAGTAATGTGGTAAATAAAAGTATCATCCTCATGATATTTTCCTTTCTATTAATTTTTTCTTTAATAATTCAGTCAATGCTGACAAGACGGTCAATGTACCGAAAGACGTGGAGATCATGGCGAAAACCATTAACCCCCCAATATATTGGATTGGTACAAATGCTGAAAACAGCAATGCCCCAAAGCCCATGTTCGATGCGGCATCCAATATGATGGGATAACCGACATCATCCACAACCTCACGTGATAATTTATTTTTATTAATCGTTCTTGATAATCTTCTGAATTGTGCTATGTAGTGAATAGCAAAATCAATGCCCACTCCTATTATAATTGAAGAGAGGATTGCTGTTACATGAGAAAGTTCGATCCCAAAATAGCCCATAAAACCAAAATTGATGATTACGGCTGATGATAAGGGGATAACGGCCAATACCCCCCATAAGATTTTTTTGAAAAAGATTGATGCAATGATTCCGATTAGAATCAATGAAATAATAATGCTCACAATTGTTGAACTAATTAGCAAATTTATCAGATCACGTGTTATAACTATCATACCGGTAAAGTCTATCTTTAAATCACTGTCAAAATTTTTATCAATATATTTTTGACTGGATTCTACAATCTTAAATGTTTCGGTTGTTGACAGCATGGTGCTGAAGGCAGTAACAAGACCGACAGAGTGATCGTAATCTATCAAGGAAGAGAAATCATCAAGATCACCGGACATTTTATACATAGTAAATAAATTATTAACCTTATCCCTAGATTCTGGGACTGTTTCAAACTGTGGGTTATCATCCATAACAGTGCGATGCATTTGTTCCACGACATTTGCTATGGAATAACTTGTTCTAACTTTTTCAAACCCTTCTAGTTTTTCCTGAAGTTTGATCATGCTGTTCAACGTTTCAGGTTCCTTCATATCCCCTTCCAATTTCACCCTTAGATCAACCGTTCCATTCATTTTTTCACCCAGAAAATCCATACTATTCCGTAGCTCAGATCCCTTTTTAAAAAATGTAGAAATATCAACATCCACTGAAACTTTGAATAATCCAAAAACTCCTATGATCACAATCAATAGACCTGTTGAGAAAACGTATTTTGGATGTGTCAGTACAACCTTGCCCAACTTGCCAATTATTTTTTCAAATGTACTTTTTGTGACTACTGCTTTTGAATCAGGGTCCCATTTTTTTAATATGATTAATGATGGTAATAGTGTAGAGCTCAAGATCCATGCACACAAAATACCGGCACTAATCGTAATGCCGTATCCGATCAACGGTTCTATTGGGGATGTTGTCATTGCAGAAAATGCGGCAACCGTTGTGATACTGGTGAGAAAGATAGGAATTAAAAGTGAATCCATGGTGGACGCTACCGCTTTTCGTTTATCTTTGAATATCCTGAATTCCTTAAAAAACTTTGTCATGACATGGACACCATCTGAGTTGGCAATAGTCAACAATATGATTGGCATAGAAGTATTGGCAAGCGTAAATAAAAACTTCCCAGAACCGGTAAGCTTAAGCATCCAACCCATAAATCCCATCATGCCTGCCAATGACAGCATGATCACAGCCATTACCATTCCCACCGCTGGTACACTCCGCAAATTAAATAACAAAATGGTAATCATTATTAGTATACCGGTCAGCATCAGACCTTTGACGTCTTCTCGGATCATTGGCGGCATGATACCCGTAAAATATGCCTGACCACCATAATGAATGTCATAGCCTTCCAAAACTCTCTCTGAAATAGACTTAATTTCATATACACAGCCAACCAATTCTATGCTATCAAATGGCTTAACCATGGCCACAAGATAATCTCCATCCTGGCTTACCAATTGTTCTTTGATCTTATTGTTCTTATTTAGATAATTAAGTATATCCCTCGCTTCAAACTGAGAAAGATTTCTATCTAATTGAAGGTCGTCTATCTCCATGAATCCGTCAAAGTTATCCATTCTTGTAGATGTGGATATGGATGTAACCTCATCAACCAAATCTGATGCTTCTAACGCCTCAGATAGATCCCACATTTTTGCAAGGGCATCAGGTGTAAACACATCCCGTCCCTCATGACCAAAAGCAATGAATATTACTTCAGTGCTACCAAATTCTTCTTGAATATTATCCCATGAGACTCTTGATGGAAGATTTTCCGGCATCATTTTCAACATATCATCATCAATGGTAAAGAACCTCAATCCGGATGCCAGAATAAATGTAAAAATCAGTGATATAATAATGGTTCGTTTGGGGTGATCAAGGCTCTGCTTGACCATATATTTCCGAATAGGATGATCCCAAAGATTAAATGTAGTTTTTATCATTATATTAGTTTTGAATCCAAATCTCTTAAAAGATAGGCTATATAAAAACTAAATTAATATATATTAAATACTCTCCCAAGGTGCCAAATCGTTTTTATAAAATATAAAAAGTATAAAGTTCTATTTTATTGATTCATTAGCAGTTGGACCATTATAACCACATCTATCATGGTTACAATGCCATCACCATTAACATCGGCAGGTGGGGTAGCATTATATCCAATATTATAAATCATATCTACCGCATGGCTTAAATCTACAATATTAATTTCACCATCAAAATTCACATCCCCAGGAGTATAATCTGGAAATTCATTTTCCAAATAGGTTAGTTCATATTTTTGGGCTCTGGCAATCATTATATTATTTCCAGGATATGTGTAGCTCCAAACAACGTTATTATCTGCAGTCACCTCAAACATATGGGCATCATCAGCTTCCGTAATAAACGTATTCCCATTGGAAAGACGAAATGCGCCTGATTGTACATTTGAATGGAATCCTCCAGTATGATACCATACGGGTCCGCTGGGTGCATAAGCTTCATTCTCGACCAAGGTATAATTTCCAGTAGAATCAATGGGAGGTACCAATTCAAAGACGGCTGAATTATTGTTCTGATAATTGTTGTTATATAGTAAGAGGTTTCCTCCTCCCGGATAATTTGCAGGTATCCAGTTGACACCATGCTGGGCATTCAACTGCTGATCGGAACCTGTTCCCCTGTCGTACACCTGAGGATTCCCCCAGCGATACAAAAAATTGCCGCCTTTTCCATAGGTTCCTCCTGAATCTGTAGAAGCTTCAGCAGTTGTTGTACTATGATCAATAATGTAGATCTCGTTCATACTGCGAGATGACAAAACAATCTGGTCCAGTTCTTCATTATAATCAATTGCATTAAAATGCATCCAGTCAGCATGGTTTCCACCAGGGCCTTGTGATCCACCCACAATCCCATAATTGATATCCATTCGTCCAATATTTTCAGCGATCACACCATAATTGGGCAGCGTTGGATCTACATCTTGAACTAAATGATCCCACAAATGCCATTCCCATACAATGTTTGCATCATTAGATCCGACAGGTTCCAACTCTAGAATGGCTTCTGACCACATCTCATTCAGGGAGTTATTAATGGTTTGCCTACCAAGCGCATACGCTTCTGCGGCTGTTTTTCTTTCCCAGGCAATAACGAGTACATGACCATTTGGCAAAGGATATATATCATGGTGATGCTGATACTGGTTATCGGATATCGTGTATGTCCACAAAACATTGTTATCCCAATCCATAATAGAGACACCACCTCCGACACCTCCGTTACTCATGGTTGGATTTTCCACTCTAAAAGGATAGTAAATTGTACTGTCAGCTCTAAGGTAAGGCATACTTGCCGCCCCGCGATTATGATTCCAGGCATTAATGATAGTGATCTGATTATTAATTAAATATGTATTACCATTTCCCTGGCTACCTGCGCCACCGGCCGTGGGACTAAAAATGGTATATCCCTGAAAAGCACCTTGTGAAAAAAGGCTCGAAACCAGGGTAAATATTAATAGTAATTTCTTGAATAACATTTTTACAATTAACTAATTGACTGATATGGTGTCCAAAAGTTAAATCTGAACCAGATATAATAACGATTATGATTGTAATTTAACCTAATTGTTTTATTAAATATAAAATATCGTGATAAGATCAAGAGTCCTAACTGCATATTCTACAATCGGAAAAACGTTTGGAAAATGGTTCGGTCCCATTATAACTGCTTTATTGATATCAATTTTAAAAATGATCGTATTTTTGGGATCCGCATTAGATCATATTTTTTATCCATCTATTCGTAAAAATAATTTTAACCCACTAGTGATTGTTGGTAACCCCAGATCTGGGACGACTTTCCTTCATCGATTTCTTATAAATAACGGTTTCGGAACAGGGGCACAATTGTGGCAGATGGTCTACCCATCCATCACACTACAAAAGATCATTAAACCATTGTTACCGATATTAGAGATTATCAGTCCAGCCCGCCATCATTCCACTGCTGCTCATAAAACAAGTTTAACATCTTATGAGACTGATGATGTATCCCTTCTATTTAAACATTTTGACGGTTTCTTTTTGTATGGGTTTATACTAGCTTTCAATGAAAAAGATTTTTTTGATTGGTTTGACCCTAAAAAGCGTGATACAACAAAACGGGATTATGACTGGTTCGAACAATTATGGAAAAAACTGTCTGTTGCCTCCAAGCAGAAGCGAGTCATTCCAAAATTGTTTTCATTGAGCACAAACCTTCCTTCATTCTTGGAACGATTTCCAAATGGCAAGGTCTTATACATGGTGCGTGATCCACTGAACGTGCTACCTTCTGGATTGAGCCTTGTGACCGGTGTGCTAGATAAACGATTCGGCTTTTGGAGCTTGGATAAGGATGTGAGAGATCGATATCTTAATCGTTTATATAATGCACTAGTGGAACTGCTGAAACGTTTCTACCTTGACTGGGACTCGGGAAGAATTGACCGCTCTAAAGTCTTCATCGTTCAATATGATAGAATGATGAATGATTTTGATGCATTGATGGATGAGATAGCTTCCTTTGCTAACCTAGAAATGACTGCTGAAATAAATAGAAAAATTATGGAAACCGCAGAAAGCCAGAGACAATACATAAGCGACCATCACTATGATCTAGAAAAATTTGGTTTGAGCGAACAAAAGATTCGGCAGGATTGTTGGTTCATTTATGAAACATTTTTAAATGATAAAACAAATTAAAATAATTCATTTAATATTTTTTACTACCTTGGTATTTGGTTTAGATGTAACCAAGATTCAGAGTGATCATCAATGGACAACTCTCGAAACCGGTAATATATCTATCACCAGCACACATTATCTGGGCTTTCCTATTTGTAAAGCAGAGACTGAACTTCCATACTCTCTATCAGTTATTTCAAAAATAATCGAGGATGTGGGAAATTATCCCAATGTTTTCCTAAGGGTTACCCAGTCCAGGGAACTGGAAAATGATGTGGTACACATTATGCTGGACATGCCTTTTCCGTTTGCTGGTAGAGATTACATCATAAAGTATAATAAACATAAATTCGGTGATGAATGGTCCTTTCGATTTTCTGCTGTTCAACATGAGAATGCTCCCATCCAAAGGGGGTATGTCCGCTTGATTCATGCTGCAGGAGAATGGAAATTGTCAAAAATTAATGAACTGAACACACGAGTAACGTATACTTGGAATGGCGAACTGTTGGGCGACTTCCCCGCATGGGGATTATCCCGGGCATGGATAGAGCAAGGAAATGAAATGATGAATTGGTTAAACGATGTATTGAAAAAAGACTATGAGAATTAGACTTTTATTACTGGTTTCGATCACCTTAGCGCAACCATCAACCCGATTTTCAGGAAATGTCCATTTATACGATATTCATCGTCTGTCCGACAGGTCTATAATTAACCTCCCATGGCGCATATTGAGTCTAAATATGGATCATCAGAATGGAGATTTTGCCCTTAATTCTACTTTTGCTATGGAATATAAGATTCGTGATGACAAATCATACTTTGACAGCAGTGATCCGCAAGAATTTTCCTTTGATCTACGTGAACTGTATGCCAGCTGGTATACATTATTTGGTGAGATAAAAGTAGGAAAACAGATCCATTCCTGGAGCAGCGTGGATGATAACAGCCCCATCGATAATATTAATGCCTATGATTATTACTATATCTTTAATCTGGGAACCGATCGCAAATTGGCTTCCATGGGTATTACCATGGACTACTACCTGAACAATACTAAGGTAGGGCTATATTATTCACCACTTCACCATACAAACCGCCTTCCCATCAGTGATTCTGATTTTCCCATACAATTGCCGGTGACACCAAGATCCGAACAAACCTTGAGCCCTAAAACACCGGATGAGTATGGAATAAATATCCAGCAAAAGCTGAATCTGGCAGACTTTTCTATCACATATTTTAGCGGATACGATCGATTATTCAGTTTGAGCGGTTCAAATGTATTTACAAATCAATTTCAAACTGTTTCGGTTTTGGATACAGTCTTTTCGTTTAGAAAAACAGATATGATAGGGGCCGGGATAGTAATCCCTACTAAATGGTTCATTATTCGAGCTGAAGCGGCACATTTTTCTACTACTGATTATTTGGACACTTTAGATATTCAACGTGAGCACCCCAAGTATCCAGACATTTATACGGATATTATGTTTTCACATAGCTTTCAAACCAAGGCAGAATATTATCAGGCAATCCTTCAGTTTGAAACAGAGCTACCAGGAGGAATTGAATTCATTGGTCAATATTTCAAATATGATACACTATCGTTTGATGCTGAATATCTACCGGATGTGGATCTGCCGCTTTTGGAAGCAGATTTTGACCCCTATTCTGTATTCTTCCCAGGAATGGGGACACCACTTGCAATCATGACCCAGGAAGCGCTCATTATGATCTTGAACAGGTCTTTCATGAACGAACAATTATTAATAGAAACTTTATGCCTATTTGATAGGTCGGAAGTTAATGGAACGATGGGCAACGGACGCTTGATTGAATTGAAAAGCACATATGACCTCTCCTCATCACTCAAACTCGTCACCGCCGTAACACATATTGCCGGCAATTCTGATTTGGGAAATGAATATAGATTCAATGAAATGGAGGATTTTTCTCATATCCGTTTTGAGTTAAAATATTTTTTCTAGAACCTATGTAAATGAACATTCGAATTTCAGGTGTCGGTCTCTACCTGCCTCCCAATATTGAATCAGCAGCAGACGTAGCAGATAAGATCGTCCATGATGAACCATGGATTCTCTCAAAAACCGGCGTTAAGGAACGTAGGGTTTCTGACGTTGATGTTGACGTCATGGGAGCAGAAGCCGGAAAAGAAGCCATTGGAGATAAATTACCTCCGGATCTGATTATCAATGCTTCTGGAGTTCCCAAACAAACGATTCCTGACACATCTGTATTTTTTCAAAAAGAAATGGGCTACGAAGGTATTCCGTCTTTCAGTGTCCATAGCACGTGTCTCTCGTTTATCATCGCTTTAAACACAGCAGCCTCATTGATCCACAATAATTCAGTAGATCGCATTCTAATAATTTCTGCTGATCGGGGAACACGGGGCCGAAATTTTGATGAACCAGAGAGCGCTGCTTTATTGGGTGATGGTGCAGCAGCTGTTTATGTGGAACGCTCCACCGGTGAGAGTAAACTTCATCATTGGAACATGAAGACATGGCCCAGCGGAGCAAAACTGACGGAAGTTCGTGGGGGCGGCACACATAAGCATCCTCAGGATCCGGGCACAACAGATGATGATAATTTATTTTCTATGGATGGGCCTGCAGTTTATAAAATGGCGATCTCCCGAGTATATAGATTGATGGTAGGCACATTTAATTCAGTGGAATTTCAACAGGGAGATGTGGATTGGGTCATCCCTCATCAGGCATCATATAAAGCTGTAAAAGCATACAGTGAATTTGGTGGCTTTGATGAACAAAAAGTGGTGAATATTGTAGACTATACCGGCAACTGTGTGGCTGCTTCTGTTCCCATGGCTTTTGCAACTGCTGTCAAGGAAGGAAAAATTCTGCGGGGAAATCTTGTATATTTGGTTGGCACTGGTGCCGGTTTCTCAGCTGCCTCTGCATTGATCACCTATTGATCATTTCAACAGCGTGACCTTTGTGGTCAAATAATTCGAACCAGATTCAAGGCGAACAAAATATACACCGGAAGGTACCCCGGAAGCGTTCCAAATAAATTCATACTCTCCCGGCCCGTTTATTTCTTCATCAAATGAATGCACCAAACCACCGTTAATGTCATATACCTGCATCTGAAACTTTTCCTCTAAATCCACGGAAAACCGTATTGCAGTTTCGGGATTGAATGGATTGGGATACGGTTCATGTATAACGAACCCAGATGGAATATGATCAGTAATCGTGGATGAAGTTTCACAATCCTGTGAATCGGTGACCATGAATGAATAATAGAATTGATCCAAGCTGGTATGAAAATGTGAGCTGCCAGAAATACAGTCAGGTGCATTATCACATAACTGATTACCTCCAATGGCAAAATAAGGATACCACGCTGCGTCTGTTCCATCCCAGTTCACATCCATTGAACAAATACATGCGGGAACAGTGGTCAATTCATTATTGAACAACCATAAATATGTCAGATTTTCCAAGTTGCAAAACGAATCGGGTAGGGAATCGATCTCATTATACCCGGCATCTAACAAATATAAATTGGTTAGAGAACCGATTGCAGTTGGAATACTTTGTAACGTGTTATTGGAGACATAGAGTGATTGAAGACTCACCAACTGGCTCAAACTGGCTGGCAGAAATGATATTCTGTTCCATTCAAGATACAGAGCACTTATTTCATCCCAATTTCCAATATTCTCTGGCAGCACAAATATGGTGTCATTCACGCCGCTACTATTACCATAATTTCCAGCCACGAGTATCTTAAGCCTGCGGTTATTCCAGGTCTGTGTTCCCAGTTCTAAACTAGAATTATAGTCTAAATTATTTTCACTGATTATGGCGTCCAATACCTCCAGATCATCCGTAAAATAACAACTGTCTCCATCGATAACATTTACAGTGGATGGAATAGAGTAAACAAATGTGTATTCCGGATCGCATTGAGCAAATAGCTGTATCTGAAAAAGAATAATTGAGATGGATATGTATTTCATTTATTTGAGAAGTACTGTCTTTTTTGTTTGTGAAAAATTTCCAGAAGTTATAGTTACAAAGTACAAACCGCTGGCTTGTAATGAAGCATTCCATTGGTATTCATAATTGCCTGGATCCATTTTTTCATTGACCAAAGTTAGCACTCGTTTCCCCGATATATCATATATATCTAAACGAATTGGACCCTTAAATTCGTGATCCGGACCAACGGTAAACCGAATCGTTGTAGCGGGATTAAAGGGATTGGGATACGGATCAAATAACTCAAATCTTTCTGGAATAATTTCATTTTCGATAGAAACGGGAAATGTATATCCATTAACCATTATACTTTTGGATAAATGATCCCGTCCTTCAGGTGTTACAGTAAAGGTAATAGGGTTTGCATCATCCAAATCCATGATATTTTCTGAAAAATATGTAATGTTGTTACTTGCGCCCGGTTCAATGGTTATGGAAAGTTCATTTGACTCAAACCAGTTTTGTTCATCATTCAATTCATGCAAAAAAGTAACCGGCAGAGAACCCTCATTATAGATCGTAAATACAACCAAGGAATCTCCTATAAACACACTTGGTTCTGACTCATGGAGATGGAGATCTTCTGAGGTTACACTAAACGCCACAGGATAAATGCTTGGAATGCGTATGGCTCTGTAAACTGCACCATTGGGCAATGTAAGATTCAGATCTGCTTCCCATACGACCTCACCATTAGAATTTACTTCTAAAGTAGTGCCGCCACCCCCTACTGTGGTAACAAGATAATTACCATTATCTAGCTTTTGGGCATTTCCAGAAGCAAATCCAAACAGCTCTGTGGGCAGATTATATTCCCAGGCCACTTCGGCGCTATAGGTTGACCCGTCATAATTGATATCTATCTCCATGGCTCTGGAAGTAGGATCATCCGTGCCCAGAAAAATCTCACTCAGATTGCCATTATCAAATGTAACAATATTTCCATCATCTGTGATCTGGACTGAATGCTGAAAACTGAAGCCGAGATCATGACCAAAGTCTACTTCACCGGATGGATATTCCCGTCCCATATTCCAGACAATGTTGCCGCTTGGATAATCAATGCAAGTAATGCGGGATAAATGGCGGACCGATACATAAATGGAACTAGATTCATTACCAAATGTGATTGCGTTGATATGGGTCCAGTCGTACCGCTGATCAACAAATGCCTGATCCCAAGTACCGCCCT
Organism: uncultured bacterium; assembly: GCA_964510385.1. Classification (GTDB taxonomy): domain Bacteria; phylum Fidelibacterota; class Marinisomatia; order Marinisomatales; family TCS55; genus UBA2126. Next base: position 11,003 of record CAZECA010000019.1, read on the forward strand.
GAAAATCAAAATCCTGTGTATCGTAATAATCGAACGTGTTCCACGACCAAACCTCTTCTTTTGTATCTTTATCCCATTCAACGATCTTATCTCCGACCCACGTGAATTCAGGCGTCACGCCATCAGCAACATACCCAAGGCCCTGGAAAAGGGGTGTCCAACTACCAATAGGTATTGGACCAAATTGAGTCACAGATACTACACCCATATAATTTCCATTGGGTAATTGGATCAGATCATGGTGTAGGAACTCGTCATTGGGCTCTTCCCAAAGAAATTCATTATCAATACTGAATTCAACTCCCGGTAAGTTATTTTGTAAAGAATTATCCAAATAACATCCAAAAAAGTCTCCATCGCTATTGGTATTATAAAATACAAGATCCTCATAACCGGAATTCCAAACCTCATTTCCACCCTTATCAATAACGGCACTGTAATAATTGAAGAAAGAACCAAAGATAGTCAGTCCATTTTCAACCTGTGATTCATCATAGATGTATGTATCCACATTTGATTTTTGTTCACCAATGGTAAATGTAAACGTATCTGACCAGTTTCCCACCTGGCCATTTATATTATGCTTACGAACCCGCCAGTAATATTGAGTACTCCACTCCAAATTTTCATCTGCAATATATACCAGAGTCTCATCCGTCACGTTAATTACTGTGTCAGTGAAATCCAAATCAGAGGCCACCATTAATTGATATCGGTCAGCAGTGGCTATCTGTTCCCATTCAAACAATACATGGGTATAGAATAGTGCGGCATTATTGAATGGCTGGATAAGGCCTGCCTTCAGAATAGATACGAATATCAATATGGAGGAGATCGTTCTCATGAATCAATAAAAATAGAATGTGAATTTATTAAACCCATTACAATACTATTAGTTAAATGTAATTTTCATTCACATGTCAGCCCAGTTTCAACTGCCTATCGTGATCTTGGCGAACGGTACATTCCCGTCCCATAAAATACCTCTGCAGATCCTTGATCAAGCAGGGACGGTTATCTGTACAGATGGAAGTGCCGATTTGCTTGTTGATCTGGATCGTGCTCCCCATATTATCATAGGAGACGGTGATTCCACAAGTTTAAAGAGAAATTCGTTTAAAGGATTATGGATTGAAGCCTCAGATCAAAATAAAACTGATCTTCACAAAACATTGGACTGGTGCTTGATGAATCATATTGATGATGTAGCTGTTCTGGGATCAACAGGATTGAGAGAGGACCATACATTAGGGAATCTGCATTTGCTGACAGAATTTTCTCAAAAAATGTCTATTATTTTAGTCAGCGATTATGCAACTATTTATTCACTCAATGGCCAGAAGGCCTTTCCATCTAAGGAAGGACAGCAGATCTCCATCTTGGCTGTTGAGCACGTAAAATCCATTTCCACTTTTGGATTGAAATATTCCCTGGATAATGCTCCCCTTCAATTGGGAAGTAACGCAATATGTAACGAAGCAAATGGGAGTGAATTCTCTATTCATACTTCTCATCCTATCTTGCTTTTTGTTAATCATCTAACATGAAAAATCTGTGCATCTATTAGACTGGCTAGCCGTAGGCATTTATATCGTCGTACTGTTAGGATTAGGATTCTACAGGAGTAAAAAGGATTTAGGCACCGGTTCTGATTATATATTGGCAGGACGGAAATTAAGCTTACCTGGATTTGTGGCAACTCTTGTGGCCACCTGGTATGGAGGAATCCTTGGTGTAGGTGAAAATACCTATTTATACGGAATCCAAACATGGTTCATTTTTGCTTTGCCATATTATGTTTTTGCTATTCTTTTCGCTTTGTTCTTGGCCCCAAAAATTCGAAACAAACATTTTTCATCTATCCCGGATCATTTTCGTGATTATTTTGGTCCCAGCGCTGGGATCATCAGCGCATGTCTTATTATGATACTTGTTTCGCCCGCTCCATATATATTGAGCATGGGTATTCTTTTGCAGCATACGCTGGGCTGGGAACTTCAGCCGGCTATACTAATTTCAGCTTTATTAAGTCTCCTTTATATCTGGAAAGGAGGTTTTCGCTCTATTATTAGAACTGATTTTCTTCAGTTTGGATTGATGTTCTTTGGTTTTTTTATATTGCTAGTGTTTACATGGGGATTGAGCGATAATCCACTTACACTTACCTCTACTCTTTCAGAAAATTTCTTTGATCCTATGGGACAACATTCTCTTCAATATATTATAGTTTGGTTTTTTATCGCCCTCTGGACATTTGTAGACCCCGGTTTCTATCAGCGGACCGCTGCTGCAAGTTCACCCAAAATTGCTCAGAAAGGAATTCTTGTTTCAGTTGGTTTCTGGTTTATTTTTGATATTTTGATCATCACGACAGGACTGTATGCAGCGGCACTCTATCCAAACATTGAGGCAGCTATGTCCTACCCTGAAATGGCATCACGTATTCTTCCCCCTTTTATGTATGGAATTTTTTTAGTTGGACTATTTTCAACCATTATGTCTACAATAGATTCTAATGGTTTTCTTTCAGCCATTACTTTCGGTCGAGATATTATACTGCGTGTCCATCAAAAAGATGACGCAGAAGAAACAACCCATATTCAAAAAGGACTCGTCGTTATGACATTTTTAGCTGTTTTGCTGGCCATTAGTATTCCTTCCATTGTAACACTATGGTATTTTATCGGATCAATGGTTGTACCTGGTATTCTTTTTCCGTTCATACTTACGTTTACATCAGTAAAGCTTTCTGAAAATAAATGTGTTTTTGTAATTATTATCCCTGTTTTAGTATCAGCAACATGGTTCTATTATGGTCATTTATCCGATAACTATCCTTGGCATTTAGAACCGTTTTATCCTGGGATCATTTCATCTGCACTTCTGATAGGATTGTTGAAAAATTAAACTTGAAATTGTATTAAAAAGGTTCGCTCAGCTATTTGTTTATTTGAGTATAAGTGAAAAGTAATCGAATTTGAAAATAAAAGAACTACAGACAGATACCACAGAATGAAAAAATTGATCTTGGTGTTGATCTTACCATTTGGTCTTGCTGCAGAAGAGACTGAATTGTGGAAAGCAGCAAAAATATCCAAACCATTGAATGACTCATATATCTTGTCCGTGGAAAGCGATTTTCGCTCAACCAATATGGGTGATCAATTAAAATATTGTCATGGAGATATCGGTGTTTCATTTCCAATCAATTCTAAGATCAAAATGAGTATTAATCTTCGCGAAGTTTTTGAATGGAACGGTGAAACCTGGAAGCAGGAACACAGGCCTCATGGCACATTGTCAACCAACATGAAACTGGGCTCAATGTCTATCTCTGCTAGAAGTCGTTTTGAATACCGAATAAAGCAGGATAACGATCCGGTGATTCGTAATCGTGATATGGTTTCCATCAACTTTGGCAAGGGATTAACCCCATTAAATCTAGTTCCATATTTTGCGAATGAGATCTTTTATGATATGGAAGAAAGAAAACTTAATAGGAATCGATTGTATATTGGTGTTGAGATCAAGCGAATACAATTTGTTAAAACAGCTATCTATTTTCTACAGCAAAATGATATCAAAAATAATGAATGGAAACCCACAAATGTGGTAGGAATAAAATTTTTATTCTAATACCTTTTCTAAATAAAAAAAGGCCCTACAAATGGGCCTTTTTTATTTCAAAATATTATTATTCCATTTCCGGAGAATATTCTCCTTTTGTTGCCAAGCTGTTCAACTTTGCTCGTTTGATAAAAGCCTCTTGAGCTAATGGAACATTTTTTTCGCTTCCTCCCCACGCACTTAGTGCCGGAGCCTGGAGAGCACGTCCATAAGAGAATGTTAAATTCCAGGGGGTTCTTTCAAAGGTATTCATGGCATTCAAGTGTGCAGTCGCCAATTCATCGCTTTGGCCGCCGGATAAGAAGGCGATACCTGGGACGGCCGCAGGTACAGTATTCATAAAACATTCCACTGTCATGCCAGCCACCTCTTCAACAGATGCTTGTTTTTCACATTCATACCCAGAAAGAACCATATTAGGTTTCAAGACCATCCCGTCCAACTGTATTCCCTGAGATGCCAATTCAAAAAAGACAGTATAAAGAGTTTCAACGGTCAGTTCATAGCTCTCTTCAGCTGTGTGAGTGCCATCCATTAAAATCTCTGGCTCTACTATTGGTACAATTTCTTGCTCCTGGCAGAGTACTGCATATCGGGCTAATGCGTGGGCATTGGTAGAAATACAGTATTGAGTGGGAATGTTTTCACCAATTGTGATCACGGCTCTCCATTTCGCAAATCGGGCTCCCAGCTCGTAATACTCTTTAAGGCGATCACGTAAGCCGTCCAGACCTTCGGTGATCTTCTCATCGGAAGAATTAGCAAGAGACTTTGCGCCCATATCTACTTTTATGCCGGGTATGATGCCCATATCAGATAGATGTTTTGGGAACGGAACATTGCCATCCAACGTTGATTGACGAAGAGTCTCATCAAACATAATGACACCACTAATATAATTTTCAATCCCTTCAGCCGTGAATAGCATATTTCGATATGCATTTCTGTTTTCCTCTGTACTATCAACACCAATGCTATCAAAACGTTTTGCGCATGTGGGTGAACTCTCATCTGCCGCCAGGATTCCTTTCCCTTTTTGAACCATTTGGCTGGCTATATCTTGTAATGAACTCATGTGTTTCCTTTATTGTTGATTAATTTCAGTTTTCAAATTTTGATACCATTCTTTTTTGGTATTGAAAGGCTTTCCACCTTTAATCCTATCAAAATCAATAAGGCTCATCTGATCTTTATTATCTTCATCCAGACCAGCAACTCCGCTTGAGCCATTCAGGGCACCTGCTACTGCTTCGGCTGCAGTTTTTTTGATAAGATCTATATCAAACGCATTTGGCGCAGCAGAGCGTGCAAAGTAACCACTTTTCTGGACCAAAACTTTATCTGCGTTGAGTTTTTCTTTAAACAGTTTCGCAAACCATTGACCAGGATTGATATCATCCAGGCGAACATGCCCGAATGCATCCCTGGGGACTTCTTCTCCCTTATTTTCTATTTCACTTATAATGGCATCTTTGCCAGCTCCCTCACTCAAAAAAATATTTACATTATCTTTTCTTTTCATCAATTCATTTAATCGAACACATTCTGCTTTAATATTTAACTCTTCTTCTGGAATATATACAGCATCAATATCCCACTTGTCACGGCTGATCAACAGATCATCAGCAAAAAATTTTGAATCAAGAGAATCTCTATATTTCCTAGCGGTAGCTGCTGTAAGCCAACCGCAATGTCGGCCCATGACCTCATGGATCAGTAATTGTCTTGTACTGGTTGTGTTCTCGTTAGAAATATTTTCAAAAAACAGTGCACCCTGTTCAGCTGCTGTATCTGCTCCCAGGGATCTGGCGATGGGATACACATCATTGTCCACTGTTTTTGGTAGACCAACTACCGTCAGTTCATATCCATTTTTAGAAAGATAATTCACCAGTTCTGCAGCCATGGTGTTTGTGTCGTCACCACCTATCGTATGCAAAATATCTATACCGTCCTTTTTCAATTGTTCGGCAGCCACAGCAACTGGATCTTCTCCTTCCTTAACATATCCATTTTGAATACAATTATCTACATTGGTTAATTTTATTCTGCTGTTGCCGATTGGACTACCTCCATAGGACATGAGAATATCTGTTTTTTCATAAACATCAGTTGGAAAAACGATAAAATTTCCTAGTAGCAAACCTCTATAGCCGTTCAAGTAGCCAATGAATTCTGCATTTTTTCCATATTTTTGGTATTCATTAAGTAATGCCCCAATGGAAGAGGATAGGCATGGAGCCAATCCTCCGGCAGTTAAGAATGCAATCTTCATTTTATTAATCGAGTGTGATTATATCCTAAAAGTCTGTTATTTTTTGTGACCAAATTTATCAATATTGAATGGCAAAGATCATGTGGCAGCCATCAGTTGAGCATATTTTACGTTCACAGATGGTCGAATTTAAAGAATACATTAACACGAGTCATGAGCTAAATCTTGATTCTTACACAGATTTACATGACTGGTCCGTTGAGCAAATTCCAAAATTTTGGGAATCTGCCTGGGCCTTTTTCAAAATTATTCATTCAGAACCTCATACCCAGGTAGTGGATGATGTCTCAAAAATGCCGGGAGCAAAATGGTTTTCCGGTTCCAAAATGAATTATGCTGAGAATCTATTATCCAGAAGGGACAATAAAACAGCAATTATATTTAAAGGTGAAGGACAGTCTCTTAGGATATTATCTTATGCCAATCTATTCAGTTTTGTGGCACAAACTGCTCATGCCCTGAAGGAAGCCGGCCTCAAAAAAGGAGATCGTGTTGCAGGCTTTGTCCCTAATATGCCAGAAAGTATTATCGCCATGCTGGCCGCAACATCCTTGGGGGCAATCTGGTCATCATCATCTCCAGATTTCGGTATCAAAGGTGTGCTGGACAGATTTCAGCAGATCGAGCCGAAGGTTCTCTTTGCTGCAAACGGTTATTATTATAATGGAAAGTCTCATGATTCACTGGAAAAATTGAATGGAATTTTGAAAGAACTGCCCAGTGTAGAAAAAGTTGTTGTCATTCCTTATACAGAAGAAGAACCAGACATTTCTGCAGTAAAGAAAAGTGTATTATTCACAGATTTTATAGATAATGAAGCCAATCAAATAGACTTTGAGCAACTCCCATTTGACCATCCACTGTACATCATGTATTCATCCGGAACTACCGGCCTACCTAAATCCATTGTCCACGGTGCCGGAGGAACACTCCTCCAGCATCTGAAAGAACTGCGGCTTCATTGTGATATTAGCGAAGATGATACAGTTTTCTATTTTACCACATGCGGATGGATGATGTGGAACTGGCTGGTGAGCAATCTGGCTATTGGCGCAACATTAGTACTCTATGATGGATCACCCTTTTATCCAAATAGTAATGCCATGTGGGACCTGGCTCAGGAATGCGGTATAACGGCTTTTGGCACCAGTGCCAAATTCATTGCTGCCAGCGAGGACGTTGGAAATAAACCTCTGGGCACAATAGATCTTTCTACGGTACGTATCATACTTTCCACAGGATCACCGCTTATGGAAGAAAATTTTGACTATATTTACAGAGATGTTAAAAAGGAACTACAACTGGCCTCTATTTCAGGCGGCACGGACATAATTTCCTGCTTTGCTGGGGGTAGCCCCATGCTACCTGTCTATCGCGGTGAACTCCAGTGTAAGGGCCTTGCAATGGATATAGATGCGTTTGACCGCGAAGGAAATTCTATACTGAATGAAAAAGGGGAACTTGTCTGCAAAAAAGCATTTCCTTCTATGCCCATCTACTTCTGGAATGATCCTGACAGTTCAAAATATCATAATGCTTATTTTGATGAATATGAAAATGTCTGGTACCATGGAGATTATATTGAGATTAATGACCATGGTGGTGTGAGGATATTTGGTAGAAGTGATGCCACCTTGAACCCTCAGGGTGTCCGGATCGGGACCGCAGAGATTTACCGAGTTGTGGAAAAATTACAAGAGGTAAATGACAGTTTAGTAGTGGGTGTTCAAAAAGAAGGTGATGAGCAGGTTGCACTATTTTTAAAATTGAAAGAAGGTCATAAACTGACAGAAGAATTAACAAATAAGATCAAATCATCCATACGCCAAAATTGTTCACCGCGTCATGTTCCATCTATTGTTCGATCAGTACCCGATATTCCGTATACAATTAACTTAAAGAAAGTTGAACTGGCAGTGAAAAAGGTGATACATGGTGAAGAGGTGACAAACAAGGATGCCTTGTCCAATCCGGAGTCACTGGAATATTTTAGGGATATTATTTGATCATACCATTTCTGACCCTATTGGTCTCCCTCTCATTCTTTTGGGGAGCGATTAAGAAGGATGAGCGTATCGTTTATTCCATTCAGGGAGCCATCATTTATTCCCTACTGACCACGGGCTATTACAATGTTAATCACAACCCCCACTTGTTCCTTTGGCTATGCAATTTTACTGCTGTCATTGCTTTCATCCTATCAATACGGTATTCACAAATATTATTCGAAATTTTTTTTTATTTTGCATGGACAGGAGACCTCCTAACCCTTTTCGTATGGCCGAACCCGGTCTGTCCTCCCCTGGAAATGTATCCTCTGGCCTGGGCAGGATTCTTTTTAAAACACACAGGTCCTCTGGCATTGGCTATTTATTTTATTAAGATCAAGCACAGACTGCGACCCAACTCTGTATGGACAGCATTGAAATGTATGCTGGCATATTTGGCTTTTATGGCCGTTTATAACATGATTTTTGATCAGAACCTTCTTGATCTAAGATACCCATCATTAAAGATTATGGAATACTTTGGTACCTGGCCATATTATGTTATGGTGAATATTCTGATCGGCCTGGTCTGGTATTATGCTATTCATGTTATCACAAAACAATTAAAGATCATTCAACCTTCGTAAATTCCCAGTACATGGCGGCTGCCTTGTCCCTTTCTTTGGGAGCTTGTGATCTAAGCGTAGCCGCCGTTTTTATTTTATTTCCAATTAAATTTTTTGGTTGACATTAAATGGAACTGAATTATATAACATGGCGTACAAGCAATAGATCACAAGCTTAAACTCAAAGAAAGGAGCACGCCATGAAACAAAACGATAATAGTTCCATGGGAGCATTTGTCGTCTCCCTGACCTTTGCTGTAGTGGTATTTACAGCACTATATATCCAAAATAAACCAGTAGAAGCACCAGATCTGGCTGAGACATTTCTTCCACAGGAAGAAATAGAAGCCGTGGATAATGCAGCTATTGACTGGGTAGAAGAGGAGGTCATAGAACCGGAGGCTGTACAGGTGATTTCTTTTGCAAAGGCTTATGCCATTGCAAGGGAAACGCTGGGACCGGATCAGATATTTACCTGGAACGGTAACCAGTATTCAACAAATACAGCTGAAGAAAATGCCAATGTTGATAAAACTACGGAACCGGCCCTGGATCTGGCTGAGATACAGGATTCTCTGAACCTATCTCACGCACTTACTCCGTAACAATAGTAAAGTAAAATGCCCTCTGGTAACAGGGGGCATTTTTATAATTTTTTTAATTTATAATTTATTTCATTAATCTTTCTCCAAGATCTTTCGTAATTGCATCCTGTGTAAATGTTGATGGCCCGCAGCCAAACAAAGCCATTGAAATGAGTTCAGCGAACCCAGCCACGGATGACGGAATTTCATTACCGAACTCCGGTGGTATCGCTCATCACTCATAACAGTTATAAATTCATCCTGGAATCCATTAAAACGGCCTATAATCTCTTTGCCTATATCTTCAGAGGGTTTCAGGCTAGCAATAGTAATATCTCTTTTCGGTACTGTTTCTTCATTCAGACTAATAATTATATCTTTATACTCCCTGCCAACTATTACTAAATGCTCCAATACCATTAATGGTGACCAGAATCGCGAACTATCTTCCAGACCCCGTAGACGATTAATTAAGACAGGTGACGCTAACTGTTTATCATTCAACGGTTCGATAAGTTTTTTGATCTTGAAGGATTCTTCATGGAACAATTCTATTCCAGAGTGCCAGGTCATTGTGCGACACAAATTAGCTAGAGTGATATGTCGTAGATAAAGTGACTCGTACCAGGGCAGACCAGCTCCCGGCTTACCCAACATAGACTTTTTGGTCATCTGATAGAATTTAATGCCTGGTTTAGATCATCAATAAGATCATCGACATCTTCAATACCAATAGAGAGCCGGATAAGTTTGTCATCGATTCCCGCTGCTTTACGTTCTTCCTTTGTCATACCAGAGTGAGACGTTTGCGAGGGTCGTGTTGCCAATGATTCGACACCACCCAGACTGGCTGTGTTGATAAATATTTCTAAATTATCTAATATTTTGTTTGCATCTTCAACCTTTCCATCGATCTCAAAACTCACCATGCCGCCAAACCCATCAAGCTGTGCCTTGGCCCGTTCATGGCTCGGACTATTTTTAAGTCCCGGATGATTTATTTTTTTTATATGTGGATGGCTTTCCAAATATTGAGCAATTCTAAGCGAATTTTGATTCTGTCGCTCCATGCGCAGGCCAAGTGTTTTCATACCACGCTGAAGCAGAAAACAAGCGTTCGGATCAAGAGAACCGCCAAGGTGATTTAATTTTTGGCGAACTCTAGAGATCATCTCAGCGGAGCCAATAGCTGCACCAGCGACTATGTCTGTGTGGCCGTTCAAGTACTTGGTTGCACTATGAAGCGATATGTCAAAACCATTTTCTATAGGACGATAATTGATTGGAGTCCCAAATGTATTATCGATCATGGATATAAGTCCGTGTTCTTTTGCAAATTCAACAACAGCATTCAGATCGATCACTTCCATCAATGGATTCGTGATCGTTTCCACATATATTACTTTTGTGTTAGTTTTAATTTTATCTTTCCAATTTGATGGATCAGACCCATCAATAAAATCACATTTAATCCCCAGATCAGGCAGGTCATGGTTCACAAATGAGTGGGTACCACCATACAATGTTTCATGAGCCAAAAAATGATCGCCCTGCTTCAGATTTGCCAATAGAGCAGCTGAAATGGCTGCCATGCCGCTGGCTGCTACTAAGGCTTCTTGGGCTCCTTCCAAGTCCGCTAGTTTTTTATGTAATAGATTATGGTTCGGAGTATTATTAAGTCGGATGTATTTGATATCTTGGTATCTGGACTGACCGGAATACTCAAACGTAGATGACTGAAAAATGGGTACATTTACAGCACCATCATAACGTATCTCCGGCTCACCGGAATGAATTAGTTTTGTTTGAAGTTTATGCTTTTTGGACATTAATTATTATCTGGAAAGACTGCGAGAATGTAGCCCCTATTCAAAGAACATGGCAATGGGGCTAAAATATTTTGTTATGTTATACATAAATTTTGTTTACATTTTATTCATCATTATAACATTATAATCAAAAAATAAACAATGTCAAATAAAACAAAATATAAAGGAAGCAAACCGAAGGTTGTCGCACTGATAAAAAAGCTTACAAAAGATAGTTCATACGAGCCAAGCGATGAAGAACATTGGCTAATTGATGAATACGATCGTTTTGTTCCTGTAGCCAAACAGAACCTCAAACCATTTGAAAAATATTATCCTGCAGTGTGGGATGAATTGCGAAAAATCCGTCGGATGGACATTCATATTTTTGAAGAAAAGCTGGATAATCCAAATTATTATTTGATCGATCTACTGGTCGCAGATTTTATTCGTACAACGATCAGAAGAAAAGATCTAAAGTCTCCACTAACACTTCAAAAACTGCAGATCACCTACATTAATGACCGAATTATCCTTAACTGATCATTTCATCAGTATCAGTTTTTCTACATGGCGCTGATCTGACGATACTAATTCCAAAAAATAAATTCCACTAGCGTAATTGGATGCGTTCCACTGAATGTTATATTCACCTGGTTCCATTATTCTATTTGACAATTTTTCAACCAATCTTCCAGCTATGTCATATATACGAAGAGAAACAGTTCTTTTGGTATCTATGCTATATCTAATCGTAGTTGTCGGATTAAATGGATTTGGGTATGGTCTATAAAGTAAAAATTGTGTTGCAATGGCCAGTTCATTTGATGTTGATAGTTCCTGAGTGTTAGCTGTTCCAGGTGTGGGATTCATTGACTGCCATGTTTCCGAACCATCTGGATAGCGACCAAATGAAATATCCGAAGTCTGGGATCCAAACACTAATGTATCAACCACAGTGAACGAGTCAGGCATAAACAGACCTATCTCCTCTCCATCTTCACTCAATTTGATCTCTACATGCAGTACCCCTTCTTCAGAATCCTTGTCCGCCCAAAGTAACAGAAAACCACCCGGTTGAATTATTGTGGAATCATTACCACTTGGGATTTGGTAATAATCATCATAGCTGCCAATATCATCGGTAATTAAATAACCACCAATATCCACAGCTTCTGTTCCATAGTTAAATATTTCGATATAATCATCATTATCACCGCTCGGATCTGTGCAACAAGAATCATTTGAAGCCAAAAACTCATTGATCACTAAATTGGTAGCTACAAGAGGAGGATTATGAAAGTTTACCCACGACTGAAGTATCTCTCCAAAAGTATCACCATGCTGATCCGTATTCAATGTCGGCCTGATAACATCTGATATACCATGCTGATCAACTATCTGATTTCCTTCACTTTCCAGCCAGGAAATGAGATAATCATGGTCATCCCTGTAGTTGTTTGTTTCGGTTACTAGTATATCCAAATCTCCATCTCCATACATATCAATAGTTGTGACATGTGTGCCATTATCTGTGTCCCATAATTTTGTTCCCGTAAATGTATTATTTCCCTCGCTCATCCATGTTGCGATCCCATTTTCATAGGCACAAAGAAAATCCAGATCCAGATCACCATCCAGGTCCAATACTTTAAGATTTTTAGGATTGGTAAGGTTAACTGAGTATCCAAGCCCAACATAAACGTCCGAAAAAGATTGCGAACCATCATTCAAGCCAAGGTACACTCGTGTATCGTATGCACCGAAGGAGATTACATCCATGTCACCATCACCATCAAAATCAACAGGTAGCGCTGTCATGGGGCCGTTTACTATGGACCAGTCACTTATAATAGTATGCTTTGTGAAAGTGAGGTCTCCAGCGTTTTCGAACCAGGAAAGTTCCTGGGATGACTTTGCCGCGGCTACGATATCCATGTCCCCATCACCATCCATGTCCACTGCATTCACATCAAAAACGTCGCCGGCCGATGAGGAGACAACATTTTCTGTAAAATTCAGTGAACCATCATTCAAATAAATAGAGATTGTACTATCCGCTGAGGATCCACAAAGGATATCCATGTTCCCATCACTATCCATATCAGCACCCTCTATGGAGTTTGCCCCGGGATGTGTGCCCAGTGTATCTTTTGCAAAAGAGCCTGCTCCTTGATTCTCATAGTAGCTGAAATAGCCAGAGGATCCAAAAAGGTCTTTCGATGCCAATAAAATATCCAGATCCCCGTCACCATCCATATCATCCAAAGAAAGATCGAACCCATACAAATCCTGATCAATTAGATGGTTAATTATATTTCCTGATCCATCATTTTCATGCCACCCGATCATACCGCCCATACCAAACCCGTCAGATGAGGCCGAGACCATGTCCACAATCCCATTACCGTTCATATCACCAACCTCAATTGAATTTGGATTGGAAAATTCACAATCATCAGACATCCAAGATGACATATAATTAAATTCACAGTTAGGCTCCGGGATCGCTTCAATTAGAATAGAGTCGCCGTTAAACATTTCAAGGTAGGAATCCTGGAGGAGATGAGGGAACCCCACAACGTGTCCTAGTTCATGTACCAGAACGTATGGAGTACTTTCAGATTCAACTAATAGTATTGCCCCATTATCATCATTGGCATCCTGGTACAGATACGTTGTTCCGGCTAAAACATTGCTGCTGTTTGGAATAAACATGGCATTTGTCACCACGATATTCATGTAGCCGGGAGTATTTATAGTTGTATCTGAAAAATATTCAGATAGCATGGTGTGTCCATCTGGGGAATCAAAATTATCTGCATCATAAATGCGATGGAAAGATTCAAATTCAAAAACTTCTTCTGGTGCACCAGGAAGTAATGCCAGTTGACTGTTAATCTCTTCCACCGCATACTCAGCCATGCATTCACTAAAATAGGTGTAATTACTACCACTATAAGAATCATAGTACAATGTGTCAGGTGGACACTGCCCCACATACCTCTGTGAATAGCTGAAACTGCTGTACCAGGAATCTTCAATATAAACACCAGTAGAAAGGTCTTCCGACTCCGAAACCTCTATAACTCGGACAGGAATCTTGCCACTGGAGTTGATCGACCTATGAATCCTCGAAATTGATCTGGGCTCAGGAAAAGCATCATTCTCCACCAGAATGGTTTGTGCAGAAATCTGAAGGTTTAATAATATAATGCTCGCTACAATAAATCGTTTCATTGGTTTATCCTTCAACTATTAATTATTTAATTAAAATAAGTTTTTGTATTTGCCTGTGCCCACCGGAAACTAATTCAACAAAGTAGACTCCGCTGGCATATCTCGATGCGTTCCACTGCACGTTATGTTCTCCGGCCTCCAACCCATTGTTCAATAGTATATCTACTAATCCTCCATTAATATCATAAATTCTTAAATCGGTATCCTGATTTAAGTCAATCGAAAACCGGATTGTGGTAACGGGGTTAAATGGATTTGGATAACTCGGGTACAACACAATTGATTCGGGAAACGTCTCATCTTCAGTGCCGACACTCATATTATTAAAATAGACCTTACCTGTACTCATCTCATCTTTATCATCATACACCGTTATGGTAACTGAATCCATGTGACCGGCAGCTCCAGAGACTGATGTATAGGCAAACTTCCTCTGGTAACCGCCTTGCAATTCTATCATACCCCAGTCAGGATAGGCGGATATTTCATGTTTCCACGGTGTCCCATCCGTATCAATGCTGGGTATCTCTCCATAGAATGTTTGACCTGCCTCAACATCAAAAACGAGTGGCTCAATTTCAGGGGGCTGATTGGGTACACCATTAATGATGTAAGTAATCGAATCGAAAGGAGTGCTATTAATATAGAAGTCTACGTCCCAGGTTCCGTAGGATGCTGTTGTATCTGAATCAATGTAGCCCCAGACCCACCAGTACGACCATGTATATGTGTCCCAGCTGTCTGGCCAGTAAATATTGGGGTCCTCACTTGGGACCCACGCCCAATCAATTACGCTTCCATCTTCATGACGAGTATGCTGCCATCGTAATGTATCACCCTGTGATAGATTTCTGACTAGTACATATGACCAAACAACATCTCCGTCATTCAAATGTTTTACCCGAGGGGCATTCTCACTGACACTAATGGCAAAATTATTTGATGGAACCCCTGAAAAATAATACGAATACAAATCTAAGGGATATTCACCTATATAGGGGTACTGATCAATCCAGCGCGAGGGAGATGAATTACAGTCCCCTTGCCAGGGATCAATGAGACCATAATTATTACTATTTACTTCAAAATGAAGGTGTGGCCAATCGGACATTCCAGAGCTGCCCACGATACCCAATGTATCGCCCACTGAAACAGTATCGCCCACTGAGACAGCAACAGAATATTTTTTCATATGCAGGTAACCTGTATAAGTGCCATCACTATGTATAATAGCCACAGCATTAGCTACGGCACTGTAATCCCACGCAACATTGCGATCGAATTCTCCATCATGGCTATAGATTACGATCCCATCAGCGGCTGCTAAAATGGGGGTTGTCTTCTCATCCATATGCCAGAATGTTGGAATGACCACGTCTGTTCCCCAGTGACCATCATAGGTAGTAAAATTGCAGGTGTAATCAAGCCAATTATTCCAGGACTGGTTCTGATCCACATAATTTGTGATTAAATGATCTTCTCCAAACATGCCACCATTCCCTTGAGGGTCCTCAAAGTATACAGTATCATCCCTGGACAAATTCATTGGATGAATTTGTAGATATTCCTGCACAGCATTTTGAATATCCTGGCGCTGCTGTGAGCTGAGACAATCAGGTCGGTCGGCCTGATTCGATAAATATCCTCCAGTACCCTGGATAGTAAATTGTGCACTTATGATTGTAGTGAATAAAATTACACTTGCAGTCTGTTTTATCATGTTCTATCCTATTCGAATAATTTTTAAAAATCGTAGTTGATCTTCAATCCTGCATATTGACTCTTCATATCCAATTCAGGTAAATAACTGATATTCAATTGTTTGCCATATTTATAACGAACAGCGTCCCGTTTTTCTTCAATCACCTTGGCACCATGATATACATCATAAATGACATCAGCAATCAATACGCTCACGCCCACTAACATAAGGAGACCACCCGTTCCACCAGAATAATTCTTATTCATAGGTTTCAGATCATATGTTACATCGTTGCCTACCATACCTGTGGGTATCATCTCGTACCGCATTTCATTGTCTCCCTCGCCCTCTATATACACTGAGAATTTTGATTCCGGCCATTCACCATCGCCATCATCACTCATGGCGGCTCCAGCGATAATCAGAGCAACACTGCCCATTGCCACCCTGCGGATTTGTTTAGCAGTTTTTTTCTCTCCTGCATAATCGTGGATCAATCCAGGAATGGGAATAGATGTCAGTGCCATACCAAAGGTCAAACGTCTATTCATGTCCCGGTACTCTTCAAATGTCATTTCTTCAGGAACGGGAGTCAGGGGAGACTCATTGAGGATATCTCCGCCCATGGATTGAGGAAAAATGCTTCCCATGAGAATCATAGAAAATAGTATCGTTTTTACCATAGCGAGCTCCAAATGTTTGGTTCTAATTTGCTTCAAAATTAAGGAATTAATTTTTTGACTCATAAATATAAAAAGCCCCGTCCATTGCTGAACGGGGCCCAACTGAAAAATATTGATCTAAAGTAAATTACCCTAAAATATCAATCTGTTCAGCTTTTGGTCCTCTTTCACCATCAGTAACTTCAAAAGATACTCTGTCACCATCCTTGAGATATACCCCTTCAGATACACCGCTTGAATGTACAAAATAGTCTTTTCCATCATCACCAGTAATGAACCCGTAGTTCTTACTCTGGTTAAAGAATTTGACTGTGCCTTCTTGCATGTACTCCTCGTGTTATTAAATTATACGAATATGTTTATTCATCTTTGCCATTAACATCCCGGCGATCCATTCCGTTCCTGCGTTCACTTCCAGACCTTTTGTCATTTTCCACAGGTATGTTGTCTTTTCTCCGCTCGTTTCCTCGTCGGTCAGGTCCTCTATTTGGCATTTAATTTCTCGTGTATAACATATCAATTAAAGGTAAATATACAAAAAATATATTTTAACTCATTATTAATTATCATCCGGCTTTAAATACACTAAAAAGGCAACCGAAGCTGTGCTGGAAACTAATCCATATCCATTTACAACATTTGAGGTAGGTAAAACATATGGATTGAACTCTGGCAGTCCCTCAAAATAATTAAATGTAGCATCATCAGTAGCCTGGAATATCATGAGCTGTAAACCATAGTAATCATAAAATAACCAGGACATGCTCACCGGTGCTGTCTCGACCCTCCATGTCCATGGGTTGTAACGATATGGTGTATTTAAAAACCAACTTGGATTATCATTGGAGCCTCTTAAAAATTCTTCTTTCCAAATTTCATAAATATCAACATACGCTGAATCATAAATCAAATTAACAAAACAACTGTCATGGGTCCCATTCTTATTCCAATCATAATAGTATTCATCATTATCCCATACACCGTTACTGTTTAAATCATTATATGGCTCGGGACCAACGGAATCTGCCTCCAGTGCATAGTTTATGATGCGAACAGTTTGATAATCTTCCTCATTAAAATCGACCTGAAATAATGGATAACTTGCAAAACTTTCTGTAAAACACTCTCCCTGACGGAGGACTACCGTGTCGATCGCACCTGTAATAGGTGGAAAAAGATTCATATCAAAATTATCCAGATTCACTTCCGGCACTGTATACGAATTACCATTGCATTCATAAATTGATTCTGGAACAGCTTCAATCTCCATCTTTTCTGGAATAGTTGTCATACCATAAACGCTATCGTTATCGTGAATGACCAGGATCTGATACGTTAAACCACCCTCGAATACATATTCATTATCTGTAAAATAACGGCCACCATGTCCAGCGACTGGCTGTAGCAACATATTGATGGAGTCACCTATGATACGTACTTCTGCATCGTTTACCCATAATTCCTGTGACACGGCATCTTCATCTATATCAGCAGTTCGGGATACAAATACTGTATCCACCAGCGGAAAATTCGCTTGCAGGTTGGCCCAAAGAACTATCTTCTGTTCGTAGACTAGTTCATCATCTTTAAAATCGCATGAAACGAAAACGAGTACCAGTGTTATTATAATCTTTCTCATTCTAAAACTCTATTGTAAATCCAAAAGTAGGGATCATCGGGAATAAGCTAATGCCTCTTTTTTGTATTATTCCTTCATCTTCCTCATCAATATTTGGCTCACCTACATCAGGATAACCATTATTATTTAAATCATGTTTATCCTCATCCCAGTCACCATCATCATCCAATCCATTGTAGGTACTGCCCAGTTCGTAAATATATGTAAAAATATTTTCTTTATTGTACGCATTAATAATCTGTAGAAACACATCTACCTTCTTCCCAAACCATTTAGTATGATATACTGCGCCAACATCGAGGCGGTCATAGAATGGATATCGTGCACTGTTCCGGGTCCCCGGTATATTACTGAAACTGAAATTTGGATCACCGGGAAACTTTTCAATATAGTATCCCAGTATAGATGTATAGGCCTGGCCGGATTGAAATGTCCAGTTCCAGTTCAACTCCCATTTCTTATTGATCATGTAATTACCCAGCATATTGAAAACATGAGTTCGATCCCAATTAGTAAAATATTCTTCCTCAATGCCGGTAGTCCTGCTGGTCATAATTTTACGTGAAACCGAGTTTGTATATGCCAGCCAACCTGTAAGACTGCCTGCGGTCTTTTGGATAAATAGCTCCATTCCATAGGCATAACCATCTGAGGGAGTAAATGTATCGTTAATCTGTTCATCCGAAATATCTGCATCAGTAGATGACCTGGAATCCTCAAATGTTAGCATATTTTGCATCTCTTTGTAATAGCCTTCTACTTGAACCTTATACTTATCTCGAAAATACTCTTCATAGCCCAGCACAAATTGCTGTGCCGCTGCTGGATTGACCGATTTATCTACGGCCAGCCAATTATCCAAAATAGTTGGGTTATAGTCATCCTGAATCGTCTGTATAAATTGGTGATAATTGCCTACTGCAAAGTTAATGTATCTGTCATCGGTCAAAAGATATTTTGCTCCTAGCCTGACATCTATGTATGGTTCATCAGAGTAGACACTGTAATAATTGTAGCGCACACCCGGTTCTACAATAATTGAGGGGCTTAACTTCCATTTTAGCTTACTATAAATACCTACCTCTAGCGGAGTCTCACCAATAAAGAATGACGTATCCTCTAAAAAAGTTGTTATGTATTTAATATCAATACTTTTTGCCTGAATTCCTGACCGCCATTCCATATCCGCTGACTGAAAGAATGTCAGATTTGCAGCTAATGTTTGATCCTGAATTTTATTGTCATTATTTAGACCATCGTTCCCACCCAGATTAAAATTGGTAAAAAACTCGCTAGATGCGATCAAGAAATTGCCCACAAACTGTTTATTAAATACCCTGCGATAGGCAAAGCTATAGGTATTGTTACCCCAATCTGCCGATAAGCCAAGATCATCAAAAATAAGGTCATCTACTCCTCGGTATAGGCTGATCGAGATTCGATCCTTTTCCGTAATATCAGAAAAAATATGCCCCTGAACATCATAAAAATAGTACGGTGGTATACTTTCCGCTGATTCTTCAGGAAGTATTTTTGGTAATAAAATATCAAAATATGTTCGTCGCCCAGAAAGTATCCATGCTCCCTTGTAGAATGGGCCCTCCATAGTCGTTTGCGCTGAGAGCAGTGACACACTCGCCTTTCCTTCAAATTTATTTCGATTCCCTTCACGGCTCATAACATTTAACACTGCAGAAAGACGTCCACCGTATTCAGCATTGAACCCACCCTTGATCAGGTCTGCTTCTTTAATTGCATCTACGATAAAATTAGAGAAAATTCCTCCAAAGTGGGTGGGATTGTAAACGGTTATGCCATCCAATAAAATTAAATTCTGATCTGTATTTCCACCACGGATCACCAGACCTGTGTTTGCTTCATTATTTGTCAAAACTCCAGGAAGTGATTGGATCGTCCGGAAAATATCTGGTTCGGCAAGTGCTGGAGCCGCTTTTACTATGCGGGGTGATAGGTTTACCCTGCTGGGCTGAATATTATTTTTTCTCTGTATTTTTTCAGCTGATACATCTATTGTATTCAACTCCAATGATTCAGTTTTCAGTGATATTTCTTTGTTTAATGAGGCAGCAGTCTCTAGTTCGATCTCTTCTCTGAATTCAGTAAAACCAATGTAAGAAACAATGAGGGTATATTTACCTGGAGCGATACCCTGCAAAATATAATAACCATTCTTATCCGTGGACATACCGTTACCCGTCTCAGCAATAAAGACATTCGCTCCGATCAGTGCCTCGCCAGATTCGTTATCAGTTATAAAGCCAAACACACTTGCTGTTTGAGCGGTGAGATTCGAACAAAGGAAAATAATGCAAATATGTAAAAGTTTAATTTTTGAGGATGTCATCCAGTATTTGCTCCGCATGTGTGTTCACATTGATTTTTTTATATATCTTTTCAATTCGTCCATCTGGCCCGATCAGGTAGGTAATTCGTTTCGGCCACAATAGTCCTGCCGCACCATACCTCTTTGCAACCTCCTTCTTTTTATCTGATAGAAATAGAAATGGAAGATTATGCTTCTCATTGAAGGCAGCTAATGCTCTTGGCGAA
>CAZECA010000020.1:0-31671 GCA_964510385.1 uncultured bacterium
GAGCAACGCATTCGTAATGCGTAGGTCAGCGGTTCGATCCCGCTCAGTGGCTCATCTACTCTACTTCTAATAGTTCCACTTCAAAAATTAATGTGGAATTAGGTGGTATGATACCAAGATCCTGATCTCCATAACCCAATTCTGGTGGGATGATTAACTTCCGCTTCTCTCCCACTTTCATTCCTATGAGCCCCTGATCCCAGCCATCAATAACCTGCCTGACCCCCAATGTAAATCGTAAAGGGTCTCTCCCTGGTTTCTTCGACGAATCAAAAACAGTCCCATCTTCCAGTGATCCTTTATAATGTACGGTTACGATGCTGTATTTCTCTGCAGAAGTCCCGTCACTTTCTTGCAGCGTTTCAATGATCAATCCATTTTCCATAGTGGCCTTTATATTCTGGCAGCCTGCAAAGAACAGCAGACAACCGGTCAAAATCATTAGTGAATGTGTCAATAGTCGCATTTTTCAGCGTAATTTCTCATAGAGTTTACTGCGGAATATGACAGAATCTAAAACCCTGTTTTCATCAAACCACATGCCGCCACTGGCAGACCGAGTCCGTCCTGCCAACTTAGAAGCATTCATCGGGCAAAACCATTTGTTGGACGAGGGTAAGATCATTTCCAGAACGCTGGAACAGAAAAAAGTATTTTCCATGATATTTTGGGGGCCGCCAGGATCTGGGAAAACAACGCTTGCTCGAATTATTGCTCACTCAATGGAAGTTGAATTTCATGAACTTTCAGCAGTTTCCAGCGGTGTTAAAGACCTACGGGAAATCATAGCTAGAGGGAAAAGCAATAGTGAAACTGGCACCTCCACCCTGCTATTTATTGATGAAATTCACCGCTTTAGCAAATCACAGCAAGATGCACTCCTCCATGCAGTAGAAGAAGGAATTTTGGTCCTAATTGGTGCAACAACAGAGAATCCGTCTTTCGAAGTTATCAGCCCCCTACTATCCAGGTGCAAAACATTAACATTGAAATCATTATCAGAAGACCATTTGCAAAATGTATTAGATCGTGCCTTTGAACTAGATATTATTTTGTCGAAAGGGAATGTTATAATAGACAATGAGATTAGCTCTGCACTTATTCGATCTGCCGGTGGGGACGCACGAAAAATGTTGAACACTTTGGAAGTATCAGTAAACCTGATCAATAAAAATGGTGAAATAACTCATGAGATCCTTCAGGAAGCCCTACAATCAAAAACACAGCTCTATGATAAATCGGGTGACTATCACTACGATACTATCAGCGCATTTATCAAAGCTGTTCGTGGCAGCGACCCCGACGCGGCTGTATATTGGCTGGCAGTTATGCTTGAAGGAGGTGAGCAGCCAGAATTTATTGCCCGACGTCTGGTGATACTGGCATCAGAAGATATTGGTAATGCAGATCCGCAGGGGCTAACCATTGCTACATCTGGATTTCAGTCGGTCCACATAATAGGCATGCCGGAATCTGCTATCATTTTATCTCAGGTTACCACCTATCTTGCCAGCGCTCCCAAATCTAACGCCTCTTATATGGCTGTGAATTCAGCAATGAAAAAAGTAAGAGAAGATGGAACTCCAGGCGTTCCCCTACATTTACGAAATGCACCCACAGGGCTCATGAAAAACTTAGATTATGGAAAAGACTATAAGTATCCTCACAATCACCCAGACCATTTTACCAATGAAAACTATTTTCCTGAAGGTCTGAAGGAAAAATTTTATGAGCCCACCCAACTTGGTTATGAAGAATTTATTTCCAAAAGATTGAAACAATGCTGGCCAGATCGTTACAACAAATAATACTAATTTTTCCTATTATAATACTTTGCCAAGATGACCGTCTGCGGTTGAAACAGGCGGACCTTCTTGAAAATAAAAATATTGAAGGGTTAGCAACACAATTTTTGACAGGGAATGTGATTTTTACTAAGGGGAAAATGACCATTTGGTGCGATCGGGCTCAATATAATGAGAAGTCAGGTCAAGGCGTACTGGTGGGCAATGTTACCATGGAAAAAGAAACCCAGAGCCTGACAGCAGATTCTGTAAAGTATGATTCACCCAATGATATTTTTACCTGCTATAAATCAGTCCATATTTGGGACGAAGACTACGACCTCACTGCCGATACCGTGATCTATTATTCAGAATTGGACAGCGGCATTGCCAATGGTCATTCAACTATGATCCAGGAAGGCCAGGAAATCACCGCTCATCATTTACGTTATGCAAAGAATGAGGAGGAGGATGGAGTGTCTTACACTGCTGAAAAAGATGTGACTATTATTGAAGGTGGCCGAACGGCAACCTGTGGTCTTGCGGTGTACGATGTTCAGAATGACAGAACATGGTTAAAGGTTAAACCGAAACTGAAAGAAGAAGGCCGCATTCTGGAAGGTAGTGAGATCCAAATGTTCTATGAAAATGATGTTCTAGATTATCTCTTTATTCCTTCTAATGCTCATGCCGTTAATTCAGCATCTGGATTTAGAGAAGTGAGCCCAAACAAAAATGATACCACACAGATCCGAAGAGATCACGTTGAATTTAATGATGATATGAGCGGATCAACTCTGAAAGGATATTTTGTTAAAGGGAAGTTGGATTCTGTACGTCTAGAAGGAATGGCCACAACTTTATATCATATTTTTGAGGATTCAGTGTACCAAGGAAACAACCTCACTTCTGGTGATACCATTATTCTTTCGTTTAAAGAAATGGACAGTGTAGAAGTGGATCTGGAAAGCATACATATTTCCGGAGGATCTCGTGGTGTTTACACGCCCGATACGACCAATAGGGAAATGGATACTCCAATCACCTATACATCAGATGAGATTCTATACGATATGAATACGGAAACAACAAATCTGATAGGGGAGGCAAATATAAAATATACCGATGTGGACCTGACATCAGGTTTCATCAATGTGGATTGGAACAATAATTTGCTTAAGGCATTCCCCACGGCTCCCATGGACACCACGGCAACATCCCAAAAACCGGCTATTGTGGAGCAGGGCCGTGATCCAATGGTGGGAGATTCATTAATATACAATCTTAAATCACGTAAAGGCCGTGTAAAACGGGGTCGCTCTCAAGCAGACGATGGGTATTACTCAGGAAATGAGATCCGAAACAACGAAAAAAAGATTTATTACATCGAGAACAGTTCCTATACAACCTGCAATCAGGAAATACCCCACTTTCATTTTGAAAGCACCAATATGAAGATCATCAATCAAGATAAGGTTATCGCACGCCCCATTGTTTTATACATAAGCCGAATACCTATTTTAGGACTTCCCTTTGGCATATTCCCTCACAAGTCTGGTGGGCGCCACTCCGGATGGATCATGCCGGGATACGGTGAAAATAGTGTGCGGGGCCAATACATCAATAATCTGGGATATTACTGGGCACCTAGTGATCACTGGGGAACCAAATTCACAATGAGCTTTGGTGACCGTCAGGGATTTGTATTCAATTTGAATAATCACTACAAGCTGAGGTATAAATTCAATGGCTCCCTCAAATTGCAAAGTCGACAGTTACTTTCAAATACCAGCAATATTTCTGATATTGTAAGTGAACGAAGTTCCAGTTACCAGATACGATGGAACCATGTTCAACTCTTGAGGAATCATCAGAGCCTTAATGTTAGTGCTAATTATTCAAGCAGTGGTGAATTCAGCCGAAAATATACAACAGACCCTCAACAGCGAATGAGTCAGCAGCAAACAATATCCAATGCAACTTACTCCAAACGTTGGCCCTCTCTCCAGGCATCTATGAGTATGAACCTGTCTTCAAAAACCAACCTTATGGCTGATGATAAGATTGACACGAATTCTGTATTTTATTCCAAACCAAGCCGTTTAGGTATGCAGACCAACATTACCACGTCCACTCTTCCTTCCGTTAATTTCAATTTGGGTCAGCGCAATTTGATACCCAGCAAAGGTGGAGATGAACGCTGGTTCAACAATATCAAATGGAGATATAATACATCCCTAACAAACAAAGAACGTCTGTATTACGAATCGGAACAAATTGAGATTGATGATACTACCAGTATTTTTCAATGGAAAAATGATAAAAAGCATTTTAGTGATAATGTTATGCGCCATTCCATATCTATTAATGTGCCCACAAAGATACTTAAATACATCACATTTAATCCCAGTATGAGTATCCGATCGGACTGGGTAAACCGCACATTCTCCGGATCTCTTGATAGTACAACAAATTCCATAGTTTCCGAAGAAGTCTCAGGGTTTGCCGCCCGAACCACAGGAAGCATGAGCGCCTCTATTAATACACAAATCTATGGACTTTTCCCTATCAATCTTGGAAATATAATTGCTGTTCGACATGTCATCTCTCCATCAATTGGATATTCATTTAAACCAGATTTTTCAAAGCCCTTTTTTGGAAATGATCTTGGATATTTTGAGACCATTTTAGATACAGCAGAAAATACCCTCTATCATGACCGCTTCAGCGGTACTATGGCCGGCGGCACGTCTCGAAATGAATCCCAGTCCATGAACTTTAGCGTAAACAACAATTTTCAGGCGAAAATTCGAGAAGGCGATAAAGAAAAGAATATTACACTTTTTTCTTGGCGTTTTAGTTCGGCATATAATTTTGTCGCAGAACAGTTTCGCATGAACAACCTCTCATCTTCAATCCGATCTAAAGTAGGACAAACAAATGTGGATCTTCGTATGACCCATGATTTTTATGAGTTTGATAAAGAACTCGGAATACGGGTGAACCAGATTCGTAAGAGTTCTGATGGGATCCCTATTCCCCGTTTAACAAAAATGGATTTGTCCACAGGTTTTCAGTTGTCTGGGAGCAGATTTGGATCTGTTAGCGCGCAAACGGATACATCTGATCTTGATACATTACTCAACAGTAAAGATCTATCAATAAACAAAGGTAAAAGTGGCAGCGGGAAACTATGGAGTACCCGTTTCAGCATGGGCTATTCCTTGCAAAAAAGTAATCCAATATTTACAAAAGAAACATTTTGGATGAACACGAATTCCACCTTACATGTAACAAAAAACTGGCGGGTGAGTTATAATGCCCGGTTTGACATGCTAAACAATGAATTGATTAGCCACCGTTTTTCAATTTATCGTGACCTCCATTGCTGGGAACTGGCAATGGACTGGACTCCAAGTGGATACGCCAGCGGATTTTATCTTCGAATTAATGTAAAGTCTCCAACTTTACGAGATCTAAAGGTGGAACAACGAGGCGGACATAATAGAAGCGTCCCTTTTTAATTCACTATTCATTCTCCAGAGATTTCATCGCAAATTCTCAATCAATTAATATGGCATTTAAAACAATAAAAGGCACCCACGATATCCTTCCGGATGAAAGTTCGCGCTGGCAGGAACTGGAGCACGTAATTCAAAATGTGGCTATCCGGTTTGGTTACAACGAGATCAGGACACCTATTTTTGAACAAACAGGATTATTTTCAAGGAGCGTGGGAGAAGATACTGATATTGTATCCAAAGAAATGTATACCTGGGAAGACCGTTCAGGAGGATCATTGACCCTCCGACCAGAATTAACTGCATCGGTGGCCCGATCTTACATCCAGCATAACCTGGGAGCAAAATCTCCCTTGCAACGACTCTATTACATTGGACCTATTTTTCGTCGAGAACGCCCACAGAAAGGCCGCCAGCGACAATTTCACCAATTTGGCGTAGAAGCATTTGGTTCTCAATTTCCGGAACAGGACGCAGAAATTATTTCATTTGGTCATACCATTTTTTCTGAATTGGAGATCAAAGACTTGTCCCTTAAGTTAAATAGTCTTGGTTCTGGAGATTGTAGAAATAATTATCGAGATGCGCTAAAAGAATTTTTAAGCCCCATTAAAAATGAACTGTCAGAAACAAGTCAAAAACGGTTAACAACAAATCCGCTGCGAATCTTGGACACAAAAGACCCGAGAGAACAGGAATTGTTGAAGGCAGCTCCATCCATATCTGACTACTGGACCAAAGATGACAATGATCATTTTTCCACCGTTCAAGAACTGTTGAATGCATTGGATATACCATTTGAATTAGATCATAGTATGGTTCGTGGTTTGGATTATTATACCAGAACAACATTTGAATTCATCGCAGGTGGCCTGGGTGCTCAAGATGCCATATGTGGTGGTGGACGCTACGATGGGCTTGTGGAAACGCTCGGTGGAAATTCCACGCCGGGCATTGGTTTTGCAGCAGGAATGGAGCGAATACTATTATCTATGGAAATGGATACCTCAAATGTAGATCAGCGTAGTGTGTATTTGATTGGTCTTGTTGAAGCTGGTTACGGTGATGCATTAAAATTGGCTACAAAGATGCGCAGTGTGGGACTCAATGTAACCATGGACACATTGAGGAGAAGTTTGAAAGCGCAATTACGGGATGCAAACAGAATAAATGCTGGGACTGCAGTTATTATTGGTGAGGAAGAAGCAGAAAAACACACAGTTCAAATCAAAAACCTCTCAACAGGGGAACAGGAAGAAATATCACAAAAAGATCTGATAAAATATTTCACCGTTTGACTTTTCTAACATTTTATCTACATTATAATACGCGCGTGTAAAGCGCAATTTGATCATATGAGTAAACCATTAATTATAGTTGAGTCACCAGCAAAGGCTCGTACCATAGAAAAATACCTCAGCAATGAGTATGATGTTTACGCATGCGTTGGACATGTAAAGGACCTGCCCAGAAAAGAGTTGGGTGTTGATGTAGACAATGAATTTGCAGCAACATTTGTTATTATGGAGGGTAAAGAGGATATTATTGATTCCATCAAGAAAAAATCAACGTCTGCTCCCGAGGTCATATTGGCAACAGATCCTGATCGGGAAGGCGAAGCCATCGCAGCTCATTTAGCTGAGGAAGTTTCCAATAATTCTATTTCTAGAGTTCAATTTACCGAAATCACAAAAGAAGGTATTATTGAAGGAATGGAACAGCGGCACGAAGTTGATCAGGATCTTGTTAACGCTCAATATACCCGGAGGGTCATCGACCGATTGGTGGGGTACAAACTTTCACGATTATTATGGAGTACTCTCCAAAAGACCATGAGCTTTGTGAAAGAAACTCTTTCCGCAGGCCGTGTTCAATCAGCCGCATTGAAAATGATCGTTGACCGTGAACGTCTTCGAGCAAAGTTCGTTTCATCTAATTACTATGATTTGAAGGCGAAACTGGAAACAGATGGACTGGAAAAATTTGAAGCCAATTTAATTACACTAGAGGGGAAACCTCTAGCAGCCAGCAAGGATTTTGATAAAGCAACAGGGGAGCTTATTAAAAAAGATGTTTTGATTCTGTCTGATTCACAAGCGAAAACACTGGCTGAAGAATTATTGAACGGTCCCTGGGTCATCAAAAATATTGAAGAGAAACCTCAAACATCTAATCCCTATGCTCCGTTTATTACCAGTACCTTGCAGCAGGAGGCAGCTCGAAAACTTCGCTTTTCCGCCCGGCAGACCATGCGCCTTGCCCAGCGGCTTTATGAATCTGGGTATATTACATACATGAGAACAGATTCGATTCAACTATCTCAGGAAGCATTGGACG
Source organism: uncultured bacterium (assembly GCA_964510385.1). Lineage (GTDB taxonomy): Bacteria > Fidelibacterota > Marinisomatia > Marinisomatales > TCS55 > UBA2126. Next base: position 7,643 of record CAZECA010000020.1, read on the forward strand.
GTGCACGTAACGTGATCAAAGAAAAATATGGATCTGAATATTTGCCCGACAAACCGGTGATTTATAAAAGCAAAGTGAAAAACGCACAGGAAGCTCATGAAGCCATTCGTCCTGCTGGTATCGTTTTTGCTGATAGGAAAACGGTCACATCAAAATTAGGAGAGGATGAAGGAAATTTATACGACATCATTTGGAAACGAACTGTTGCCAGCCAAATGAAACCGGCTAAACTTAAACGGACAACTGTGGATATTGAAAATCAGAATTCAATATTTAGAGCCAGAGGGCGTGTTATACTTTTCCCGGGATATATGAGAGTATACGTGGAAGGCACCGATAAGCGCGATGGGAAACTGGCGGATCGTGAGCGCATTTTGCCTGATCTAATTAAAAAGCAACGTCTGGTATGTAAAGACTTATCTCCCAAAGAACACAATACAAAACCACCGGCACGATTTACTGAAGCATCTGTGATCAAGGAAATGGAAAAACAGGGAATCGGGCGACCCTCTACATGGGCAGGAATTGTTGGTCGCATAAGGGAAAAGGATTATATACGAAACCAAAAAGGATCACTTGTACCCACTTTTCTTGCAGTTTCCGTAACTCAACTTTTGGAAAACCACTTTGAATCCCTGGTCGATTCCCAATTCACAGCCAACCTGGAAAATACGTTAGATGAAATTTCCAGAGGTGAGACAGATCCGCTACCTATAATGAATTCATTCTATTTTGGGAGTAATGGAACCCCTGGATTGGAAAAAATGCTGGAAGAAAAGATTGATATTCGAAAAGCATGTACAATACCCATTGCGAATGGGCAGGAAGATGCTATCGTCATACGTGTCGGAAATTATGGCCCTTATCTGGAACAGGGAGAAGAACGGCGCAATATTCCTTCTGAATTATCCATGGGCGATATATCGCTAGAGAAAGCCATAGAATTACTTTCAAAAGATCCATCCCAATCCCAAATTTTGGGTGTGGATGATGAAACGGGACAATCGATCCTCTTAAAAGAAGGACCCTACGGCCCCTATGTCCAATTGGGAGATACAAAAACACGGAAATCCCTTCCAAGAGGTACGGAAAAAGAAAATGTGGATCTTGAACTTGCTCAATTACTTTTAACCCTTCCCCGTCTGTTGGGCAAACATCCCGAATCTGGTGATGAGGTTCGAGCTGATTTTGGCAGGTATGGTCCCTATCTTAAAGTGGGAGATAAAAATATAAAGCTCCCCCACCCCCATGATCCGTTATTTGTGACTTTGGAGACTGCCCTGGAAGTCATCAAGAATAGGAACAAACCGAGCAGCGAATTAAAAACATTGGGAATACATCCTGATACAGCTGAAGAGATTTTATTAAAAGACGGGCGGTATGGGCCATATGTTTCAGATGGAAAATTCAATGCTGCGCTTCCCAAAAACGTATCTCCAGCCGATATTGAGCTAAATACAGCAGTAGAATTAATCAATGCTCGCAGGGAAAAAGGGCCGGCAAAACGTAAAAGGCGCAAAAAGAAATGAGATATACGTTTTTATTATTTTTTATTTCTTTTATAATAGCTTCAGATGCAAATAAAGACCTTGTTATTGAAATTGAACAAAGCATTATGGCTCCCTGTTGCTGGAGCGGAACGGTCTATGACCATGGCAATAAAGAACTAGAAGATGAAATCAGTTCCATGGTGCATGAAGGAAAAAACAAACAGGAAATTCTGGATCATTATGTAAAAATTTATGGTGAGCGAATCCTTGCTATTCCCATTGCACAAGGATTTAATATTATGGCATGGGGCGCACCTGTAATTATTGCCATTGCCGCATTAATGGTATTAGGATTGTATCTTCGAAGACCAGTAAAAAATGAACAAAAATCCTCATTGGCCACACCTGATTCATCTATTCCTTTTGATGAAGAGATCGAAAAAGAATTGAAAAAATTGGATTAATGACGGATAAAGCACACGCATTGGAAAAAATTGTTTCTCTTTGTAAACGAAGGGGATTCATATTTCAAAGTTCGGAAATTTATGGCGGTTTTGGTGCCGTGTATGATTATGGCCCCCTAGGAATCGCTCTAAAAAACAATATATCTCAGCTCTGGTGGCGTTCTATGACCCAGCTACATGAGAATATTGTAGGCTTGGACAGCGCTATATTCATGCACCCAAAAATCTGGGAAGCATCAGGCCATGTTCAAGAGTTCCATGACCCCCTAGTGGATTGTAAACAATGCAAGGCCCGCTATAGAGCTGATGAATTCACAGATGAAGATCTTGATTCAGTTGACTGGTCAATGATTCAATGTCCTAAATGCGGTTCCACTGGTGAACTGACAGATCCACGTCAATTCAATCTCATGTTCAAAACACAGATAGGTCCCGTTGAAGAGGAAGGCTCCATTGCTTACCTCCGCCCAGAGACTGCCCAAGGCATTTATGTGAATTATCTTCTTGTTCAAAATTCCATGCGCCAAAAAGTTCCATTCGGAATCGCTCAAATTGGAAAAGCATTTCGAAATGAGATCGTTGCCAGAAACTTTATTTTTCGCACTCGAGAATTCGAACAAATGGAAATGCAGTATTTTGTCACACCAGGAACTGATGATGAAGAAATGACAGCCTGGAAAGAAGAACGATTCAATTTTTACACCGATCATCTTGGGATCAAAAAAGATCATTTACGTTTTCATCAGCATGGAGAAGGTGAACTGGCCCATTATGCAAAAGAAGCATGGGATATTGAATATGAATTTCCTTTTGGCTGGTCTGAAATAGAGGGTATTCATAATCGCACTGATTTTGACCTAAAACGCCATCAAGAATATTCCGGGAAAAACATGCAGTATTCCGATCAGCTGGCCAACAAGAAATATTTTCCCTACATTATCGAAACATCGGCTGGACTAAATAGAATGCTGTTAACTGTCCTTTCTGATGCCTATTGGGATGATGAAGAAAATAATCGGACTGTCATGCGGATCCATCCCCGATTAGCTCCTGTTACAGCGGTCATTTGTCCTCTTGTAAAAAAAGATGGATTACCTGAGTGTGCACGTAAAATCATGGACAATCTGAAAAATCATTACAAAGTTCTATATGATCAACAGGGTTCCATTGGAAAACGTTACTACAGGCAAGATGAGGCCGGGACACCCTTTGGGGTCACTATTGACCACCAAACGTTGGAAGATAACACTGTGACCGTTCGCCATCGAGATACCCAAAAACAGGATCGTATTAATATTGACTCAGTCGTCGAGAAATTAAACGATGAAATCAAAAACTGGTCCTGATCTTCGATACTAGTCAAATCATAAATTATTTTAATTTCTTGCTTTAAGCATAAAATGAGTTCTAGTTTTACTTGATTTAGCTAATTATGGCTGAAAACGTGTATCATATATACACATACCAAATAACTAACCAAGGAGAAAAATAATGAAGAAATTCATTGTTGTATTTACTGTTCTTGGGTTGTTCACAGGCCTCATGGCCCAGGGTTCTATTGTCGGCATGGTAACCGATGAAAGTGGAAATGCCCTGCCTGGCGCAAACGTGTCGATAGATGGAACATCTCTAGGTGCAGCAGCCGATAGAAACGGTGGTTACTTTATCTCTGGCATGGATGCCGGCGATTATTCAGTAACAGCATCATTCATCGGCTATGAATCATCCAGTCAAACCGTCTCTGTTAGTGATGGGGCTTCTACAGCAAATTTTGCATTGGCAGAGTCCGCTGTTGAAATTTCAATGGTCATGGTCACCGGTACACGTGCCGCTGGCCGAACGGCTATGAAATCACCAACACCGATCGACGGTTTTGATGACCTCTCTCTTCGGCGTCAAGGTAATGGAGATTTTACTGAGACATTGAAGAACCAGGTTCCGTCCTTTAATGCAACACCCCTCACTGGTGATGGGGCTGCATTTGTGAGACCCACATCTATGCGAGGTCTTCCTCCGGACAATATTTTAGTATTAACCAACTCCAAACGTCGTCACCGCTCTGCGCTGATCTCACACTTTGGAGCAGCCATGAATGTGGGTGCCCAGGGTTCAGATGTGGGTATGATCCCAAGTATCGCTATCAAGCGTCTTGAGGTTCTCCGTGACGGTGCAGCTGCCCAGTACGGTTCAGATGCCATTGCAGGCGTCATGAACTTCATTCTTAAGGATGATGCTTCTGGATATGAGGTACATGCTACAGGTGGACGCTGGATGGAAGCCCCTAATGGTCGTGGTGGTGAAACAGATGTGACCCTCGCAGCAAATATTGGTCTTCCTTTGACTCGGAACGGTTTCATAAATCTTAGTTTCGAATATTCTGATAGGCCCGAACTATCTCGTGGTGAGCAGCATGCTTCCGCGGCTGATGGTTATAAAGGCTGGGACGCAGCTGGAGGTCAAGATGTTGATGACTGGCAAACAGCTATGAATTGGGGACGACCCATTAGTAGTGGTTTCCGTTCCGTATGGAATGCCGGACTGAAGATCAGTGATAATGTAGATGCCTATGCATTTGGTAACTATGCAGATACCTTTGGCGAATACAGCTTCTTCCTTCGTGCTCCTGGAAAATCAGGTGCATTGACAGATATTCCTCTCAATCCTGCAGATCCTTCAGAAGGGAACTTCTCATGGGGTGATACTTATCCTTTAGGATTCACACCAAGGCTAGAAGGACATAGCGATGACTTGAGCTCTGTTTTGGGAATTAGAGGTAGTTCTGATATGGGTATTGATTATGACTTCAGTGCTAGCTATGGATCTAACTATATTCACTATTATCTGAAAAATACGTTGAATCTTTCCTGGGGACCATATTCACCTCATAATTTTGAGATCGGTGATCTTCAGCAAGAAGAAACAAACCTGAACGCTGACTTCTCATATGCAGTATCTGATGCGATTAACTTAGCATTTGGTGCAGAATGGAGAGAAGAAGTCTATACTATGTATGCTGGACAAAAAGAAGCATGGATGCCAGGGCCATGGGCTATGTCTCATCTCATGCTAAATCCAGAATCTTCTGACTCTTCAAACTATACGGCTCCAGGTCTTGCTGCTAATGGTATGCCGGGAACGAGCCCTGATGCTGCCGGTGTATTTGATCGTCAAAACACTGCATTCTATGTTGATGCAGAGTGGGCTATGGGTGAATCTCTTTTACTACAAGCTGCAATGCGCGCAGAAGAATTTTCAGATGGCAATTCTACTTCTGATTTTAAACTTGCAGGTCGTTACTCTTTAGGAAACCTGATTACTCTACGTGGTGGATACTCTACAGGTTTTAGAGCTCCAACACCAGGCCAAATGAATTACACAGGTGTCGTGACATCATTTGATGGAGTGACCGGGATGCAGGTACAGGAAGGTACCTTAAGGCCAACTGACCCACTTGTAGTTGCATTGGGCGGTAAAGCGCTAGTTCCAGAAGATGCTACAAACATGAGCTTTGGTTTCACTACAAATCCAATGCCCGGATTGAACATGACTTTTGATTATTATACAATTGATATTGTTGGTAAGATCTTGAAATCTCGTTCAATACCTGTAGAAGGAAGTACTGAATTTTCTGAACTTGCTTTCTATACTAATGCATTGGATACAAAAACATCAGGCTATGACCTGGTTGCTGTCTATAACATAGGAAACACTGAAGTCAGCATGGCTTATAACCATAATGAGACAGAAGTGGTTGAGCAAACTCCGGTTAACGAAATGAATCCAGTTTCTGATGGTGGCGTAGTAAACCTAGAACTGAATCTTCCAAAAGATCGTATGACAATGTCTGTTAATCAAAATATAAGCAATACATTGTCTGCCATGGTTCGGATGAATTATTACGGTGAATCATGGGATGAACGTGGGACTTATGCTCCAGGGACAGAAGACCATACAAAAGATAAGATCGATGCAGTCAATTTTATTGATGTTGAAGCAAACTACAAAGTTAGCAACAACTTGACAGTCGTTCTGGGAGCCAATAATGTTACCAACGCATATCCTAAAGAGATTGAAACTCGTGCGTCTCAAGGTATGCCTTATCCCCGTCGATCACCCCTAGGTTACCACGGTGGTTTTACGTACATCAGACTGATGTATTCATTCTAATTGCTTAGCAATTATCGATAAAAAAGGCGGTGGTTTACCACCGCCTTTTTTTATACAACAACCCAACAACAACCATTAATTTCCAGTATGAATTCAGATAAAAGAACCATGATCGGTGTTGTGGGGGGAATGGGCCCATATGCTGGACTTGATCTTGTAAAAAAAATTTTTGATCTTACCGAGGCCTCCTGCGATCAGAATCATTTGCCTGTGAGCCTTATGTCTGTTCCACATACCATCGGTGATAGATCTGTCTTTCTCCAAGATCAATCAAAAAATAATCCTGGGGTGGCTATTTCCAAGGTTATCAATTCTCTATACGAGCAGGGAGCTACCGTAATTGGGATGCCCTGTAACACTGCCCACGCAGAACCTATCTTTTATGAGATAAAAAAACATGTCCCAGATGAAGTAGATTTAATACATATGATCAAAAAAGTAGCTGAACATATTAATACAAATTATCCATCATTTAAAAAAATCGGTATTCTGTGTACATCAGGGACATCAAAGACAAGGGTATACCCTCAATATCTTGAAGAATTCGGTTTAAATGGAGTTCATGTGAGTGAAAAAACCCAGTCAGATTTAGTTGATCAAGCTATTTACAATGAAATCTATGGTATAAAAGCTCAATCGAATCCTGTAACAGACAAAGCCCGTAATGACCTCTATCAAGCCATTGACCAACTTGTTGATTCGGGTGCAGAAGCAGTGATTCTGGGGTGTACAGAGATTCCGTTAGCAATCGGTGAAAACGACAATGATCAGGTTCCACTCATCGATGCGACAACTGTATTGGCTCGTGAATTGATTTTGGCTGCCTCCCCTATCAGCCTAACAAAATAACAAAAAACCTTTTTCACCCATTTTAATTTTTTCAGTTAATATGTTTTTCCGCTAGTTCCCTGAAACGAGCTATTTGTTCAAAGGCAAGGTCTTTGGATTCAGTTGGCCTGAATGAACGACAATCAAAGCCCAACGTTTCCTTCATGATAGCGTATGCATAATCAGTAAAAACCACTGTTCCATCATCCTTAATTTCTTCGATTGAATCCAGTTTGCCCGATTCCTCATTCAATCTGATAGCTTCTTCCAATGTGATCTCATCTGGAAGATTTACTTCAGCACCTTTCCCATCCAATTTTACAGGATAACCGCCTGGAAGTCCATTAGGGCCCGGTGAGTGAGTTTCGAGGACTTCATCATACACCATAGCTTTTACATTTTTGATGGCGGATGAAGCAGATACAGTTGTAAAAGCAATTCCTTTAGGATACAGTTTAACAGAATCATAAATAATTTTATCCGTATCAAATTGTTTAGTGACGTCTTTCCCACGAATTGTGATTTTTATGAAATAGGGAGCGCCCGGTTGATATCCAGCTTCCCTAGGATACACCCAGTGCTGATGATGGCAGACTAATCGAAGGTCAATTTCTGATCTATGAACATCTGTTATCTGACTCACATGGGTTAATATGGCAGGTGCGATAAGGTCTACATTTCCGATTCCAATGGTGGGGGCCAAGCCGATTTTTCCCATTACTGGATTGGTTAAACAAGACAGAGATGTATTGATGTAGAATGGAGATTCTCCAGAATCTTTTATGGCTTGAGCAAGATACATACCCAGAGTTAACTGGCAAGGAAGCCATGCCCCCAAACCTGCCGAACTAATCTTTTCATATATATCTTCAGGAAGCTGGCGTATGAGGTGCCAGGTGTGTAATACTGTACAATTAATTACTGCTGTCGGTTTTTCGTTTTGAATTAATTTTGCAGTTTCATCAACATTCAATAGATCTATTTTTAAAGGTAAGAAATTTGGATGTTTTCCATGATGAGCAGCACCAATAGCAGCGTTGTTGCACATAAGCCTGGATCTATCTTCGTCGATATCCCCAATAAGCCATTCTATGTTGCTGTCATCACGGGCAACAAATTCCAAAATATGAGAACCTACATCTCCCACTCCAACCAATAGTATTTTTTCCATGATTCAACTATATTTGAATTACTATAAAGAATATTTTCTTTTTAAATCTACACAAATTAAATCACTCATTGAGAGTTTTTTATTTAAAGAAGGGTATTTTGCCTTTAATTTCGCCGCTCTTATGAACCAAAAACTTCGAAAACATTTAAGCCAGCTGGAACGGTCTGCAACTCTCGCTCTAAATGAGAGGAGCGCGGAGATGGTGATGGAGGGGAAAACTGTTTATCGGTTTGGCTTTGGCCAATCTCCTTTTCCTGTACCGAGTTTAATTGTTTCTGCTCTTCAGGAGAATGCCTATCGTAAGGATTACCTGCCCGTTGAAGGATTGATGGGATTGCGGGAAGCGGTAGCGGAATTTCATAGTAATGTAGATAAATTGAATGTGGAGCCATCAGGAATTATCATTGGCCCTGGCTCAAAAGAACTTATGTACATCTTGCAAATGGCTTTAGAAGGATCTACCATTCTTCCCTCCCCCTGCTGGGTATCGTATGCTCCCCAAACCAATCTTGTTCGTAGAGACCAACAATATATACATACTGATAAGAAGAATAATTGGCGGTTACAACCGGACCAGCTTTCTTCCGCCATAGAGAATTCGGATGGACCCCATTTATTGATCCTAAACTATCCGGGGAATCCTGAGGGGGGCACATATAGACCGAATGAATTGGAAGCGTTAGCAGAAGTTGCCAGGGAACATCAACTAATCATTTTATCCGATGAGATTTATGGTCGACTCCACCATGATAATGAACATATGTCCATTGCCCGTTACTATCCTGAAGGGACCATCGTGAGCTCAGGCTTGTCAAAGTGGTGTGGCGCTGGAGGATGGCGGTTAGGACATTTTGCTTTTCCAAAGGAATTATACTGGCTGAAGGATGCCATTTCTTCCATTGCCAGCGATACATATTCATGCGTTTCTGCTCCAATCCAGCATGCTGCAGTGGCTGCATATACAGATCAAGAAACAGTAAATGATTATTTATTTCATTGCAGACGTATCCTTAAAACCATCGGCAATTATTGTTCTAATTCATTGAATGCAGCACATATAAATGTTTTTTCGCCTTCAGGCGCATTTTACCTATTCCCGGATTTTTCAGGTAATCGTGATAAACTCAATACAGTGGGAGTTGCAGATTCTCCCTCTCTTTGCGAAAAACTTTTGAATGAAACTGGGGTCGCCTTACTACCTGGGAACGCTTTCGGTCGGCCAGAAAATGAGTTAAATGCCAGGCTGGCGTATGTTAATTTTGATGGTGGGAATGCACTATCTATTAGCAAAGAAGTCCCTTCAGAACTAGAATTCTCTATGAAGGATCTGGGTGACTGTGCCGATTCTGTTAAGCATGGAATTAATAAAATAATTGAATGGATAAATGAGTAAACTAACCCGAAATATTTTCCTATTCATAATTCTCGTAAATATGAATTTTTCTTCTAGCCGTTATCCGGTACATGGACAAAATGGGATGGTGGTCTCCACAAGCCGGCAGGCGTCTGAAGTTGGTATCCAGATCCTGAAGCAAGGAGGAAACGCAGTGGACGCTGCCTGTGCGGTCGGATTTGCCTTGGCCGTTACTTCTTCTTCAGATGGGAATATAGGTGGCGGTGGTTTCATGGCGGCTCATATGTCAGACGGAACTGTTTTTACGCAGGATCACCGGGAAATGGCACCAGCTGCAGCTCATAGGAATATGTATCTTGATCCTAATGGAAATGTCATTGAAAATATGTCGCTGCGCACCCGTGCAGCTGTAGGGGTTCCAGGAACCGTGGATGGTCTATTAAACGCCTGGAATGATCATGGATCTGGAAATATTTCACGTCGCGAATTACTGGCGCCTGCCGTCGCACTGGCAGAAAAAGGGTTTGAATTATCACACTATGAAGCAGCCCGCTTAAATGATAATAAGGAATTATTTGAAAAAAATGCAGCTGCTAAAGAAATCTTCATTCGGAAAAATAATAATCCATGGGCAGAGGGTGATCGTTTAATTCAGAAAGATCTTGCCAAAACCCTTAAGCGAATCTCACGGTATGGCAGAAATGGATTTTATACTGGAATAACTGCTGATTATATTGTTCAGGAAATGAATAAAGGAACCGGGCTGATCACTCATGAAGATCTAATTAACTATAGTTCCGTATACCGTGAACCGGTTATTGGATCATTTAAAGATCTGGAAATAATCTCTATGGGGCCCCCCAGTTCCGGCGGTGCATTACTGATTCATATGCTTAACATGCTAGAAAAATACCCTCTGGACACATTGGGATGGAACTCATCCGCATATATTCATCTCTTAACGGAAGTTGAGCGCCGAGCATACGCAGATCGAGCAGAACACATGGGCGATCCTGATTTTTGGGATGTACCAGTACAAATGATTATATCTGAAGAATACGCTGATCAACGAATCAATGATATCTTAATGAACCATGCTACCTCTAGCGCTGATGTCTATGCCGGACCTCCATCTGCTTATGAGAGTAGGGAGACAACACATTATTCAGTTATCGACAAAGATGGCAATGCTGTGGCAGTTACCACTACCATTAACTGGTCATACGGAGGAGGATTTTTGGTCGAAGGAGCGGGTTTCTTTTTGAATAATGAAATGGATGATTTTTCTTCAAAACCTGGGACACCAAATATCTACGGCCTTGTGGGCAATGAGGCCAATGCAATTGAGCCGGGAAAGCGACCCTTAAGTTCTATGACCCCTACAATTGTGTTGAAAGACCAGAAACCCTATCTTTTGTTGGGTTCTCCTGGAGGATCAACCATAATCACTACAGTATTACAGATAATTCAAAATGTGGTCATTCATGGAATGAATATCCAAGAGGCAGTATCATCTCCAAGAATACATTCACAATGGTTACCAGATATTTTATTTTATGAAAAGAATGGATTATCCAAAGATGTGAGCAATAAACTGCAACAAAAAGGGCATATAGTAAAAGTTCATCCTTGGAAATATTGGGGAGAGGCCAATTGTATTATGGTTCTGGATAATGGTTATTATGGAGGGGCCGACAGCCGTGGTGAAAATACAGCTGTAGGATACTAACCCAACTGGTCTTTGATCAACTGCACAAAGATCGATGAGCCCACCAACAACGCCCTTTCATCAATATCAAAATGGGAACAATGGTGAGGGACGCTTCTAAAAGGCTGATCCTCCGGAGCGGACCCTACAAAGAAAAAACATCCCGGAACCTTTTGGGCATAATAACTGAAGTCTTCACCACCCATGGATAAATAGGGGTATCCTGCACCATCCCCTACGATTGTTTTTGCAGCTGAGAGGCATTTCTTGAACGACTTTTCATCGTTGACCGTTGGGGGATATCCATCCCTGTAATCAAATTCGATTGTAGCTCCAAAAGTGTGACCGACCCCATCAATGATCTCTTTCATTCTCTCTTTGATAAGCTCTCTATTCTCTTCTGTGTAAGCCCGAGCGGTCCCCTTGAGAACAATCTCATCAGCAATAATATTGAAATTATATCCTCCGTTAATCATTCCGATTGACACAACTGTGCTCTCCAGGGGATTGGTGTTCCGGCTAACGATAGTCTGCAATGCGGTGACCAAATGGGCTGAAACCACCACTGCATCCACAGATCCCTGGGGAGTGGCGCCATGGCCGCCAACACCATGAATGATGATTTCAAATTCATCGGCTGCTGCCAGAATCGGGCCTTCTTTTACTCCCACTTCACCATATTTTTGATAATTCCATAGATGAACACCATAAACTTCATCTACTCCATCCAAACAGCCGTCTTCGATCATGTATCTTGCGCCTCCCTCGCCTTCTTCAGCAGGTTGAAACAGAAAACGTATTGTCCCACTTATCTTATCTTGCTCATCTGCTAAAATTTTTGCTGCTCCCAAGAGCATGGCAGTGTGGCCGTCGTGCCCGCAGGCGTGCATCACGCCATCGTTTTTAGAAATATATTCAATGTCCCCTGTTTCCTGGATAGGCAGGGCGTCCATATCGGCACGGAGGGCGATGGTAGGCCCGTCACCGCATTTTAGATCACCCACAACACCCGTTTTTCCAATACCGGTTTTCACATCTATCCCAAGATTATTGAGCTTATCTGCAACTATTCCTGCTGTACGATGGACATCAAACCCCAGTTCAGGGTGCTGGTGTATATCCCGGCGAATGGAGATAATCTCACTTTCGATTGATTTAATTTTATCTAAAATTTTTACGGACATACTACCTACAATATAAAACTATTTATACTGGCGATTCCATTATTGCCAGTTGACCACATCCCGCTGAAATATCTGTTCCCTTGCTCCATCGAACCGTCACCGGAAATCGTGCTTTTTCTAACGCTTTGATGAATGATTCAATCCGATGGTCACTAGGACGAATATATTTTCCACCAATCTCATTATAGGGGATTATATTCAGTTTACAACGGCGACCATTTAACATATCCAATAATTGTTGCGCATCCTCAATGGAGTCTGTTACATGGGACATCAATACATACTCCAGAGTTGCTGGGTAACGGGAACGGGCCGAATACTCATCGATAGATTCCAATAATGTATTCAAAGGATATTTCTTTGCAATGGGCATGGTTTTCAAACGGCTCTCCTGGGACGATCCATTCAGACTGATGGCCAGTTTATAGCGGTGCTTTTCTTTTACATATCGCTGGATTTTAGGCACGATTCCCACTGTAGAAATGGTGATCCGCTGAGCCCCCAGCTTGATCCCATTTGGATCATTCATTAGATCTGCTGCTTTAATAACTCTTTCATAATTCAAGAACGGTTCACCCATTCCCATGAATACAACGTTTGTGATGGGTGCTTCTGAATGCTGGCTCACCTGCAGAAACTGGTCAATGATCTCTCCGGCTGAGAGATTTTTCTGAAAGCCCATTGAGGCCGTTGCACAAAAATCACAATCCACAGCACACCCTGCTTGAGAGGAAACACAAATCGTATTTCGTTTACCTTCCTTCATCAATACGGATTCGATCTTTTCACCGGTTTGCAGTTCAAAAAGGAACTTTTGTGTAGGCTCAGATGATGAACCATTTACATGGATCAATTTCAATGGATGGATAATAAATGAATCTTCCAGTTTCTTTTTCAGGTTATTGGGGATATTTCTCATTTCAGAAAATGAATTCACCCTGCTTCGATAGAGCCAGCCAAATAATTGTTCTACCCGAAACGCTGGTTCGTTCAGACTTCCCAATTGGTCAGATAATTGTTCAAGAGTTAGACCAACCAAGGCAATTTTGAGTTCTTTTACGTTTGACATGGGGGATGAATTTCGATTATCTCTAATGGGTTGGCAAGACTTTAAGATTTGTTTCAGTTTAGCTTCACCATTAAGTTATAGACCTATTTTAATCATTGAATCAGGATGAAAATATGACGACTCAAAACGACTCAAAACTTGTACACGCCCTCTCTGACTTCAGGGAACGATTTATATCAGATATTGGGAAGGTGATTATTGGCCAGCAAGATATACTTGACTATTTTCTTATTGCCCTGATCTGCAAAGGGCATACGTTGCTAGTGGGCGTACCGGGACTTGCTAAAACACTGCTCATCAAATCTATGGCAGAATTGCTTGATCTTAAATTCAGCAGAATCCAATTTACTCCAGACCTTATGCCGAGTGACATCACAGGCACTGAAGTTATTGAAGAAGATCATTCTACGGGTAAAAGAGAGTTTCGATTTTTTCAAGGCCCCGTTTTTGGGAATATTATTCTTGCGGATGAAATCAATCGAACTCCTCCCAAAACACAATCAGCTCTTCTTCAAGCGATGCAAGAGCATAATGTTACAACTGGCGGCCAGACATACACGCTGGATGAACCTTTTTTTGTTTTGGCAACTCAAAATCCCATTGAGCAGGAAGGGACCTACCCTCTCCCAGAAGCACAATTGGACCGGTTCATGTTCAACATAAAAATTGTTTATCCTTCCCGGGATGATGAAGTGTCCATTGTACGCACAACTACCGGAGGAAATGAAGAAGTTCTCAAATCCATGATTACTAAATCAGAGCTATTGGAATTTCAAGATTTGATCCGGCGTGTTCCTGTCGCTGATAATGTAGTGGAATATGCTGTGGATCTGGTTGGGAACACCCGACCAAATTCAGAAACATCACCGGAGTATATTAAAGAATGGGTTGATTGGGGAGCCGGCCCCAGAGCCTCTCAATATTTGATATTGGGCGCAAAAGGAAAAGCAGCACTTGAGGGCCGCCCTACGCCCGATATCAACGATATAAATGAATTGGCATTACCAGTATTAAGGCACCGTCTAATTACAAATTTCAATGCCGAAGCCGAGGGTGTTAACATTGATGAAATTATTATAAGATTAATCCAAGAGAATTGATGGCTCTCGATAAAAAAAAATATTTGCAGCCAGAAACCGTTGCCAAGCTAGACAACATGGCTCTTCGGGCCAGACTGGTGGTAGAGGGATACATCATAGGCCAACACAAGAGTCCATATCACGGATTCAGTGTTGAATTTGCTGAGCACAGGGCCTACGGACCAGGAGATGAGATTCGTCACATTGATTGGAAGCTTTTTGGAAAAACCGATCGATACTATGTAAAGCAATACGAAGAAGAGACCAATTTAAAAGCATACATTTTACTGGATACAAGCCGATCCATGAAATATTCTCATACAAAAATCACTAAACTAGATTATGGATCTTTCATGGCTGCGGCACTTTTTTATCTTATGCTAAACCAGCGTGACGGCGTGGGGCTTATTTTATTTGATGAAAAGATCAAAAAATTTATTCCTCCCCGTTCTACTCCCAACCATCTAAACACCGTTTTAAAACAACTTGAAAAACCTAAATTTGGTACTGATACCGCTATCGGCTCAGTCCTTCATGAAATGGCAGAGCGTATTAAAAAAAGAGGGTTGATCATTCTTATTTCAGACCTGATGGATAACCCACAATCTATTTTAAGCGGGCTAAAACATTTTCGACATAATAAGCAGGAGGTCATATTATTCCATGTCCTAGACCGAAAAGAACTGGAATTTGATTTCAGCACCAGAACCCGATTTAAGGATATGGAAACAGGGTCACAACTCACCACCGAGCCATGGCAGATCAAGGATGCCTACAAGGCTCGGATCAATGAAATGCAGAAAAATTATAAACGGAAATGCAGGGAACTGTTGATCGACTATGTTCCTGTATTCACGGATCAAAATCTGGATATTGTTTTGAACAGTTATCTGAATAAGCGACAGAAACTAGGATAAAATAATCCCCTAAATAATCAGGGGATCTCAAAATCTTTTATTGATCTATCTATCAATCATATTTTTTTGATTTTTCAAAAAAACGAGTTGCTTCTTCCTGTTTCCCCTGTTGCAACAAGACACGGGCCATTCCTCTGTAATGCGACGCAACTTCAGGCTCAAGATAGATTAATTCTTTATAAAATTTCTCTGCCTTACGCCATTTTTCATTACTTTCAAATGTCTGTGCCATCCCAACAATGGCCTCTACATCACTAGGGTTAAGATCCAATGCATATATAAAATTATCTTCAGCAGCATCAAAATTGCCTGCAAGGTTATATAGTACACCTAAATTGAAATGTAAATCTGCTTTCTCTTTTATATCTACAGTAGACCGTATGGCTTTCTCATAAGTAGCAATGGATGCATCCGTATCCCCCAAATCATAATGGGTTTGTGCTAAGTTTCGAATTGCTGCACTGTTGGTAGGCTCCAGTTCCACAGCCTTGGTCAAATAAGGTAACGCATTTTCAGGCTCATTATTTCGAGAAAAAATCTGTCCTGCAGCCATATTAGCATTAAAATCTTCTGGAGCAATTTCTACAGCCTTAGCTATTTTACTTGCAGCTTGTTTGGAATCACCTAACTCATACAAACATGTGGCCATCATTGTATAATTTAAACTTTCATCTGACTTGATTACATTTGCCACTCTAAACAACTCAAGAGCTTCAAGAATTTTACTGTTTCTCTCATCTTCATTTAAACCCTTTGCCGAATTATACATTTTGACACCGCGATTGTATTCATCGCTCCAAAATTCATATCTAGAAATATCCACAAATTCCAGCACTGTTCGTCCATCCAGTATCTTTGCCTGTGGATCCATGGCTAATGCTTTATCAAAAACTTCATTCATCTTTTCCCAGCGACCATCACGTCCATAAATATGGTACCCTAACTGAAAAGGTATTTCCGGGTTATCAATTTCCACGCCCATTGCTTTTTCAAGATACTCTTCTGCTTTTGGATAATCATTCTGCTGTAGATACAGTTTTGCAGATGTGTATTCTTCACTGGGACAGCCTAAAAAACTGAATACACTCAACATGGCTAACACTGCTGGTCCAATACGTTTATTTAACATAATACCTCTTTATCAATTTGGGTCTGGAAAATAGCCTCTATCAACGGCTTTTCAAAGATCAAGGGTCCCTTTAAGAAAGTCCACTCTGTAAGCTAATTGATCATCCGAACACTGAAGTAATTGATTAATTCCGAACCCTTCAACGGATATGGAAGCCAATGCAGATGCCTGAATTAGAGCTTCATCTATTTCTCCTCCAGAATGAATCACACCTGCAAATGTACCTGCGAATACATCTCCGGCGCCTGTGGGATCAATCACAGCTTCAACAGGAAACGCTCCGATTTGAATATGGTCATTATGGGTAAATAATTGAGCCCCCCTGCTCCCTTGCTTGATAATAACGGTTGATATTCCTTGTTCCATAAATATAAGAGCTGCCGTTCGAATATCATTTGATCCGCTTAATAGATTTGATTCGCTCTCATTCAATAATAATATATCGGTTAATGTTAGCACATTATTTAACTGATCCCGTGTTTTCTCTATCCAAAGGTTCATGGTGTCTAAAATGATAGTTTCGCCGTGACACTGCTCTATTATAGAACATTGAAGCGCAGGATGAATGTTTGCCATGAGGGCTGTTTGCACATGTGAATTCTCCCTTGATAGCTTTGGTTCATAATCAGCAAAGACACCCAATTCCGTATACAGAGTTTCACGATCATCCCAATTTTCGCTGTATCGCCCTCCCCACGAAAATGTGTTTCCTTCAACAGTCTGAACATCTCTCAAATTGGTTGAATGAGATTGATAGATTTCATGCCCTTCTTCTGGAAAATCAGAACCAATGATCCCCACAATACTTGTAGGACAATACCTGCTAGCTGCTACCATGGAATACGTAGTTGATCCCCCAATAATATTCTCTCGTTTGTCATATGGAGTTTCAATGGTATCTATGGCAATTGAACCGGCGATCAATAAGTTAAATTGTTCCATAAGTAAATATTATTTTAATAGCAATATTATACCCACAACAAGAAATATCCTTCTATTATTGTATTAATTCCTCTCATATCGGTATATTTCCTACTTATGCCGAGTAAGACTTTTGCAATCATTACTGATGTTCATTCGAACGTAGCCTCTTTAGAAAAGGCTTTAGGGATTATTGAGTCTCGAGAAAAGGTGGATCAAAAGATCTGTCTGGGAGATTGCTTTGCTCTAGGGCCCTCACCTAAAGAGACTCTTAATATCTTGATGTCCATAGAAAATTGCATTTTCATTAGAGGAAATCATGACCGCTATCTGATTGAACGGCTCTGGGATCAGGAAAGGCCATCACTTGAGGGGATGAACCCGGATGACCCTATCTGTCAGGCCATAGTGGCAAATGAAGAATGGACATCTGACCAAGTGGGGGAAACAGGAGTAGATTTTACAAAATCAATGAAGATTGCCTACCGGGAGATCATTGACAATACCTTAATTGAGTTTACCCATGCCTGGTACCAGCGAGATGATATTCCCCCTACTATGGATGAAGCAATGCATTGGAGGAACCATGTACAAAACGCTCACCCCGATGTGAAAACCTTTGTATTTGTTCATGGACATGTCCACACGCCTCGAAATGAAACGCATGAAAATCTGTCAATTTTATGTCAAGGTGCAACTGGACTCCCTTTTGATGAGGATCCAAGGGGATCAGTAGCCTTTCTTACCGTAGAAGGCAAAAAATATGAATGGGATGTTGTCCGGTATGATTATGACCAGTCCGCCACTATTGACCTTTTGGAGAGTAGACAGCCCCCCTTCTATAAAAACCTACAAAATACAGTTAAATTCGCCGCCATCCGGAACGACGTTTAATACTCGTTATTTTGTAATTTTATCAACTAAAACAATCTAAAATGCATTATTTTGACCACAGCGCCACTACACCCTTGCATCCTCATGTAAAAGAACTCATGGATGAAGTGGGAGAACACCATTTTGGCAATCCGTCTAGCGTTCACTCATCCGGTCAGAAAGCCAGAGCTTTGATCGAAAAAGCAAGGGGGCAAATGGCCAAATCCATTGAATGTAATTCCAATGAGATTATTTTTACAGGGGGAGGGACAGAAGCTAATAACCTGATCCTATGGAATCTTATACATGAACATAAAAAGCACGTTGTAACATCTGCCATAGAACATCCGGCTATATTGACCACATTAGAATATTTGCAAGAATTTGGTATTACCTACACTGCGGTCGGAGTGGACCAAAATGGAATGATAGATCCAGTGGATGTTGAAACATCTATTACAGATAATACCGGCCTGATAACAATCATGCTTGCCAATAATGAGGTTGGCACGATTCAGCCCATTAAAATGGTTAGTGAAATAGCACGGAAATATAACATTCCCTTTCATTCAGATGCGGTCCAAGCTTTAGGGAAAATAGGAGTGAATTCAAAAAATCTTGGTGTGGATATGATGAGTTTTTCCGCCCATAAATTTTACGGGCCAAAGGGAGTTGGAGCGCTGTATTTCAAAAAAGCGATGTCGTTAAAACCGCTCATCCTTGGCGGCAACCAGGAACAATCATTAAGGGCGGGAACACAAAATACCGTTGGCATTGCTGGTATGGGATTGGCTGCGGAACTCTCTACCGAAAGTGTAAAAAATTCTCAACCACACTTGAAAAAACTGAAAGATTCATTCATAGTACAATTACGTTCTGCCTGCCCCGATGTTGTTTTCAATCAACACCCCACAGATTGCATCCCCGGATTGGTTAGCGTCACTTTCCCTGGAATTCGTAACGACCTACTAATGATACATCTTGATAAGAAAAAAGTCTCCGTTTCAAGTGGTTCTGCTTGTTCTTCTGGGGATATAAAGCCCTCTTCCGTTCTTTCTTCCATGGGAGTTTCTGATGATCTAAATATCAGTACCCTGCGTATCAGCTTTGGGACAGGAAATACATTGGCAGAAGTATCTATCCTTATAGACGCAGTATCATCTTCTCTCAAACAGATTAGATCCGCGGCCTGATATATGTCTGAACTTATAGTGGTGGGTATGAGCGGAGGTGTAGACAGCGCGGTCTCTGCTTTACTTCTAAAAGAAAAGGGATACGATGTTGAATGTATATTTATGAAAAACTGGGAAGAAGACAGTGAATACTGTACAGCAGAACAGGATTACAACGATGCCCTTCTTGCCTGTAATCATTTAGGTCTACCGTTAAAAACTGTCAATTTTTCTGAACAATACCGTCAAAAAGTCTTTGATCATTTCTTAAAGGAATATTCAATCGGCAGGACACCTAATCCGGATACTCTCTGCAATAAAGAAATAAAGTTTAATGCATTTCTGGATTATGCAATGCAATTAGGGGCTCATCGTTTGGCCACAGGTCACTATTCAAGAATTGAAAAAAACAACGGATCTATGAGGCTGCAAAAAGGGGTTGACGAAAATAAAGATCAGAGTTATTTCCTCTACATGTTGAATCAGAATCAATTGTCAAAAGCTATATTCCCTATTGGTGGATTGAAAAAGGATGAGGTTCGTTCCATAGCAAAAGAGAAAGGGCTTCCCAATCATGATAGAAAAGATAGTACGGGTGTGTGCTTTATTGGCGAGCGAGATTTCAATGTATTTTTGCACCAATATTTTGAATCAAACCCGGGAGACATAGTTACCACCGATGGAGAGACTATTGGTCAACATGATGGACTGATGTTTTATACGCTGGGACAACGACAAGGCCTGGGAATTGGTGGAGGACATGGTGAAGAAGGAGAACCGTGGTATGTAATCGATAAGAATATTGAAAAGAATCAATTAATTGTTGGGCAGGGGCACGATCACCCAGAATTATATCATTCACAATTAATCGTGGAAAATCTCCACTGGGTTTCAGGGGACCCTCCATCTCAAAAGGAGCTAAAAGCAAAAATCCGCTACAGACAGTTGGATAAAGATTGTTCAATTCAATTGAAAAATGATATGGTTCAAGTTGAATTTGAGGAATCTCAATTTGCGGTTACACCTGGACAAGCAACCGTTTTTTATTTGGCAGATATTTGTCTAGGTGGAGGAACCATAAAAGAACGAAACTAATCTCTAATTGAAGGATTGCATAAGAGAGCAAAATAAAGCGAAATTAATCCTATGAAAAAGATTACTTTTACGATCATTTTTTGTTTGGCCTTTACCATGATTCAGGCACAATTCAAATCGAGTGTCCCTAATAAAAATATTCGGGAAGCCATTATTGGTAAAACTGCTGGGCCAGGCCTATTAAATAATCAACAAATCCAGATTCACCACAATTTTTCCATGTCAATGCTGAATATGGGTGGAACATCTATTGGAATCGGTGCTTATACCAATTCGTTCTCTCTTGCATTGACGCCCAAAATGTCGCTCAGAACACAGATCAGTCTAGTTCAACCAACGATGGGGGGATTTCAAGATAATGGAAGTGTTTTTTATGGCGTAGGATTGGATTACAAAGCATCCGAGAATAGTTTTTTCAGTTTACAATTCAATAATTATCCCACACAATATCAAAGGCATATTTATCAAAGACCAAACCAGTATTTTCATTTAAGAGGTTATTAAAACTTGCCAAAGATTAAACGTCGAAAAAATAATAAACACTTCTTCAGCTCCAAATCTAAACGTCCAAGAAAGCGTAAAGACATCCAAGGTACTTTCATCAATTCAGGTATCGTCATTTTATCGCTTTTGTTGATTGCATTTATTTTTTCATTTTCCAATAGACAAATACAGACTGGAGTTCCTATAAAAGTTACTTTTCCGGAGCCAATTGAGACTCCTGGTCCGGCTGTAAATATTTATGAATTAAATCCGGTTTTGGATATTGACGTGGAGGTGTTGAATGGATGTGGGGTACCAGGACTTGCAGGAAAGGTATCTGAGTTTATGCGAACACATAATGTGGATGTCGTTCGTTCAGAAAATGCTGATCACTTTAACTACGACAAAACTCAAATTATCTTGCGTAATGAGAATCGAGATGGATTAAAAATAGTAGCTGAATCTTTTGGTTTTGATGTAAAAAATTCATCTAGGGTTTTGCATTTACCAGATGAACAGTTGAGCGTAGATATAACCGTGATCATTGGAAGCGATTTTGGATCATTGAAACCGCTGGTTGATTTTACTCCATAACATTGCCTTCGTCTAATTTACCTGCACACACTCAAGCGAATATTTTAGCTGATAATATTGCAAATCTTGCTTTAGAAAAGCTGGCTGAAAATGTCATTTCATTAGATGTCCGAGAAATCACGATGGTAACAGATTTTTTTATTTTTTGTTCTGCAGATACCGACGTTCAGGTAAAAGCTATTTCGGATAATATTCGCAAGGGGACAGAACATAAACCTTGGAGAATGGAAGGGTACCAACATTTCAACTGGGTCCTTCTGGATTTTGTGGATGTTGTTGTTCATATTTTTAGAACTAGGGAACGGGAATATTATAATCTGGAAAGCCTTTGGTTGGACGCACCCAAAAAAATCTATAAATATGAATCTTAAAAATCACTTACAAAAAATGCTGATAGAGGCAACTAAAAATTCACGGTTTTCATCCACCAATATTATTGTTATTGAATCAAAAAATGAAAAGCATGGAGATCTCTCCACCAATATACCTTTGCTGCTTGCTAAAGAAGTGAACCGTCCACCTTTAGAAATCGCTGAAGAGATTATTTCAAATTTGACAGCAGATGAATTTATTCATGATATCTTTTTATCACCTCCAGGATTTATCAATTTTATAATAGCTGATTCCTATTACCAGTCATTGATCAAGACTATCATCACCAATGGAAGCGATCATGGTCGCACAGAAACTGGAAGCGGTAAAAAAGCTAATGTAGAATTTGTTAGCGCAAACCCAACGGGCCCATTAACTGTCGGCCATGGACGCAATGCTGTACTCGGTGATACTGTTGCCAATATACTTGAATTTCATGGATATAATGTAACACGAGAATATTATTTCAATGATGCCGGGAGACAAATGAGATTGCTCGGTCAATCTGTGGAAG
Source organism: uncultured bacterium (assembly GCA_964510385.1). Lineage (GTDB taxonomy): Bacteria > Fidelibacterota > Marinisomatia > Marinisomatales > TCS55 > UBA2126. The sequence goes on from CAZECA010000020.1 coordinate 30,227, forward strand.
CAAGATATAATGAACTGGTGCAAGGTTCATCAGATTTTCCAGAGGATGGATATCAGGGTGATTACATAGTGGACATTGCAAAACAGATTCATGACGAATCAGGAAAAGAACTTAACTCAGGTGACCCCATTTTTAGAAATACAGCTGAAGAAGCTATTTTTGTGGATATTAAAAATGCTCTTCAATCATTAGGAATTCATCACAATATTTTTTCCAATGAAAAAACGTTCTATGAATCTGGTGAGGTAGATAAGGTCATCGACAACCTTAAAAATAAAGGTTTGATATACGAAGCAGATAATGCTGTGTGGTTTAAAACTACTGATCTTGGAATGGAAAGAGATCGAGTATTGATCAAGGGGACCAAAGAGCCTACCTACCGCTTACCTGATATTGCTTATCATCTAAATAAAATAGATAGAGATTTTGATCTAATTATTGATGTATTGGGGGCTGATCATGTGGACACATTTCCTGATGTTATAGCAGCTATTGAAGCACTAGGTTATTCAACAGATCATTTCAAATTTTTAATCCATCAGTTTGTTACCTTACTCAAAAATGGTCAAAAGGTGAAAATGTCAACTCGGAAAGCAGAGTTTGTTACCTTACAAGAATTAATAGAAGATTTGGGCACCGATGTTGTACGATATTTTTTTATAATGAGAAACATGAATTCACATTTGAATTTTGATCTGGATCTTGCTGCAGATCAGTCCGAAAAAAATCCGGTATTCTATTTACAATATGCCCATGCCCGCATTTGCAATATAATTAAACATGGAGAAAGTGTGGGCGTGGCTAAAAACACTGATTTTGATCCAAGTTTGATTTCATCCAAATATGAACGTGATCTATTGAAATGTGTAGATCAATTCCCAGAGATTATGAGTTCTGCTTTGAAAACATTAGAACCACAATCCATCTCCAATTACTTGCAGGAAGTAGCCACGCGATTTCACAAGTATTATGGAGAATGCAAAGTGGTCACTGATGACATCCCTCTTTCAACAGCCCGGATTGGACTCATCTGCGCGGTGCGAAATATCTTATCCAATGGATTGCATATTTTGGGAATTTCTGCTCCTGAAAGAATGTAAACAGACTGCTTAATATTTGATTTATAATTTTTCTTTAAAGTGGAGGCGGGGAGAATCGAACTCCCGTCCGAAATAGATCACTGAAAAACGTCTACATGCTTAGTCTCCTGGCAGGATCTTGTTCCGTATAAGGCCAGGGGACCAACTGACAACGGAACCAGCTCATATGTCTTATTCCTGATTCATGAGCAAAAACAGGAAGCAGTCTGCGAAATCGACGCCCTTTTATCAAACCACAGACAAATCAGATAAAGGACGGGCTGCAATCTTAAGCGGCAGCCATGTAGCCGTAATCGGCATGTATAAATATCCGGATGATTTAGGAGAATTCCGGGATCTCCGCAT